>LUJO01000060.1:55294-129437 GCA_001689405.1 Candidatus Homeothermus arabinoxylanisolvens | reverse complement strand
AAGATACATAATATTTTTAATATGCAATAGTTTTATGCAATATTTTTTCGTCTAAGCCTAATTTTTAACTATTATTAATTTATAAAACACTGATTATTAATATATTAGCAAAACAGATAAATATTTCATACAGGTTACATAGTGTTACATTTTATGTCACAACACGCAACAAACAGCAGATAAAGGCCATAAACCGGATTGTTTAGGCCATAACATGTAATGACACGCGACAATACACTTGTATATATTATAGATTATATATTATATATAGATGTAAAACGGCAGATACACTTTTCAGTTAAGAAACCGCGTACAGCAAGAACGCTATAGAATAGGCAAGCATGAGCACGGCAGTCATGCCAAGCAACGGATTGAGCGCGGCGCCTTTATGACTGCGCAAGAAGTTCCACAACAATATATGCAGAAGCACATAGACAATAGGTATGCCCTGCACATGCGACAATTGCGACATAATTATACAGAAAGCGACCAATCCGTCAAACAGATAAACAAACGACGCCGTACGCCTACCGAATATCACGGCGATTGTATTTTTACCGACCGACTGATCATCATCGACATCGCGGTAATTGTTTACTATCAGCACATTCGCACCCATAAGGCCTACGGCCACCGACCCCCAGAAAACATCGGTGTCAAATGCCCCGGCCTGTACATAATAGGTGAGGTTGACCGGAATAATACCGAAAAAGAAAAACACCGCCACCTCGCCGAAACCGTGACGGGAAAGCGGATAAGGGCCGGCGGAATACGCCATTGCACCCGCGGCTATCATGACCCCGGCAAGCAGCAGCCACCAACCGCCCCATATAATCAACGAACACCCTACGGCACACGCGGCTCCAAGCACTGCAAAAGTGGCTCTCTTCATGGCCTGCGGTGATATATCGCCTTCCGTGACACCTCGACGCGGCCCTTCGCGTCCGGGGCGGTCAAGACCGTCACGATAATCGTAGTATTCGTTGGCAAAATTAGACGCTATCTGAGCCAACACCGCGAATACAAGACACAGTACCGCGGGCAGAGCCAGAAATGTTCCGTCGAGCACATTATAACCTATTGCCGTTATAACTCCGGCTAAAGACACGGGCAGAGTGCGAAGCCTCATGGCTTCAATCCAGCATTTAATCATTTTTTATCACTTTTTGTTCGGGACGCGGTGCGGTCGCCTCATCCTCATCGATACCGAAACAATGTATTATCGCGCGCCTTATACGGGCCGCGTCATCGCCGTTACGTTTTAATATGTCTATTATTACTTTTATGTATGCATCCTTGTTAGCAAGACCACATAACCCCGCCACATTCGACCCCGGCACCATCGACTTCTGGTTGTATACCCGGAGGACGGCTCCATAATCGCCGTCGGCCACATAACCGTGAAACTCACGGCAGAAATTCTCATACATGGCACGAGGCATAATCTCATGCACAAGATTGGCGATATGCTCCTCCAGACGCGCTATGTTCGGAAAACGGCCGTCAACCCGATATTCGATAATGCGCTTGACGCGATGACGGGTATGAAGAAGGGCCTGCTGCTTTATATCCTGCTTGAACTGACCGAGGATAGACTTCTTTACGTGCTCGAACACACGTGTCTCATTACGGCCCTGACGATGGGCCACAGTACGTATGACCTCTTCAAGCATAAGTATATTCTCTATTTCGGCCACATCGGGCACAAATATCTTCTTATCACGCAGATATTTAACCTCTTTGGCGTCGCGGCGGTCACGGTCGACTATACCGTGACTGTCAAGATGATGAAACGAGCTAAGATCGTTGAACGTGCGCGTGGCCTCGATAACCTTGTTGCAACTGCCGAGCGACCTTACCGTATAATCCTTGAATACAAGCGGATAAAGCTTGGCGTCAATGGAGTGATTGGCGTCGCCCTCAATGAATAGCACCGGTTTTCTAACGCCCACAAGCGTCATGTACAGATCCTCGCTGATTGCCGAACCGGCCGGCAGCACGACATAATCCCATGTGGCGGCCGAGGCATCGTAGTCACGCACCCAGACCACCATATTGTCACTCCTCGATGACAGGAACTCCACATCATGGGTCGTATATATGAATGTACAGTCGGGCCGGAGCATCTGCACGCGGTCCCATATCATACCGGTTATGCTCGGATGCAGAAACATGCCGGGATTGTCGACAAACACAACCGCCTTTTCAGGAGCGTAAAGCACGGCGCCGAAATAATACAACACAGCCTTCTCTCCGTCAGACAGCTTCATCGACGAATAACTGTCGCCTACCTGACGGCTGAAAAGTATGCGGCTCCCCTCTCGGAGTATCTTGCTGTCGGGAAACACCTCCTGCCACTCGCTCACCACTTTGTCAAGACGGCTCTCCTGAATAGGCATGCCTTCACCCGATGCGTCCGCTATCTTATGGGCGAAAAGGTTGAGCATCTCGTCATATATGAGCAGCATGAACAAGCGGTCAAACTGAGTCTTGATGTCATCGCGCATAAACGACGACTGCGCGGCAGCCGACCTGTAAAGCTCGTCGATAGAGCCGGCCGAAGGGTCATGCTCACAGCGATATAGCGCATTGAGCGCGGAGATGCGAAACGAACGGCCCGCAAGCTCCTCCATAAGACGTTCGGCAAAACGTGTCTTACCCGAACCGTTGGCTCCGATAATTATGACGCGGCGCCCCTCGGTGTCTATCGACCCGCGGCTGCCGTCATGACGTGGCGGTAAATGAAGTTTCATAGCGGAAGTTTGTTTATGTTTCTACGTAAAGTTACAAAAACTTTTTCAAAAAAAACATATACCGCGTCATCAAACCCGAAATGCCGTCAATGGTCCGACATGCACAACCGCCTTTCAACAAAGTCCTTCACCCGGGCCGGTTACTTCCGTCCGTGCTTTAAAATTCGTATACCGACATGTTTAAAACGACAGATTGTACTTTTTAAGCATCATCACCGGATGATAAGACTGTTTAGCCTTACGTAATCCTTCATCGCCCACATCCTCCTCGCGGTTTATATAAGTCACTCCGTAACGCGAGGCCATCGCCGACGCAAAGAGTTTGTTTATGGTCTCCCCCGCTCCGTTTACCGTATGATTCATCTTCTCTATATGCACAAACAGAGTGTCGCCGATAACCTCGCCGACAGTAAAAGCCACAATACCCTCTTCGGGCGTGGAAAGCACGGCTCCCTCAAACGGCAACCTGTCATAATTGTCGAGCACGCCGAACACCTGACGGCGCTCTTCGCCTGCAGTACCCGAGCGGTCATCACCGACAAACACATCCGAGGCATAGAAAGCCTTGACCGCATCTATATTGCGGTCGGTTATCGGCTCGAAGCTGTAGCCGGGATGTTCACCGATAAAACGGTTGACATGATTGCGTTTCTTACTGTATTTATTGCCCGCGAGAGCGGCAAGCTGCCCGGCGTCATAAAGATAGTCGGCCCAGTCGGTAAGTTCCTCTATACGGCATGCGCCGAGGCAGTAGAAGTCGGGCAGACGATCCTCGGGCACCGCTGAAAACATAGGCCTTATGCCCTCCGCGGCACAATAATCGCGTATCATCGCCAGCGACTTGCGCAACGGCAACCGTCCTATGGGCATCGAAAACGCCGGTTGCGACTTGTCGTTTTCAGCTACGCCCCGTATGAACAGAGTATCGCACACTATGGCATATTCATAATTAAAATAGTCGGCCCACATAAGAATGCCGGCAAGAGTGTAGTCACATGTACGGCTCGCGGCATAATGGAGCAACGGCAGTATATCGGAGACAGCATCGACCGTGACCGGCCGGAACTTCAATAAAGTAATAGTATCCATACATCAATATTAACAACGCAACCCCAAACATCGATATTCCCTCGAAATTCAAAGACCGCATCTTTTTTAAGAATAATGCCTATGACATGCCTATTGTTTCGAAAAAAATGCTATCTTTGCCATATCATTCATTGAGAGACCAAGATTCAAGTATATCAATCCGGCCAACCTGACATAACGCAAGACCGAATTAACCGACACATTTCCTTTTCCGGGCTCCCCCGGCGTCGGCCACATACACAGATTCCCCGCTTTCAATGACGACAGTATATGATAAAGGTGTGTAACAATTACCTTTTGGTACTTAACCGTATCAATAGGGAATGTGAGACTAAAGATATTGCACAATCAACATTCACTAATTTTTCCGGGGAAGTCCCAGTTGTGAAACTGGGGCTTCTTTTTGCGCCGACAATTGCTTCATAGCGCTATGATTTATAATTTAAAATCACTAACTTTGCGCCTTGGAAATAAAACTCCAATCAGCGTGGAAACAAAATACATATTTGTAACCGGTGGCGTAGTGTCATCCCTTGGCAAAGGGATCATATCGTCATCGCTCGCGTGTCTGCTCAAAGCACGCGGTTTCAGGGTGACAATACAGAAGTTTGACCCCTACATCAATATCGATCCGGGCACATTGAACCCCTATGAGCACGGCGAATGCTACGTGACTGTCGACGGCCATGAGGCCGACCTCGACCTCGGTCATTACGAGCGTTTTACAAATGTACGCACAACACGCGCCAACAATGTCACTACCGGACGCATATACCAAAGCGTTATCGAAAAGGAGCGCCGGGGCGACTATCTTGGAAAGACGGTACAGATAATACCCCACATAACCGACGAGATAAAACGCAACGTAAAACTGCTCGGGAATACCGGTAAGTTCGATTATGTGATAACCGAAATAGGAGGAACGGTAGGCGACATCGAATCGCTCCCGTACCTCGAAGCCGTACGACAGCTCATATGGGAACTCGGCCACAACGCGCTGTGCATACACCTGACTTATGTACCCTACATACACGCGGCCAAGGAGCTGAAGACCAAACCCACACAGCACTCCGTAAAACAACTTCAGGAAGTGGGCATACAGCCCGACATACTTGTACTCCGCACCGAACGCGACATACCGAAAGATATGCGCTACAAAATCGCCCGGTTCTGCAACGTGTCGCCCGACTCCGTAATACAATCGGTCGATGTGCCGTCGATCTATGAGGTGCCGGTCAAAATGCACGAACAGCACCTTGACGAAATAGTGCTCCAAAAGACCCAAGTGCCGGTTGAAGGGGAGCCTCATATGGCTCCGTGGATGAACTTCCTCAAGAAGATGGAAAACGCCGAGGAAGAGGTCACCATAGGTCTTGTAGGCAAGTACGTAGAGCTTCAGGATGCATACAAGTCGATCAACGAAGCACTGTTTCAGGCGGCCACGTACAACGACCATAAACTCAATCTCGTATACATACATTCCGAAAAGCTCAATGAAGGCAATGTCGATGAAAAGCTGTCGCCGCTTGACGGAGTCATCGTGGCCCCGGGATTCGGACACCGCGGCATAGAAGGCAAGTTTGTGGCTCTGAAGTGGTGCCGCGAACATGACGTGCCCACATTCGGCATATGTCTGGGCATGCAGTGTATGGTTATCGAATATGCCCGCAACGTGCTCGGGCTGGCCGAAGCCAACTCGACAGAGATGGATCCAAACACGCCCGACAACGTCATTGACCTTATGGAAGAGCAGAAATCGGTCACCGACAAGGGAGGCACCATGCGTCTCGGCGCATATGATTGCAGACTTACGCCCGGGTCAAGAGCGGCCAAAGCCTACGGAGCCACCGAGGTCAGCGAACGCCACCGCCACCGCTTTGAATTCAACAACGACTACAGAGAGCGTTTTGAGGCCGCCGGCATGAAGTGTGTGGGCGAAAACCCCGACACCCGCCTTGTGGAAGTCGTCGAGCTGCCCGACCACCGCTGGTTCATAGGCACACAATACCATCCCGAGTACTCCTCGACGGTATTGAGCCCCAACCCCATATTCATAGACTTTATAAAAGCTGCCATCGCATATAAACACGATAAATAATGGATAAAAACACAATGTTAGGACTGCTCCTCATGGGAGCGATCATACTCGGCTTCATGTGGCTTAATCAACCCGAGCCACGACCCGACAGCAAAATGCCCGTCGAGGAAGTGACAACCGATCAGGCTCAAGCCGTGACCGACGACTTGATGGCATCAGAAGCCGACACTCTCACTCCGGCCGAGATGACCATGCTTGCAGGAGCCATAAGACAATACGGCGAAGCCGACTCCACAGGCCGCTACGCCCTCAACACTCCGCAGATGCGCCTGTCGACCGACGGCAGCAATGTCAACGGATACGTGACGGTAGACTCTACCGACATCAACATAAACTATCTCGTACATCCGGAGTTGAGCTCGGCCACACTCCCGCCGGTCAACGTCATGAACAAGGCCATAGAATCGGTAAAATCGACCCTGCGCAACCTGTCGCAGTATCACGGCTTTGCACGTTACCTCCACGGCGAGAACAAGACACTGAAGCTCGAAAACGACGTCATCTCACTCGACCTGTCAAGTAAAGGCGGTATCATATCGCGCGCCGAGCTGAAAAAATACGACTCATACCGCGGCGGCAAAGTCGTAGTGGTCAACGGCGACGATGACATGTACTCGTTTGTCCTCAACTCGGCCGACCGCGAGTTTGACACCCGCGACTTCTACTTCACTCCGGTTCAGGAAAACGACAGCACCGTGCTTATGTCGCTCAACCTCGGCAACGGGGCATCATTCGGCATGCGCTACACACTGGCGCCCGAAAGTTATGTGGTGAAGATGGAGATTGTCCAGCAGGGCATGCAGTCGATAATTCCCTCCAACGTGGCTACCATGGACTTCCTCTGGAGCCAGAAGATGATACGTCAGGAAAAAGGACGAGTGTTTGAGGAACGCAATTCGGCGATATACTACAAGTATGCCGGCGGCGACGTAGAGAATCTCAAAGAGACCACCAACGACGACGAGGAGATCAACGAACGCATCAAGTGGATCGGCTACAAAAACCAGTTCTTCTCTATGGCGTTCATAGCCAAAAGCCACTTCAACAGCGCCAACCTTACATCGCGTGTGCTGACAAAAGAGCACTCCGACTACCTGAAAGAGCTTGACGCAGTGACCACGCTTGACTACAATGCGGGCAATCCCGTGCCTGCGGCATTTGACATACTCATAGCTCCAAACCTCTATCCCCTACTCTCCGACCTGCAGAGCAACCTTCAGCCCGACGAGAACCTCAACCTTACTCGCCTTATACCGCTTGGCTGGGCCCTGTTCCGCTGGATCAACACTTGGATAGTGATACCGGTATTTGACATACTCGGCCACTGGTTCACGAACTACGGTATAATAATACTCATACTCACCATTTTCATAAAGCTCATCATATTCCCCTTTACCTACAAGAGCTACATGTCGCAGGCCAAGATGCGCCTGCTGGCTCCGGAGATAAAGGAGATCAACGACAAGTATCCCGGACAGGAGAACGCCATGACACGCCAGCAAAAGACAATGGCACTCTACTCAAAAGCCGGAGCCAACCCTATGGCGGGCTGTCTGCCGATGTTGCTTCAGATGCCGGTGCTCATAGCCATGTTCACGTTCTTCCCGTCATGTATAGAATTGCGCGGACAGTCGTTCCTTTGGGCCAAAGACCTCTCGGCCCCCGACGCCATATTGTCATGGAGCGGCAACATACCGCTCGTTACAGAATATTTCGGCAACCACCTGTCGCTGTTCTGTCTGCTCATGACCGCGACCAATATAATATACACCAAGATAACCATGGCCAGCCAGCCGTCGAGCACTACGATGCCCGGCATGAAGTGGATGATGTACCTCATGCCTGTCATGTTCCTCGTGTTCTTCAACAACTATGCGGCCGGTCTGTCATACTACTACTTCCTGTCATTGCTCATCACCATCGTGCAGACCTACATATTCCGTCATGTCGTAAATGAAGACAAGATGCGCGCCAAGATGAGAGAAGCGGCAAAGAAACCGCGCAAGAAGTCGGGCTTCATGGCACGTCTTGAAGAAGCACAGCGTCAGCAACAGGCCATGCTGCGCGAACAGCAGAAAGCCAAGAAGGGCGGAAACCGCCGGTAATATCTGAACAGCGTTTAAAACTACCGAAAGCTATGGACAATTTTACCCTTTGGGCACCTACAAAATATGTATTCGGACGCGATACGGAAAAAGCGACGGGTCAGCTGCTTAAAGACTTCGGCGCAAAGAACGTACTTATAGTCTACGGAGGCGGATCGGTGATAAGAAGCGGTCTTCTCGACCGTGTAAGGCAGTCGATTGACGAAGCCGGAATAAACCGCATGGAGATAGGCGGCATAAAGCCCAATCCGACCGATGACCGCGTATATGAGGGCATCGACTTGGTGCGCGACAACGGCATAGACTTTCTACTTGCCGTAGGTGGCGGCTCCGTAATCGACACCGCCAAAGGCATAGCCTGCGGAGCTCCTTATGAAGGCGACTTCTGGGACTTTTACTGTGGCAAGAAAATTGTCGAGAAGGCTCTCCCCGTAGGGGTAGTGCTCACTATACCGGCAGCAGGCAGTGAAGGCTCCGGCAACTCGGTCATAACCAAACGCGACGGTCTGATAAAACTAAGTCTGCGCACGGAGAGCGCCCTGCGGCCGAAGTTTGCCGTCATGAACCCGGAACTTACATTCACCCTCCCCTCCTACCAGACGGCCTGCGGCATAGTAGACATGATGGCCCACATATTTGAACGTTATTTCACAAACACTCCCGACTGCGAGGTGACCGACCGTGTGGCCGAAGGGCTTCTCACGGCCATAATGGAAGAGGCTCCGAAAGTCATTGCAAACCCGTCAGACTATCAGGCGCGGGCCAATATAATGTGGAGCGGCACTCTTGCCCACAACGGGCTGTGCGGCACCGGACGAGTGGAGGACTGGGCCTCGCACTTCATGGAGCATGAACTTAGCGCAATATACGACGTGGCTCACGGAGCAGGACTTGCCGTAGTCAATCCGGCATGGATGGCCTACGTGGCGACCAAAAATCCCGATAAGGTAGTGCAGTTTGCCACCCGCGTGATGAAAGTCAACGGCAAAGGCCGGACAACGGATGATATAATACGTGAAGGCGTGAGCAGACTAAAAGAGTTCTATACGGGCATAGGCATGCCGGTAACACTGTCGCAACTCGGCATAGAGCATCCCGATATAGACCGTCTTGTCGATAAACTCCACGAACACAAAGGCAATCCGATAGGCAACTATGTCAGACTGACGCCCGACGACACTCGGCTTATATATGAGATGATGGTCTGACAATGACCTGCGGCTTCAATGAAGGGCGGCAACCCCAGCTCTCTTTGAACGCGCACAAACCGTAATTTGGGATCGCGGCCTCGGTCGACGGTCCCAAATCCATTATATGGAGTCCGCGATTGCGGTAAAAGTCCGCCAGCTCCGCCGCCAAGCGGTTCATGACTCTCATATGCGAAGTACCGGGCAAGTCGCCCCAGTAAATTATCTGCACCACACCACGGGCCACATGGAAAGCCACGGCGGCAGCCACGTCACGACCTGACTCCTTCAGCACAAAGAAGTCGGCCGATATGACTTCAGATGTCTCGATAACCTCGCGGCATGACATCTTGACGGGGTAACCTTTCGCCTCATGATTCCGCTTCACGATATCGTATACACGCACTATGTCCGCATCGTTTCCGGCAAGACGTTCAAAGACAAAACCATACCGCAGGGCCTCCCTCAATGCTCCGCGCGCCTTGCGGCTTGCGGTAGCGGTCTCCTGAAGATTATAGTGGTAGCTGACATCGTATGACATAGCGCAATGCGCCATTCGGGAAAAAGCGCTCACACACTTTGTCGTCAGACCTTCGTCGTAAGGCACCGGCGGAAATATGATGCGTACGGGACAAGCGGCGACATCGGCAAACTCGCCCATACACCGGGCCATATGCTCTATATATTCCATGCGCTGGCCGCGCAACAGCGTGAACCCTCCGAAAGGAGCCGAAAAGGGCGACTGCCACATACCGTCGCGCAGTCCGAGCACTATGCCTCCCCGTATCTTCCCTTCACGAAACACCATATACCTCACATCCTCGCACTTTCCACGGTTAAGTTCATTGAAAGCGACAGTATTGTATACGAGCGGCGGCGACGGGAAAAGCCGTCCGTACTCCTCGGGTGCGACGTCGACAAGCTCCATTGTTGTCATATCGAGTTAAGCGACAGTATCTCCTGAAGCAGCGACACTGCCTCCTCCACCGTGGGCACATCGGCGATGGCAAGACTGCGGCGTCCGTTTTTCTCCCTTATACGGCAACGTCGCGGATGAGCCTGAAGGTAATTCAATATACGGCCGAACATGGGTGACTGGTAGTAAGCCTTATTGTTGTCGTCGACAAAATACATGTACATCTGCTCCTGTTTAAGCACAATCTTCTCTATACCGAGACGCCGTGCAAGATAACGCAGACGCGGCACACGGAGCAGCTCGGAGGTGACTTTGGGTATCTTGCCGAAACGGTCCTCAAGATGCATTCTGAAACGCTGCAGGTCAAGCTCGCGCTCTATGCCGTCGAGTTCCTTATACAGACTTATACGCTCGCTCTCCTGCGGCACATAATCGGGCGGAAGCAGAAGCTCCATATCGCTCTCCACAGCACAGTCGGCCACAAACTCCTCATCGCCGGACGTGCCGTCGGAAGCGGTAAGCGTGTCGGCAAACTCCTCGTTTTTCAACTCCATCACGGCTTCTTTGAGTATGCGCTGATATGTTTCGTAACCGAGGTCGGCTATGAAGCCCGACTGTTCGGCTCCGAGCAGATTGCCGGCGCCGCGTATGTCGAGGTCCTGCATGGCTATGTGTATGCCGCTGCCGAGTTCGCTGAAACTCTCTATGGCCTGAAGACGGCGACGCGCGACAGGCGTCAACGGCACATGAGGCGGAACAAGAAGATAACAGAACGCCTTGCGCGAACTGCGTCCTACTCGCCCGCGGAGCTGATGCAACTCGCTCAAGCCGAATTTGTGCGCGTCATTTATGACTATAGTGTTGACATTGGGCATGTCTATGCCCGACTCTATTATAGTGGTGGCAAGCAGTACGTCGTAATCGTGATTGGAAAAATCCATTATGGCTTTTTCAAGCTTTTCGGGCGGCATCTGGCCGTGTGCCACGATAGTACGCGCGTCGGGCACAAGACGCTTCACCATGGCCTCAAGGTCATAAAGCCCCTCAATGCGCGGATTCACGATAAACACCTGACCGTTGCGCGACATCTCGAAATTCACGGCCTCGGTGATTATATCATCGTTCAACGCGTTGAGCGAAGTAAGTATGGGATATCGGTTGGCCGGGGGCGTGGTTATGGCCGAAAGGTCGCGGGCGCCCATGAGCGAGAACTGCAGCGTGCGCGGTATCGGCGTCGCCGACATGGTAAGGGTGTCGACATTTGTCTTCAGCTGCTTCAGTTTCTCCTTGACAGCCACGCCAAACTTCTGCTCCTCGTCGACAATAAGAAGGCCGAGGTCCTTAAACTTCACATCTTTGCCTATTATCTTATGTGTGCCTATAAGTATGTCTATTTTGCCTTCGGCAAGATCGGCGAGTATCAGCCTCACATCTTTGGCCGAGCGCGCTCGCGACAGATATTCCACCCTTACGGGAAAGTCTTTAAGCCGGTCCTTAAACGTATTGTAGTGCTGGTAGGCAAGTACGGTAGTCGGCACAAGCACCGCAGTCTGTTTGTTGTCGGTGGCCGCCTTAAAGGCCGCACGTATGGCCACTTCGGTCTTGCCGAAACCGACATCGCCGCACACAAGGCGGTCCATGGGGCGAGCCGACTCCATGTCGGCCTTCACAGCCTGAGTGGCCGTAAGCTGGTCAGGCGTATCCTCATACAGAAACGACGCCTCAAGCTCCTGCTGCAGATAGCTGTCGGGCGAGTAGGCATAGCCTTTCTCATCCTTACGGGCGGCATAGAGCTTGATGAGGTCGCGCGCTATATCCTTGAGCTTGGACTTGGTGCGGTCCTTCATCTTGTTCCACGCACCCGAACCGAGGCGGTTTATGCGGGGCTCCACACCCTCCTTACCGCGATACTTCGACAGTTTGTGGAGTGAATGTATGCTTACAAGCAGCAGGTCGTTGTTAAGATACACCAATTTGATCATCTCCTGCATGCGGCCGTTGACCTCGGTGCGTATAAGGCCGCCGAAACGCCCTACTCCGTGGTCGGCATGGACTATATAGTCGCCCGGTTCTATCTGGCCGAGCTCTTTCAGCGACAAGGCAAGCTTGCCCGAACGGGCGCGGTCGCTCTTCAGATTATATTTATGGAAGCGGTCAAAAATCTGGTGGTCGGTAAACACACACATCTTCACGGCATGATCCACAAAGCCCTCATGGACAGTGGTTATGACCGAAGTGAACGATATATCGTCGCCGCGGTCGGCAAATATGGCCCGCAGACGTTCTATCTGCTTCTCCGAGTCACTCAGTATATATATGGTGTATCCGTCGGCCAGCAATTTGCCGAAAGAGTCACTTATAAGATCGAAATTCTTATGATATATGCCCTGTGGCGTGCATCCGAAGCCGATAGCCGTGCCGGTTCCTGACGGTACATCGAGCGCCGACGTGAACGACACCAGCTTAAAGCCGCCAAGCTCATCGGCAAACCGTTCGGGATCGACAACCTGCGACATGGCCGATGCGTCGCCCTCGTCGGCTATCAGCGCACTGCTGCTGAACGACTCGCCCGCAATGGACTTAATACGGTCCACGGTATAAGCGGGGTCGCGCATCCATATCAGAGTGTCGCGCGAAATGTAGTCGAGCAGCGACCCTTCAGAACTTGAAGTGACATTGGAGGTGACGGATATGTCGTCAAACTTACGTTCCGACAGCTGGGTCTCTATATTGAAGCTGCGTATCGACTCTATATCGTCGCCGAAGAAGTCTATGCGGAAAGGCTCTTCGTAGCTGTAACCGAATATGTCAAGAATTGAGCCGCGCACGGCAAAGTGTCCCGGGTCGTACACATAGTCCACCTCCTCAAACCCGTTTTCACGCAACCACTTCTTTATCTCGGTAATGTCGGCCGACGAGCCCGTCGCCAACCTCAAGGTATGTTCGTCTATAGTATCGCGCGACGCTACCTTTTCGGCCAAAGCCTCGGGATATGTGACGACATAGCGCAGTGCCGCGTCGACACCCCAGCGGTTGAGTACCTCGGTGCGCATGATCTGCGACGGAGGTTCAGGCTGTCCGTACTTTATGGAGCGCTTGTAGCCTGACGGAAACATGAGCACGGCGCTTTCGCCAAGCGCCCTCGAAAGGTCGTGATACAGATAACCGGCATCGTCAAGCGAGTCGCCCACCACAAGTACCGGCCCCGACAGAGGAGGCAACGAAGCCATAAGCATAGGCGCCGACGAGCCGGCAAGCCCGTACATGGTCACACGCCTTACGGCGCTGTCTTCAAGTGCGCTCAAGACCGCTTTTTTCCGCGAGGCGGTCAGCATCTTGGCGCATAACTGCTCCAAGTCCATTGCGTCACGACTTTTTTCGGGGTGATAGTATAGATGTGTAACGTGACTTGTCGTTGAGTATCACGGCCGCAGAATCGAGAGCCGCATCACGCTTGAGGGTCTGTATCACCTGCCCCTCCTGATAATAGTAGCGCTTTATTATCTCGCCGGCAAGAATGTCCACTATATCGTCACGGTTATTGTCAAGGTCATGACCGAGATTATGCTTGAGCAGCTTTTCGATGACATCAAGCTCTTTCTTTACCGAGTCGTTCATATAGCCCTCGACCTCGGCGGTCTTCTTGAGCGCTGTCACCATCTGCTCGCAAGCCTTGTCGTAATTGAACTTGTCGGGATTTATGAATGACTTGAAGTCGGTGAATATAGAGTCGGTTATGTCAAACTCCTCGGCCGGAACGATGACAGGATGTTCAGCGGCAAACTTCGTGGCGTAATCAAACGCCCAGTTGTCGCTGACTATGTTGTAGGTAAGACGATTTACTTCGCCGTAATCGATGGGCACATCGGGAGTTATGCCGCCGCCGTCGCGTACTTCGCGGCCATGCACGGTCTTGAACACGCTCGTAAGCGAGTCAGGTATGCGGGCCACCGAGCCGTCGGGATTACGGTGGCTGTAGTCGATAGCCTGTATAAGTCGTCCGCTCGGTATGTAGTACTTGGCTATGGTCACTTTAAGCATGCCGTCGTAAGGCAACTGGCGGGTAGACTGCACAAGGCCCTTGCCGAATGAGCGGCTTCCGATAATAACGGCCCGGTCAAGATCCTGAAGCGCACCGGCCGTAATCTCGGAGCTTGACGCGGAAGCGCCGTCGATAAACACGGCCAGAGGTATCTTCGTATCGATCGGAGCAGATGTGGTCTTGTATACCTTCTCATTAAGGAGCCCTTTGCCACGGGTACGCAATACCTCGGTATTCTTAGGCACAAAGAGGCTCACAATCTTCACCGCAGCTTCGAGCAGGCCGCCTCTGTTGCCGCGAAGGTCGAGCACAATCGACTTCACATGCGGGTCTTTTTTCAGTTCTATAAGCGCATTGCGCACGTCATTGGCAGCCTTGTCGGTAAACGACGTAAGATATATGTAACCTATATTATCCTTAACAACTCCGTAGTAGGGCACGGCAGGCATCTGTATCTTACGACGCACCAGCTCAAACGTGATTATGGAGTCCTGCACATAAGGGCGCTTTACCGTAACTTTCAACGGTGTACCGGCCTGTCCTTTGAGGCGCTCGCTCACCTGAGCGCTGTGCCAAGAGGTCACGGTGTCGTTGTCAATCATCATGATGAGGTCGCCGGCCTTCAGCCCGGCTTCCTGCGAGGGAGTGCCGAAATAAGGCTCGGATATAAACACCCCTTGTCCGGGTTTCTCGACAATAAGCGAACCTATGCCGGCATATTCACCCGACGTCATCATGGTCAGGTCTTCCTGAGCGCTTGCGGGGAAATACTCGGTATACGGGTCGATGTCGTTTAACATCGCTGCAATGGCCGTATTGATCGACTTCTCGGCATCGATAGAGTCCACATAATTGGTCTGCAGCTCCTTATAAAGGGCATTGAATATATCGAGATTGCGTGTAATCTCAGCCTTGTTGCTGCGCGTGGCCGCAATTGCGCTTAACGCGAGCACACCCACAAAAGCTATTACAACACCACGGCCCAACAGTGAATTACGTCGTTTCATCATCCTTTGAAAAATTAAGTTGCTAAGTTACTCAATAATTATAACACTTAACTCTTAATTTTGTCAAAAATAGCGAAATTTTTAACGACCGCGCACGTATGCAGGCCATATAGCGTCAATCTCCTTTTGCAATATGTCAAGGAACCGGGCTGCGTGCGCACCGTCCATCTGCGTATGGTGAAACTGGAAAGAGACAATTAAGGTCGTCCGAAAAAACCGCTTACGATACTTGCCCCATATCATGAACGGATTATTGAAAATGCCGCTGTACATGCCCACCGCGCCGTCAATATCGAAGCGTGCGAGAGCGGAGGTGCCGATGACCATACTGTTTTCTGACAGGTCATGGTTCTCACAGCTATCCGCCACCTGACGTGTCAGACGCAGATAGTCGTCATTGAAGTCACTCAAGTTTACCGAGAACGGTATGTCGCATGAGCTTACTTCGCCCCGTTTATTCTCCACGATAGTATTGACCGACAGGCTATCGTAGCTGACCAGCCGGTCACCCACCGGAAGCATGTAAAACTCCTTTACCTGACCGGCCGCCTTGCCGATGCAATAGCACATGAGCATATTGAATTTCAGTTTTCGCCGGCGACTGAACCGCAACAGACGCGATACGTCAAGGGTCTTGAAAAACGTAACCATCGGCATAGGCGCCTTCATCCACATATTGTAGGCGTAGGCGCGGAGCGTTTCATCGGGGTCAATCTCTTTCATAATTCTGTTTTTTATGCAAAGTTATGAGTTAAAATCCCGACGGTATAGAATAAATGAGACATTATTACAGATTTTGGCACGACTCACTTTATAAACGTTACCGGCGGGTCAGTAAAGAGATCGGAATATATACGGCCTTCATTTCGTAACTTTCCCGGCGTACATCCACTGAAAGCTTTGAACTCGCGGATGAAATGTGACTGATCGGCAAAGCCGCTTGCATATGCTATGTCAGCGTCATTCAATTGTCCGTTCTGCATAAGCCACATCGATTTCTGAAAGCGGACCACTCTGGCATATTCTTTAGGCCGCATACCCACGTATCGACTGAACACGCGCTCAAACTGCTTCTTGCTTAAACAGGCGGTGTCGGCAAGTTCCGTGACCTTTGCCGAAGGACACTGCATAAGCCTTTTTATCGTAGCGCCGATACGGTCATCGTAAGACAAACACACATCGTTCAGTCCGGCAAGCAACCAATCTTCTATCATATGTATGCACCGTAGGTTATCGGCGCAATCAAATATACGTCGGGACAGGCTGTTCAGAGAGCTGTTACCGATATCATATCCCGAGATTTCAAGATTGTGGAATGAGGATGGCGGCGTAGCGATAAACCGGCCTATGGCATGAGGATGAAATACGACAACTATCATCTCCGTGTCACCACATGATCTTACATGCGCCGGAAAGTTTACCTGACCGCTTATAGTAAACAGGTGTTGATAAGTGCCCAGCTCCGGAATAAACAACGGAACACCTTTATGAAAGATAATCTGCGGACACCCGATAGGAAACGTAAGCTCATCAAAGCCGTCGACACTACCAAGCACATAATAGTATCGTACATAGGACCGCAACAGCTCGCAAGGCCTTACGAAAAGTATCTCCGCACCCATCGGTTTCCTTATTCAGCCGGGTTTACATTACTTCAGTCGGCCCGAAGGTCACCAGCTTCTGACACGTTCTTGACCGGCGATTTCGGCAGTATGCGTACCTACCTGCTCGCGGTCTATTTCAGTCCAGTCGACTCCCGGCTGCGTCTCTATAAAGCCGCATACGCGACACTTATAGTATTCGGTATAATGGTCGAGCCGATATGTAACCTTATAGTCTATGAACTCATAAGTATTGTAGTCGAGCGAGTGATTCTGCACGTCGACGTCGCGATTGCTTGTCGACTTATTACCGAAGCGGTCGGTAGTCGTCGTTGTGATACGGGTCCATGTTTTCCACTTTTCAGTGCGCTTGCCAAGCAATTTGCCCCTGACGACGTCAGAACCTGTCGCAATCTCGTCATACTCAAACTCATCATAGTCAAACTCTATGGTATACATATGATGACATTGCGGACAACGGCAGTGAGGATAGGTGCACAAGGAGCTTGACGCCAAGCTGAAAGCATACCAGCCGATAATGACAATCAGAATCGCCCAGAAGGGAAACATGCCCCACGCCATCATAATCACCGCCCATACGTAGCACGACACAACCGTAAGCACCAGCATCAGCGCACGCAGCCACTTGTCATTTAACCAAGCAAATAGCGGCGGAATCGCCATGAGCCATCCAATAAGCAGCACGGGAACCGTCTGCGAGGCGAACATCCACAGAAAATACGCAAACAATACAATCGGGATCATGCAATACATCATGACTTTCATCATGCCTTCAGGCATGGGATTGGCATTGGCGATATAGCGTCCGCTGCGAATAGCCACGGTAGTCAACGGACAGTCAATGATAGCGGAAGCAAAAGGCAGTATCTTCAGCCAGCCTGCGGCGCGCTCGGTGGGCCGCACAAAACTTACTGCAACAGCTACGGAATCAGCGCCGAAAGTCACATCGGGGAGCCACATCGCGCCCGTTGAAGGGTCAAACGCTTTCCATGAATACTGTGCCTCGAAACCTTGCGACGTGACACGCAGCAGCACCGGATGACCGAAACTCCGGTTTATTTCAGACAAGGACTTACCTATGGTCTTATTCTCAAACTTGGATTGTGTGCATACTCCGGCACGGCTGTCGCGGTCGTATGCATAATCGTCCCAGCCGTCAAAAGCAGGCATAAAACCGCTTGTGGAGCGTTCAGTCTCTTCTCCTTCGCCGTTCTTGTAGACGTAGCGGTGTATCATGGCACCGAGCCATTTGGCCTTAACCGATACAGTGTCGCCCTTGTCACTGCCGTCAACTATTATCTGACGAACGCCGGATAGGTCGGAGGCATCAATCCATCCGATATCGCCGCGTCGAGTCTCTACAAGCCATTTCTGTCCCGAAGATGAACGGTCAATACCAAGTACCTTGACGCTATCGCCGGCGGCAAGCCGGGTAATTATTGTATCTTGGTCAAATCGCTGACGCATAACGGCGGCGCCGTCAAGCGCAAGCATCGGACCATCGGTTTTAAGGTCATATTTCATCCCGTCCAATGCTATAAATGCGACAAATGCCGTAATAATTATCAGCCATACAAGACATCGGCGCGGCGCGTTTCGGGTCCCAAGAAGAATACTTTTCAAGCTCATATGATAACAATCGTTTATTATTTAATGCCCTAAATTACTCAAAACAAAGGCTCTCGCCTTATTTAAAAGTAAAAATCCTATACACATTGCTTAAAAACCGATTGACAATAGGTAAAACAGACATTGACAATCCGTAAAAACGCTTTTATTCAGCGGCTTTAGCACTCTTAACCGATTCACGGAATACGGTAGGCGTGCAGCCTTTATGCTTGACAAAGACCCGTGAAAAGGCCGATGCGCTGCTGAAGCCGGACTTATGCGCGACCTCCTGCACTGACATATCAGCACCGGTAAGAAGCGAACATGCATGATTAATTCTGTAGGTATTCACGTAATCATAAAATGACAAAGCCGCATCGCGGTTGAAATAATTGCTCACATATGTGCGGTTGGAGCCTGCGGCCCGCGCTACGTCAGACAGTTTCAGGCTGGAATTCAAATAAATCCTGTCTCGGTTGAACAAAGTCTCGATACGCGAGGACAAGGAGTCATCGCAACAAGGGTCTGTCAAATTTTCATTAGGCAGAAGCACAGTGTCAGACAACTCGCCAATGACCGATTCATGACGAAAAAGGAAGAATGAAATGACCATCCACAGCACTAAATTGCACACCATATACAGACATTCCATATCGGCATGTATCAGCACACAATCCAGTATCCAAAGGCCCAATATGACATAAAAAGTATACAATATTATCCTTAGCCAATTGAGATTCACATTCTCCGTATAAGAAAAACGCTCTTTAAGATGCCGGTTATAATGCGGAATATTGACAGATGTCCATATCAGATATGCTGTACCGTATACCGCAGCCCACCCTACCAATACATAAAAAATCCACAAACTGCCTGCTATGAGATACATGACCGGGAGTACGACAAAAGGCAGTTCCGACCAGATCATGGCCCTGACAGTCAGGTATCCCGGCCTGACAAGCTCCGTAAGGACAAAAGCATACATCGGCACAGCCACCATGTCGACGGCAGTCATTGTATTCCAGTAATAGGACTGTATGAACAACCCCATAGCCACGGCGACAAAGTCCTTGACACACTCCAAAGCTATTGTGCCTGTAAGCAGGGCCACCAGCTTATGCAGCCGTTCACCCCTGCGCCAAAAGAACACGGCCATCATGCCGAAAAACATAGTCGATAGCCCGAGAATGTATGATATGCCGTAATTTTCCATTAATGATAATTGAAGCGTTTATCTACCGTCATCGACAAAGTTAATAAAGATTTTGAAATATATCCACCTTATTCATACCGAAACAATTGCATATTATCTGATTTTTCGTAACTTTGCCCATATCAGTGCTTCATATTAATTAACTTCTTACCGATGAAACAGGTCCGCTACGACAAACGCATATCGATAATGCTTGTTTTCGCTTCGTTTATTCTCTGCCTCATATGCCTTATGGCGGTGATGTGGTTCAAGACCGGCGAAGAGGCCAGTGTAGGCATATTTTCGCTTGCAGTAACGCTCATAAGCACCATGTTCATAGCCATCGAGCTAAAAAACAGCCAGAACGTGACGTGCAGCGACATGCTTATAGACCTCAATAATTACTTTCATGACAGCGACAGGCTTATGAAAGTATACGAAGCGCTTGAAGAAAACGACATACGCCCTGACGCCACCGAGGAGATATGGCGCGACGTGAAAGGAGTGGAGATAGCACAGTACTGCACGTTCTTTGAAAATCTATATCTGCTTTACCGTCATCATATTGCCGAAATAGAGGATCTTGACGATTTATTCGGCTATCGCTTTTTCTTATTCATGAACAACCCTTATATACAGGAGAAGTACATACTGCCGACTTCATCATCGTACGTTCAGATATTTGAATTATATACCGCATGGATCGGCTACCGTGAAAAAATAAACAGCAGCACACCGGGCGGCGAGCGGCGCATCCCGGGATATAAATACCGTTTCTCTCCCGAATATCTGAAAAACAAGCTCTACATGCACGACATTTGCGGTGAAGTACCGACTGACGAACGGCCTCTCGAAGCCAAAGGTAAGCAATTGATATTTCGACGGCTGAAGTTTGAAGACATGGCCTCGATATTGAGTCTGCAACAAAAAGTGGTCGACTCCCTCAGCGATCCGAGCCTCTTTTTTGCCCTGTCACGCGATGAATTGCTGGAATCGATGCATCTCGACAGTCTTGCGGGAATATTTTCAAAAGAGGGCGCGCTCGTGGCCTTCGCACTGATAGTGACTCCCCGCAAAAGCGACCGCAATATTGCCGCCTCCGTTGGCGCCAACCCGCAGGAGGCACTTACATTTGACGTAGTTGTCGTAGATCCGGCATGGCGCGGACTCGGACTACATCAATTGTTGATAGACTGGGCCTTCGACAAAATGCGACAAGACGGTGCGGCAAAAATTCTCGCCACCGTATCGCCCGACAATCGCCACAGCCTTGACAACTTCAAAGCGAAAGGCTTTAAAATAATCGATACCCGACTAAAATACGGAGGACTACAACGCCACATACTTGAATATAATATGGCAAATTAATTACCGGCCTGCATGTTCATAGATTTTCCGGTCTTCGCATATTATAGACATAACCGGTGGTGTTTCAGCTTGTTTACGGCTGCAAAAACAGGATCCGCCAAATATACTTCCACTTTTTTTCGCATTTTTTTTCGCAAATATATTGTTTACTCCAAAAATAAGCATTACCTTTGCACTCACAAAGACGGTCCCATAGCTCAGTTGGTTAGAGCACCTGACTCATAATCAGGGAGTCCTAGGTTCAAGCCCTAGTGGGACCACAAATTGAAAATAAAGCAGTTACGAACCCTCTCGTAGCTGCTTTTTCTTTTACTTTGAACACAAATCTGAACACAACTCGGCTCCAACTCGTTTCAGCCGCCACTGGCTGCTGTTGCTTTTTGTTACGGGGTTTCATAGTCTTGGGGGTGTTTAGAGTTCATCAAATAGGTTGGGGATTGAGTCAATCTCTGCTCCGGCTTTGGGAGCGGTGGCGGTCGGCTTGGGTTGAGTCTTCGGCTGAGATTGTCTGCGGAGTTCTCGGAGTTGCTCGTCCTTGAACTGCTCCATAGCCTGCTGTTTGAGTTCAGCTTTATCTTCATCGGAGAGTTCCGGCTTGGAGACCACGATGTTGCAGTTCACCTTGCCGACCTCCTCGATGTCAGCTTCATCAAAGTAGTGCGTGAGTAGATTTAGGACGGTTGCGCCATCTACCATACACAGACCGCTCTTCTGTATCTGTGAACATAGATAGTTTACCGCTCCCTCGAAACTCTTGTATGGATTCGCCATTTTGATAGCGAAAGTGGGTTCTGCGATGCAACGCTCCTAGAGCATCTGCTGCATTGCTGCGATTGCAGCGTTGTTTGATTTGAGTGTAGCCATATCAGTGAATTGTTAAAGGGTGAGTAACAAATAGATTATCGCTATTGCGGTGGTAGCGGAGACAATCCAGCCAACGCCTCGGAATATCGGTCGGAGAAACGCCCACAACACCAATCCGAGTATTGTACCTATTATTCCCACCACCCAAAGGAGAACCCTTTTTATGCGGTTGAGACTGGAGATGGATGCTTTGCCTCGTCTATTTGATATGTTGTTGTTCGTTTTCATCGTGCGACATTTTTTTTATGCGTCTATCGACTATCGAAGTTTTGCTTGCTCGTTGAAAGACTGCCGTGCGGAGAAAAGAAGGGCTGTTCGCCCTTTGGCTTAAAAATACGAGCCGCAGGTCTGGAGATTTTTCATCCAAAAGGCAAAAGAATAGCCCTGCTCCGCACGTTTTCAATTACGAGCAAACAAAGCTTCCTGAGTTGATATTACCGCATAATCTGGAGCTAAGACTCCGTGACGGTGAAAACGAATGACAGCATATTCTTTGCTTTGGCAAAGCGCTAAAGCGATTAGGCACTGAAAACTCACTGAAAATGACTAATTTTGCAATATGGATACAACATATATCGAAACTGACAGACTGATTTTACGTTCATGGAAAATGTCCGATAGGAATGTCTTTTCAGAAATGAACGGCAATGATAATGTTATGAAATACTTTCCAAAGCTATTATCTCCTGAGGAATCAAATGGCTTTGTTGACATGATCAATTCTGAATTTGAGGAAACAGGTTTCGGATTGTATGCTGTTGAAATTAAGAAAACAGGTGAATTTATCGGTTATGTTGGATTCCACCGCTTTACTTTCGATGTTCCATTTTCACCGGGATGGGAAATCGGCTAGCGAATATCAGATAAATTCTGGAATAAGGGATATGCTACTGAAGCGGCGATGATGTGTATAAAGTATGCACGGGAGAAGAAATTATGCAACAGACTATATTCTTTTACTGCCGTACCTAATATTCCTTCAGAAAATGTCATGAAGCGCATAGGAATGACTTTTGAAGGACTGTTCATGCACCCGGCGTTAGCAGACGGTCATTGGTTGAAAACACACAAATTGTACTCGATAGACCTATAATGGCACTGTCCCAGTCCGGGAAAGACGAGTCTGTGATATGCTGACAACGCAGGAAGGCGGCACATCACTGTCTCGGCTCGTGGACTGCTGACCAACGGAGAGTGGCGCAACGGCTCCAACAACGAAAGATGGAGGCGGCGTAAGAACACGGAGTGGCTGAAATAGCAAGAGCAGGTACAGCGAAGCCTGCGTAGCAACCCGCTCAGGCTATCAGACACTCGGTGTTTAGCCGACTCTTAAATTCTGGCAATGCGGTCTGCGGTAGTGCAGGACTTGCTCCAAACGCCGCTGACGGAATTGCTTAATACCTGCGATGCCTCGCTTGCGATTGCCAAAGTCGAAGCCGTTGCGCCTCTCGTATGTTATGACAGTTTTATGATGTATGACAAATGAAATTGCGGTATAGCTCCATTTTGTTTGGTATGATTAACAAAATTCACTAACTTTGCAGTCATGAAGATAATAGCAAGGCAACAGTATATTGAGCATATTCGGAGATTTATCGGGAAGGGGATGATAATCGCCCTTACCGGGCAGCGTCGCGTTGGCAAGAGTTATATAATCCGTCAACTCGTCACGGAGATTGAAGCCGCCAATCCGGATGCCAATATCATATATATCAATAAGGAAAAGACAAAGTATGCCGATATAAGAAATGCAGATGATCTCTCGCGATACCTCGACGGAAAACTGAAAGATGGTGCAGACAACTATCTTCTCATTGACGAGGTGCAGGATATAGACGGTTTTGAGAATGTACTCCGTAGCCTCAATGCCGATGAGGAATGCCAGATTGTTGTGACCGGAAGTAATGCCAAAATGCTTTCGTCGGAGCTTTCCACATACCTCGGCGGTCGATATATTGAGATTCATATCCTGAGTCTTTCATACCGGGAGTTCCTGACCTTTCACGGGCTTGATGATTCTGATGACAGTCTTCAGAAATATCTCGGATTCGGCGGTCTCCCTCACCTGTACCGTCTCGGACTTGAAAACGAGGATATGGTATGGGAATATATACAGAACATCTACAATACCATTGTTTTGAAAGATGTAGTGCAGAGGGAAGGGTTGCGCAATGTGACACTGTTTGAAAACCTGATGTCATACGTCAGCGACAACGCGGGGCAACTTGTATCGGCTACATCATTGTCGAAATATCTCAAATCTCAGCGAGTGGAATTGACCCCGTTGTCGGCGATAAATTATCTGAAAGCCGCCTCAAACGCTTACATCATCAATAAAGTGCCGAGATATGACATACATGGAAAGCGTCTGTTGGAGACCAACGACAAATACTACTTTGAGGACTTGGGGCTGCGCAATATGCTTGCCGGCCCTAACCGTACCGGCGACATAGAGAAAGTAATAGAAAACGCTGTCTATCTACACCTCAAAAATCTCGGATACAAGATCAGTGTCGGAACACTTCCCAACGGTGAGATTGATTTCGTTGCCGAAAAAGGCGGCACATCGGTCTATATACAGGTGGCGTATCTCATCGCTGACGACAAGACAATGGAGCGGGAGTTTGGAAATCTGCTGAAGATACAAGACAACTATCCCAAATATGTCATATCCATGAATCCGATGTCACGACCTCAGAACTACGAAGGCATAAAACATCTGAGCTTACGGCAGTTCCTGATGACAGATGACTTATAACCAATGGCAGTTCATTTTAGGAACTTTTAATATGACTAATTTGTATAATCCCGGCTGCATTCAGCATAGTTCAAGCAAGCTTGACTCTGCTTTCATTGGCACGGGATTTGACACTGCGGCAGATAATGATTAACTTTGCACAAACGAAGATAAGAACGGCGTTGCAGAATGATGAAGTACAGAGGTGCCTCATCCGAGCCAAGTCCGATTTTTAACATACAGAATACACTATCCCACAACAAGTTACCTTGAAGTTCAAAGCCCTAGTGGGACCACTCCTAAAAAACAAGCAGTTACGAAACAAATCGTAGCTGCTTTTTCTTTTGCCTTGAACACAAATCTGAACACAACTCCGCGCGGACTTGTTTCGGGTCAGCGCTCACCACCGATGCCGAACCCGTGTAAGCCGACTTCTTGGCCGTACCGTAAGCCACGACCATAACTTCGTCAAGATTGTTCTCTGAATTGTGGAGTTTTATGAGCATGGGAGCGTCGGTTATATGGACCTCCTGAGTGCTCATTCCAACATAGGAAACTTTAATTTTCAAAACTGAACGGTCAACATTGATAGTAAAATGACCGTCAACATCGGTAGCGGTGCCTGTGCCGCTGCCTCCAACGGGAAGGATAGTAGCTCCAGCGAGGGGTTCGCCGTCGCCGGCGTACACTACCTGACCTTTAACGGTGCGCATCTGGGCCGATGCCGTCACTACAGTCAAAAGTGCGAAAAGTAACAAAAAATCGCATTTTTAACATTATGCGAGTATTGTAAGTTAAAAAATAAACATTTTGCACCGGTAAAGTCACCAAACAATATCCATTAACCAACCGTGACGCCTGACTGCGCCGCAATCCTCTAAGTTACAATCTTATTTAACAAAACCTTTTGGTTGCTATCGCGTTAATATCATAAAACAAACATTTTCTATTACACACTAAAATTCAAGTTTATGAACACAGCTCCTCTACAAGGAATCAAGGTGATCGACTTCACTGAAGTGCAGTCGGGTCCCTCATGTACACAATTGCTCGCATGGCTCGGCGCCGAAGTTATAAAGATAGAACGTCCCGGTGTCGGTGATGCCACCCGTAATGAACTCCAGTTTGACCCCGATGAACCAAGCTACTACTTCCTTCAGCTCAACTCTGACAAGAAGTCGCTGACCCTTAACGCCAAAACCCCTGACGGCAAAGAGATACTTACCAAACTTATCAAGGAGGCCGACGTATTTATCGAGAACCTTCACCCGGGTGCAATGGACAAGCTCGGCTTCAGCTGGGAGGCCGTACACGCCCTCAACCCGAAGTGTGTCTACGGTACCATAAAGGGCTTCCCCGTATCGTCAAAGTACAAAGACCTCAAGGCCTATGAGCCGGTAGCACAGGTGACCGCCGGCGCAGCCTCAACTACAGGATGGTGGGAAGGCCCCGATAACATACCTACACAGTCAGGTGCCGCCCTCGGTGACTCCAACACCGGCATGCACCTCGCCATCGGTATCCTCGCCGCCCTTCTGCAGCGTGAAAAGACCGGCGAAGGCAGCTTCGTATACCAGTCAATGCACAATGCATGTCTTAACCTGTGCCGTATCAAGACCCGCGACCAGCTTACACTCGACCGCATCGGCTATCTTACCCAGTTCCCGCAGTATCCCGACGAGAAATTCGGTGACTTCGTTCCGCGTAGCGGTAACCAAGAGGGCAGCGGCGTTCTCGGCTGGACATATAAATGTAAAGGCTGGGAGACCGACCCCAATGCATATGTATATGTCATACTTCAGCGTGGAGCCAAGCAGTTTGAGCTTGCAGCCAAAGCGCTCGGCTTCGAGGACTGGCTTACAAATCCCGACTTCAACACGGCCGATGCCCGCGACAAGCACAAACAGGAAATTTACAAACGTGTCGAGACCTTCACAATCAACAAGACCAAGTATGAGGTGACCGACATCCTGTCGAAGGCAGGTGTGCCCGTAGGCCCGGTTTTGTCGACCAAGGAGATCATGACCGACGAGTCGCTTTACGACGGCAACACGCTCGTACGTATCAACCAAGGCGGCAAGATAGGTGAATTCGTCACCGTAGGAGTACCGTTCACCATATCCAACTATCAGCCTACCTACGGTCCGTGTCCGGACCTTGGAGGAAATACCGATGAAGTGCTTACCGCACTCGGATATACCGCCGAACAGCAGGCACAATTCAAGGCCAACGGCACGACCGCACCTGCGCCCAAACCCGAAGAGCCGGCCAAATAACACGCCTTGCAGGGACTCGATATATGCCACCATAGTGGTGCACGCCACCAGCGGCGCACCACTATGGATTTTTCAAAATTCACACTATTAACGATTTAACGTAGTTCAACTATGACAACCGATCCATTAGCTTCAATACCCCATACCGACCCGTCGACCGCCAATCAGGTAACGGGCATGTGGATACTCACGCAAGCGCTGAAGAAAGTCGGCATCGACACGATGTACGGCCTTGTAGGCATACCGGTGACCGAATTTGCCTACATCGCACAGGGCGAGGGCATCAGATTTCTCGGTTTCCGTCATGAACAGCAGGCGGGAATGGCGGCAGCCACCCACGGCTTTCTGACAAAAACTCCGGGCGTACTGCTCACAGTATCGTCGCTCGGCTTCCTCAACGGCCTTACCGCCACCACCAACGCCACGGTCAACTGCTATCCTATGATACAGATATCAGGCTCAAGCGAGCGTCCGCCCATCGACCTGATGCAAGGCACATACGAAGGGCTTGACCAGCTCAACATAGCCAAGCCGCTTGTCAAGGCAGCCTACCGCATAAACCGCCCCGAGGACATCATGACCGGCGTTGTCAGGGCTTACCGGGCCGCGGTGTCGGGACGTCCCGGCGGTGTATACCTTGACATAACCACCCCGTGCCTCGGCGCAGTCATGGACCGCAGCGCGGCCGAAGCCACACTGTACACTCCGGTCGATACCTGTCCGCCCATGATACCGTCGCCGGCATCCGTGACCCGCGCCATGGAGCTGCTTGCTTCGGCAAAGAAGCCCGTCATACTTATAGGCAAGGGAGCCGCTTACGCGCAGATTGACGACAAAATCAAGAAACTTGTCGAAAGCACCGGCATACCGTTCTACCAGATGTCGATGGCCAAGGGTCTTCTTCCCGACAACCACCCGTTAAGCGCCAACTCCATGCGCAGCGCGTTTATGGAACAGTCAGACGTAGTGGTGCTCTTGGGAGCACGTCTGAACTGGCTTCTGTCGCGCGGACACGGCAAATGGAATCCCGCAGGTAAATTCATACAGCTTGACATAGATCCCGAAGAGATCGACATCAACCGGCAGATAGCGGCTCCGGTAGTAGGCGACCTTGAGTCATCGGTCGACGCCATGCTCGCCGCCCTGCCCTCCTACAAGCTGTCGATGGATCCGACTTGGCTACCCTACATCCAGTCGCAAAGCAAGGCCAAAAACGAAAAGTTCGCTCAGCGCTTCGTACCGCAGACCGTGCCTATGACCCACTGGAGCGCCCTCAGCGCCGTAAGAAAAGTCATGGCACAGAATCCTGACGTAATCCTCGTCAACGAAGGCGCCAACACCCTCGACGACACCCGCAACGCCATAGACATGATGCTGCCCCGCCACCGCATAGACTGCGCCACGTGGGCTATCATGGGCATGGGCATGGGCTCTGCCGTAGGTGCCGCCGTGGCCACCAAAAAGTCGGTTGTGGCCATCGAGGGCGACAGCGCGTTCGGCTTCAGCGGTATGGACTTCAGCACTGCATGCCGCTTCAAGCTGCCCGTCACCGTAGTCATATTCAACAACGGAGGCATATATAACGGAGTAGGCCAGAATCTCGGCAAGGACGGCGATCCGGCACCTACCACTCTTAATGTCAACGCACGTTACGACAAGCTCGGCGACGCTTTCGGCGCACAGACCTACTACGTCACCACCCCCGATGAACTTGAAAAAGCACTGACCGAGGCCATAGCGTCAAAGAAGACCTGCCTCATCGACGTGCAGCTCGCCGCCGACTCCGGCAAGGAGAGCGGCCACATAGGATATCTGAATCCGGCTACCCTCTTCCCCGTCAACGTATAACAAGACGTATCACCCGTATATACGCATACTAACATTAAAATCACTTTGTTATGTCACATATCATATTATATGCCATAGTCCCTATTATCGTGGTGATGCTCGCCGGATATATCGCAGGGAAAAAGGGTGCGTTCAGCGCTTCCGACGGTAAGGCATTCAACAAGGTAGTGCTTGACTTCGCGTTGCCGGCAGCCCTGTTTGTGTCGATAGTCGACGCTGACCGCTCGATGCTTGTAGCCGACATAAAGCTGTCGATCATATCGCTTGTAGTGATCATGTTCTGCTTCATGCTCGTGTACTACATCTATAAATACTGCTTCAAGAAAAGCGGAGTTACTCAGGCCGACGCCGCCGTCATGGCCCTTATCAACGGTTCGCCTACCATCGGCTTCCTCGGATTTGCCGTACTGGAGCCTATTTTCGGCACCAACGCATACGTGGCCCTCGTGGTAGCCATAGTAGGTATAGTCGTAAACGCCGTAGGCATACCTGTAGGTCTGTCGCTGCTTAACGCCGGAAACGAAAAGGCCATAGCCAAGAACGGAGGCAAGAAGCCCAACCCGTGGAAACCGGTAATCCACGCCCTTGAACAGCCTGTGGCATGGGCACCTATCCTCGCCGTCATCTGGGTCATCATAGGCATACCTTGGCCGAAGTGGGCAAGCCCGTCATTTGACCTTATAAAGGGCGCCAACGCCTCCATGGCCGTGTTTGCCGCCGGTATCACGCTGTCGTCAGTCAAGATCAGCATCAACTGGCAGGGCATACTCGGTGTCATCCTCAAGCTTGTCATGATGCCCGCACTTCTGCTTATCGTGGGACTCATCTTCAAGATGTCGCCCGAAAACCTCGCCATGCTTGTTGTAGCCGGTGCACTTCCTCCTGCATTCTCAGGCATCATCATCGCCGACGAGTACGACTCTTACGTCGCGACGGGTACCTCATCGCTTGCCATATCGGTTATACTATTCATGGCTTTCTGCCCGCTCTGGATATGGATTACGGAGCTGTGTGTAGGACCGATACCCGGAATTTCGCTCTAATACTATAATTATTCTACGACAGACGCGGGGTCAATCTATATGGCCTCGCGTTTGATTCAAAACAAAACCAAACTACAACTTACACAATGGCAGCAATCAAGAAAATAATCGACGGCTCCACAGCGGCCGCGTATGTAGCCTATGCGTTCAGCGACGTAGCCACGATATACCCCATTACCCCCATAGCCGAGATGGGCGACATAGCCGACCGATGGCGCATAGCCGGAGTCAAGAACCTCTTCGGCACAACCATGGAAGTAAAGGAGCTCGAGTCGGAACTCGGGGCGGCCGGCGCCACACACGGCGCACTCGCCGCCGGAGCGCTGGCTACCACATTCACGGCCTCGCAGGGCCTCCTGCTCATGATACCCAACATGTTCAAGATAGCCGGTGAACTGCTGCCGGGTGTATTTCACGTAGGCTGCCGTTCGGTGGCCGCCCATGCCCTGAGTATATTCGGCGACCATCAGGACATAATGGCATGCCGCACGACAGGCTTTGCCTTTCTTGGCTCCGACTCCGTTCAGGAAGCCCACGACATGGCCATAGTGGCCCATATGGCGGCCATAGAAGGCTCGCTGCCGGTGGTGCACTTCTTTGACGGATGGCGCACGTCAAACGAGACCTCGACCGTGGAGCTGCTGAGTTACGATGACATGAAAGGACTCGTCGACATGGACAAAGTGAAAGCGTTCAGAAAGCGCGGACTCAATCCGGAGCATCCGGTGCTGCGCGGCTCGGCACAGAACCCCGACGTGTACTTTCAGAACCGCGAGGCGGCCAACAGCCATTACGATAAATTCCCGTCCATAGTACAGTCATGCATGAACCGGGTAAGTACACTTACAGGGCGTAATTACAGCCTTATAGACTATGCGGGCGCCCCTGACGCCGAGCTTGTCATCGTGTCGATGGGCTCAAGCTGCGAAGTCATAGAAGAGACTGTAAGGTATCTTGATTCGACAGGTTATCCCCACAGGACCGGGCTTGTAAAAGTAAGGCTATTCAGGCCCTTCAGCGATGAGGCGCTGCTGAAAGCCATACCCGGCACGGCAAAAGCGGTGGCCGTACTCGACCGTACCAAAGAACCGGGCTCGGAAGGTGAGCCGCTGTATCTTGACGTGTCGTCGGCGCTACGCCGCGCAGGCCGCAAGGTGACTGTGATCGGAGGCCGTTACGGACTAAGCAGCAAAGAGTTTGACCCGTCGATGGTAAAACGCATATATGACGAACTCGCCTCCGCTGACCCGCTCGACGGCTTTACCGTCGGTATTGATGACGATGTGACCCACCGTTCGCTAAAAGTCACCGACCGTATAACGCCTGATGACGGATGTGTACTGAAAAGCATATCCTACGGCATGGGGTCGGACGGCACGGTAGGAGCCACAAAACAGGTAGCCAAGATTATAGGAGCGACCGAAGGTCTGTACTCGCAGGCATTCTTCAACTACTCGGCCAAGAAATCGGGCGGCTACACCATATCGCAGCTTCGCATAGCCCGTCAGCCCGTCAAGGCGGAATACTCGATCGAGTCGGCTGACTACATATCGTGCAACAAAAACATGTATGTAAAGCGGTTTGACCTCGTCGACAATCTGCGCGAGGGGGGCACGTTTGTACTCAACTCGTCATGGACGGCCGATGACATGAACACCGTACTGCCGGCTTCGCTCCGACGCGCCATCGCCGCCCGCAAAGCCCGGTTCTACAACATTAACGCCACTGCCATAGCACGCAAGACCGGCCTCGGAGTAAAGATAAACATGATCATGGAGACGGTGTTTTTCAAACTGAGCGGCATCATTCCCTTTGACGAAGCCATGAAGGCGCTGCGCAACGAGATTACCGCCACTTACATGCACGAAGGAGCCGAGATGGTCAACCGCAACATAGCCGCGCTTGACCTCGTGGCCGATGCCATAACGCAGATAAACTACCCCGCTGCGTGGCTGAATGCCGCAGATGATACAGCCGAACAGCTCGCCGTAGCTTCTCTGCCCCCGTTTATCCGCAACGTGGCGCGTCCGTGCCTGCGGCTCGAAGGCAATATGCTGCCCGTATCGGCGTTATCACCCGACGGCTCGCTACCGGCGGGCACAACAGCCTACGAAAAACGCACCATCGCCATAAACATACCTCGGTGGGACGCCACCAAATGCGTGGAGTGCACGGAGTGCTCACTCGTATGCGCACATGCGGCCATACGCCCCTATCTGCTTACTCCGGAAGAAGTGCAAAACGCACCTGCGGACTTCGTCACAAAACCGGCATCGGGGAAGTTAAGCGCCTATCGCTACCGTATTCAGGTATTTCCACATGACTGCACCGGCTGCGGCTCATGTGCGGTGATATGTCCCGGACATGCCCTGACCATGGTACCGATTGAAGAGGATCTGCACGTGCAGGAACCTCTTCTGCAGTACGTTCTTGACAAAGTGACCCTGAAAGAGGGCATAGTGCCGCGAGCCACAATAAACGGCTCGCAGTTCTATCAGCCGTTGCTGCAATTCTCGGGCGCCTGTGCGGGATGCGGCGAGACACCCTACGTGAAACTCCTCACACAGTTGATGGGCGAGCGCATGATAATAGCCAACGCCACGGGCTGTAGCTCCATATGGGGAGCCAACTTCCCGAGCAACGCCTACTGCACCAACGTCCGGGGTCAAGGTCCGGCATGGGGCAACTCGCTCTTTGAGGACAACGCGGAATACGGCTACGGAATGGAAGTAGCCGTGACACAGCGTCGTGGCCGACTTGCCGAGCTAATACACGACGCCGTAGCCGACAAGTCAACCGACGCCGGACTGAAAACAGCCATGCAGAAGTGGCTCGACTCATTCAATGACCCCACGGCATCGGCGGAAGCCGGTGAGGCCGTATTAAAACTGCTTCCCGACACCGACACCACCGCCGAAATCCGGGAATTGTCAGACATGTTTGCCAAGAAGAGCGTATGGGCCATAGGTGGCGACGGCTGGGCCTACGACATAGGATTCGGCGGACTCGACCATGTACTTGCTCAGGATCGTGACATAAACCTGCTTGTCATGGACACAGAGTGCTACTCCAACACCGGCGGTCAGACATCGAAAGCCACTCCGCTGGGAGCCGTGGCCAAATACTCGGCCGACGGCAAGCGCACGTTCAAAAAAGACCTCGGCCGCATGATGATGACCTACGGCAATGTATACGTGGCTTCGATAGCGCTCGGCGCCAACTATATGCAGGCAATAAAAGCCTTCGTAGAGGCCGACTCCTATCCCGGCCCGTCGATAGTAATAGCATACTGTCCGTGCATAAATCATGGCATCAGAGCCGGCATGGGCAACAGCATTGTAGAAGAACGAAAAGCTGTCAAGTCGGGCTATTGGCCATTGTATCGTTACGACCCGCGTCGAAAAGCGCAGGGTCTGCAGCCGCTACAGCTGGACAGCGCGGCCCCCGACGGCTCGCTCCTCGACTTCATCAACGGCGAGGACCGCTACGTGGACCTCAAGATGCTTGACGCGGAAGAGGCCGCAATACTCCAGCCTGAACTGAAAGAGCACTGCGACCTCTTGTACGATATACTTCTTAAGCAGTCACAAGGACACTAATGTACTTTCCCATGTCATTGCTGCGCGGGAGGAGTGATGCCTTCATCTTTGGCACGCTTCTCCATGCGCTGTATGCGCTTGTCAAGATCGGGATGAGAAGAGAAGAGCTGGTTGATCTTGCTGGTCTTACCTATGCCCTGTTCCTCCTGAATGGCCTTAAGACGCTTGAATGACATAGACATGGCCCATGGGTTCTTGCCGTTGTCTTTCAGGAAGTTGTAGCCGTAGTCGTCGGCTTCGTTCTCCTGCTTCTGCGAGAACTTTGCATTGGTAAGAGCTTCGCCGAGGTCACCGAGCTGCGAGTCGGTAAGGGCTGCGGCAGTACCGCCGGTAGCGCCTACGCCCTCTTTCAGAGCCGATGCCAGAAGAGCGGTCTTGAACGCCTTTTTGGAGTGCTTGTTGGCAACGTGGCCTATCTCATGTCCTATGACACCGAGGAGCTCGTCGTCGCTCATGATGTCCATCAGTGCGGCAAATACACGTACACTGCCGTCGGCACAGGCAAACGCATTCACGTCAACCACCCAGTAAACCTTGAAGTTAAGCGGAGTACCGTCAACAGAAGTCAGACCCTCGGTCAGTTTATTAAGACGCTGCGTATAAGGATGGTCAGGTTCACACACTTTGTTGTGGGTATCCATCCAAGTAATGTACTCTTTCACATAGTTGTTCATGTCCTCGTCGGTCAGCGTCACGGCCTCACCGACTTTCTTGGCACTGTTTATGGCCTTTTTCAGATTGAACTGCGCCATAGCGGGCATAGCCAGCGCCAACGCGGCAAATACACAAAGTAATTTAGCTATCTTTTTCATGAAAGGTTTATTATTAGAATTATGTCGCAAATATACACCTTTTAACCTATACGTCCCAAATATTTTCCCGGCCTTAACAAAGGACATTACATATATTATATATAATACAGCATACGCCCGATTCACATCGAGCGTATGCTTAGGTCAATTTTTGTAGTATGAATTATAATGTTACAAAGAATGTAACCGTTGTAATGCGTGAAGCGTCATCAACGCTCCGACGCGGGAAGTTCAAGGCGGAAGCCGTTGTTGGCGTTGGCCTGATACAGTCCGTCCATCACCAGACACAATCCCTTGTTGGGGAAAGTTATGACTCCGTTCTCGAGTTTGCCGCAGAAACCGTTGGCTTTAACTGCTGCAAACGAATTGCCACGATCCATATAATATGATGCCATACTCCACAATGAGGTAGGACCGTAACCGAGGTCTATACCCGATTCACATAAAGGTATGTATACGCCTTCGGGATCATCGGCATTTATCTCAAGATACCATACACGGTCAGGATCATAGTCGGCAGCCCCGATCATAGGCCACTCCGAGTAAGGATTCACCAAACGGTAATTGCCGGAAGAGCCGACTTTCTTCTCTACAGCAACCTCCCAGTTATAAATCGGAAGGCCAAACAATGACGAGAAGTAGCCGTCATAATACATAGCCTTTTCCTCTAGCGGCTCCCAACGCAGGCTCTCGTCCATGCCCAGAGTCAGAGACAGAGCGGGAGTACCGTAAAGATAGGCCTGATCATCGGGGATTTTTACAATCACGGTGTAGTCTACGAAGTCGAGGTCATCGAAGTCAAACGTGACGTTGAAATCCACTGTCGACTCTCCGTCAGCAAACGACACACTCGCGGGAAAATGAAATATTCCAGCAGGGTCATCCACCTCAAGGTCAACCGTCGCCGCGCCCTGCGAGTTACTGCGTGCTATGGTAAAAGAGCGCTGAGTATCGCCCGGAAATATGTCGACATAAGTAGTGTTGGTGCCGGCAGGGAAAAACGCACCCTGCGACTGCGGTCCCGGTCCGTAATTGTCGTCATCGCCGCACGCCGTGGCGAGTACAGTTACTCCGAGAATCAGAAATAGTCTGTATATAAGATTTTTCATCGTTCTATATTATTAATGTAGTGATTGATGTTTACCACACATGCATGGGAGAGTTGCCGGTCGGAGCCACCGGTGTGGGATTGTTTATCAACAAGGTGTTATAATTGGCCTCGGTACCTACAAAGCAAAGGGTCATCCACTGCGGAGGAGTGTCGGTATTCCATTGATACAGATTGATATGGTTGGTGCCCTCGTAGCTTCGTATTATACCTTTGTTAAGACGCTTGATGTCATAAGTTGCAAAACCCTCGCCCCACAACTCGACACGACGCTGCCACCACACCTCATTACGGAAAGGCGTTGTCGATGAATTACCGTAAGCCTCGTTATGAGTACCGTAGACATACTGCGGGTCACGGGTCTTGGCAAAGTCGGTCAACAGCTGTATGCCGCGCGGCTCACTCTGCATGCCGGCAGCCTCGGCCTCTATAAGCTTCATCTCCTCAACACGCATATAAGGCACTGACATAAGGAAACCTACATACTGGTTCTTGCGGCCCTCTTCGCCTCCGGCGGCACGGAATTTTATACAAGCTCCACCGAGGGTATAACCTGTCTCATTATTACCGATGCTGTTGTTGGCGAGAAATTCGGGATAGTCGGAATAACGTGAAGCAAACTCCACTGTAGCCTGAGTAGGTTCGGGAGCGCTGTCCTTAACCGGATTGTAAGTATCGGCAATAGAGAAGTCGATAAAGCACTTCTTGCGGAAGTCGGTCGACGGTATTGTCTGATAGAGATGGTAGTCTATGGCCATTGGACCGTAGTAGTTGGACGCATATCCGCAACCGCCTCCACCGAGATCCTGACTGGCTATCTCAAGCGACAGCAGCGAACCCCATGAGGCATCGGCATCATTTTCCTGAATGCACTGGTCATCGGCTTTGAACCGGGTACCGAACATCCATGATGAAGTAGGCGTATTGAAGCCCGTATTGCGGTCGGTATACTCGCTCTCGCTCATCATCGAATAACCGGCCTGTGCGAGTTTCGCATACTTCTCGGCATTGGGCCAGTCCTCCATTGTCAGGTAAGCACGTGCACGAAGTCCGTTTACAACCGATACGTCGGGAGTGTATATGTCGGCACGGTGATAGTCGGCCAACATAGTCTCAGCCTTGTCAAGATCGTCGAGTATGAACCCGAACATCTCCTCGTTGGTAGCGCGTGGATTGACAGTACCGGCGGTAGGTGTGGTCTTTTCGGTCACAATAGGAGCGGTGGGAGCCTGCGGATCGAGAGCGTACGTAGTTTCACCATACAGACGCGCCAGATCCATGTAAAACATGGCACGCATGACATAGGCTATACCGACACCGACACGGCGATTTTCGGGCACATTGTTTTCATCCACCATTCCGAGCACCGTATTGCAGTTCTTTATCCATCCGTAATAATACGTGATAGGTATCTGCGCTATGGCATAACGCGGACCGAGACCGACAGAGCAATAAGCCCAAACCGAATACGGATAGTCCGAGTTGGTAAGAGCGATGTCCTGACCCATGACATCCCACATAAGGAATGTAGAGCAATATCCGTAGTCAGACGGATAGTCGGTAAGACTCGGACTATAGTTGACGCCGCCGGTATAGGTGGCCACTCCGGTTATTGACGAGGTCAGAGCGTCGACAAAGTTGTTGAAACTTCCCGGAGCATTGCCGGCCTGATCGGAGGTGACGACATTGCTCTGCGGATTCACCTCCTCAATACAGCCGGTCATGGCCATCGACGCGGCCGCCACTATTGATATGTATAATAGCTTTTTCATTGTATATATCTTAATCGTTAGAAGTTAACCTGTATACCTCCCGATATATTGCGTGCCGGAGAGTATGTGCCGAGCGACCCGTTGCCCGAGAAGCCGTAACGCGGGTCAAAGCCCTTGCGCTTGGACCAGAAACACAGATTCTCGCCCATCACATATACACGCATGTTGGATATCTCTTTCCAGAACTTGGGCAGAGTGTAGCCCACAGTAAACGACTGGAAGTTAAGGTAGCTTGCATCGGTAAGGAAGCGGGTGGAACGCGCGGTGGTATATTTGTCGCCAAACTGCCAGCGCGGTACATCTTGACAAGGATCATCGGGAGTCCATGACTTGATATAGTCTTTGTGGAAGTTGCCTCCGGCACCGCTTGAGTTCTGATTGGGAGTCATGAGAGAAGAGTAACGCTGGTCATACAACTTACCCCCTATCTGATAGTCAAATGTCACCGACGCATCGAAATCGCCTATACGGAGCGAAGTGCTGAAGCCGCCGAACAGGTCAGGCAACGAACTGCCTTGCTCGTAGTAGGTCGACTCACTGTAGTTGGTGGTTGTAGCATCGCGCTTGTGGCCCGGACGGTCGGTATACTGCTTGCCCGAAGCGTCTACATTGTCGGTGTCGACATAATAGAGAGCCTCACCCTTGTCATTTGTGCCGGCATACTCCGGAAGACATACGTTATACAGTGACTTGCCTTTCTGATACCACATGCCTATATTGTTTTCTGACTCCATAAAACCGCCGCGGTCGAGCACCTTCGATGCGGGCAGCGAAAGAATCTTGGTCCTGTTATGCGACAGGTTCAGACTGAGTTTCCAATCGATAAGACGTGTGCGCACAATGTCGCCGGTAAGTGCAAGTTCCACACCGGTATTGCGTATGTCGCCGAGGTTGCCGTAATATCCGCGAGAACCGAGCGACTCCGGTATCGAGAGCCAGAAGAGCAAGTCGGTAGTCTTTTTGGTGTAGACATCGATGTTCCCGCTAAGACGATTGTCAAGGAACGCGAACTCCACACCGAAATTGAAGTTGGTCGTAGTCTCCCATGTTATATCCGGATTACCCATACGCGAGAATGTCGGCGACATTACGGTAAGCGATGAAGGATTCAGATTGAATATGTCGATATATGCCCAGTTGCCTATATTGTCGTTACCCTGTTGACCTATCGAGGCCTTGACCTTAAGCATATTGATCCAGTTTATATCGCTGAAGAAGTCTTTGTTGACAATCCATGCGGCGCCGACCGACCAGAAGTCGCCCCAGCGATGGTCTTTGGCAAAACGCGATGAAGCGTCGCGACGATAAGACAACGAAGCAAAGTACTTCGAGTCGTAATCATACTGCGCACGTCCGAAATATCCCTCGACATTGTAGACCGTCTTGTATGAGTTTGATGTCACTTTATTGGCAAATGCGTTGATTTCGGGAATATCCGGAGAGAAAGCGCCCTGTGCCTTGGCTGCAAGGTATTCTGTCGTGGCCTTGTAGTACTCGTGGCCGAGCATGACATTGACATTATGATTGCCGAAATGCTGGAAATAAGACAGTGTCTGAATATTATTGGTGCGGAAACCGGTGCTGTTCTCCTTGACAAGTTCACCGTTTACGCCCACTTTCGGTCCGTAGAAACCGTTTTCATACGACATGACCTGTGTCTGGCCCCAGTTGACATTGCTCGACACATTTGCTTTCAAATAAGATGTCAGCATAATGTCGGCAGTGAAGGTGGCATTAAGCTGATTGCCTTTGGAGAGAGACTTGTTATAACGGTTATCGCCGATAGGGTTGGCGTTGTTGGCATAAGGACGGTTCAAGCCGCCGTAGCCAATGGCGGTATTGGCCACACCATAGTCATAAGCGGGACGTCCCTCGCTGTCAGTGCGCACGACAGGATTGCCGTCAGCATCCAGTACACGTACATACAGCGGATAGATCGGCGCGAGCATCGAAGTGAAGTTCATCAGGTTGTTGGCTCCTGTAGACCCCATTGTAGGGCTGGAGTTGCGGCGGGAGTGGTTGTAACCGATATTCACACCGAAATTGAGCCATTTTGTAGCCTGAAAATCGCCTTTAAAACGAGCGCTCAGACGCTCGAAACCGGAGTAATCGATTATACCCTCGTCATTAAGGTATCCGAGGCTGGCATAGTAAGATGACTTGTCGTTGCCGCCGTTTACAGTCATGTTGTACTCCTGACGAAGCGAGGTGCGGTAAGCCTCGTCGGTCCAGTCGTCGCCGTCAAGATAATAGGTCTCTCCGCGGTAAGTATATGTACGTCCGCGTTTTGCATAAGGATTCAGCTTGCCGTTGGTACCGATCAGCATCTGACCCTGCGGCACATCGTAAATATTGTAGACAAGCTGGCTTGTCATAGCGGCGTTGGCGTTGGCATTTGCCGTAGCCGCCATCTGGCCCTGTCCGTAACGATAGTAGTTGTACAATTGAGCATAGTAAGCCTCGTAATATTCACCGGGATCGGTTATGACGTCATACTCCTGAATGGCACGCGAGTTGGCACCCCATTTCATATCCACGCTGACGCGTGCTTTCTCTGACTGGCCGCGCTTGGTCGTGATGATGATGACACCCGCGGCACCGCGTGCACCGTATAGAGCTGCAGAAGCGGCATCCTTGAGCACCGACACCGATTCAATGTCATTCTGCGGTATATTGGACAGATCGGCGGTATATGGTGAGCCGTCGACTATAACCAGCGGGTCGGTACTCGCATACATCGACGCGATACCACGAATGTTGATACTTCCGGCACCGGAACCCGGTTGTCCTGTAGAACCGCGCATCTGCAGACCCGGCACCGCACCCACAAGAGCATCGGTAATGTTGGTGGCCACATGTTTTGACAACTCCTCGGCACTGACTACGGCCGCCGAGCCGGTAAACGCCGATTTTTTCTCGGTACCGAAGGCTACGGCTATAACCTCGTCAAGCACATTGGCGCTTTCGAGCCGGATAACCATCTCTCCGGCTGTGATATTGACCTCTTTTGTGACCATACCTACGTATGACACCTGAAGTTTCGTCACCTTGTCAGGCAGGGTAAGTGAGAAACGTCCGTCGATATCGGTCGCCGTACCTGTCGAGGTACCCACGCCCATCACCGTGGCGCCTACAAGGGTTTCACCGTTTTCGGCACTCATGACCACTCCGTGCACGTTGCGCGACTGCGCCGCCATTGACAGAGTAAATGCACAAATTGCCGTCAGTAGTAAAAACAGCTTTTTCATACTTTAAAATGTGAATAAAATAAGTTAATTAATTAGCAAAATGTCACTCTCAACACTAAATGAGTTGCATAAATTTCATTTCTACGAAGCAAAGATAGCGCTATTCCTTTTAAATATCATTAACATACCCCCCCCCATTTTATAATATTTAACTTTATTAACTTTATTCTTTTAACAAATGAGTTCTCAATTAACAATTTCTTTTGCATTCACTTATAATTCGGATTTATTATTCGTTTTTTAGCTCAAAATGAGCTAACTTTGCGTAATACGACACCATCAGCAATGTAAACTTATATGCTTAAAAGAACCCTTATCACAACCATCGCCGCCATAGCGGCCACAGGCGCGGCAATAGCCTGCACAAGCCTCATAGCCACTCCCGGCGCGACGACCGACAACAGCGTCATGATAACTTACGCCGCCGACTCACATAACCTCTACGGAGAGCTTTATTCAAAACCGGCGGCCGACCACGCACCCGGCGCCATGCGCGAAGTGCGCGACTGGGACACAGGACGATATCTCGGCAAAATTCCCGAAATAAGCCATACATACGCTACCGTAGGCAACATGAACGAACATGGCCTCGCCATAAGCGAGAGTACTTGGGGCGGCCATGAGGAGCTGGTCGACACAACAGGCATAATCGACTACGGTTCTCTTATATATATAGCGCTTGAACGCGCCAAGACCGCACGCGAAGCCATCAAGGTCATGACCGACCTTGTGAATGAACATGGCTACGCAAGTTCCGGCGAGTCATTCTCGATAGCCGACGGCAAGGAAGCGTGGATTCTGGAACTGATAGGCAAAGGCAACAAAGAGAAAGGGGCCGTATGGGTGGCCCGACGCATACCCGACGGTATGATTTCCGGCCATGCCAACCATCCGCGCATCCACAAGTTTCCGCTCGATGACCCGGAGACTATTTACTCGCCCGACGTCATAGACTTCGCTCGCAAACAAGGCTATTACAAGGGCAAAGACAAGGACTTCGACTTCTCGCTGGCCTATGCCGTGACCGACTTCGGAGCATTGCGCGGCTGCGACGCCCGCGTATGGTCGTTTTTCAACCGTCACGCATCGGGCATGGACAAGTACCTGCCGTGGATAAACGAAGGCGACACCGACGCAGTGATGCCTCTGTGGGTAAAGCCCGACAGCGCGCTTACAGTACGCGACATGCAACGGGCCATGCGTGACCACTTCGAGGACACCCCGTTTGACATGACACAGGACATCGGCGCCGGCCCGTTCAAGGTGCCTTATCGCTGGCGTCCTATGACATTCACCGTCGATGGCACCGAGTACACGCATGAACGCGCCATAGCCACCCAGCAGACAGGCTTCACGTTCGTGGCCCAGCTACGCGACCAAGTGCCCGACGCCATGAAAGGTGTACTGTGGTTTGGAGTAGACGATGCCAATACATGCGTATACGTACCTATATATTGCTGCGTTACCGAAGTGCCCTACTGCTACGCTCACGGCAACGGCGACATGCTCACACTGTCATGGGACGCCGCATTCTGGGTACACAATTATGTAGCCAATCAGGCCTACAACCGCTACTCGCAGATGATACCCGACATACGCCGCGTCCAAAACTCGCTCGAGGATGCCATGGAGCAGGCAGTGGCCGAGACCGAAGCGCAGGTCATGTCAATGCCTGATGACCGTCAGCGCCGCGAGCTGTCAATGCTCAGCGACTATTGGGCCAACAGATCCACACGTGAGTTCAAACAGCTCGGCGACTATCTGTTTGTCAAGTATCTTGACGGCAATATAAAGAAGGAGACATCGCCCGGAGTATTCAAACGTACTCCCGAAGGGCAATGCGAATATCCGCAGTTTGGCGGCTACTCCGACGAATATTTCCGCTCCGTAGCCGACGACGCCGGCGAGCGACTTAAAGTAAAACAACCCGAAAAGATAAAGAAATAAATCATGTCACGCAACGATGACGAAATGCCCGGAGTGACACTACTCGGCAACCAAGGAGTCAAATATCCCGACCGCTATGCACCCGAGGTATTGGAGACATTTGTCAACAAACATCCCGACAACGAGTATCTCGTGACATTTACATGTCCGGAGTTTACATCGCTATGTCCGAAAACGGGGCAGCCCGACTTCGCCAGAATAATAATAAACTATATACCGCGAGAGAAGATGGTCGAAAGCAAGAGCCTGAAGCTCTATCTGTTCAGCTTCCGCAACCATGGCGACTTTCATGAGGACTGTGTCAACATAATAATGAAAGACCTCGTGAAGCTGATGGACCCGAAGTATATCGAAGTCACGGGCCTGTTCACTCCACGTGGCGGAATAGCCATATATCCGTTTGCCAACTACGGCGACGACGAGCATCAGGACATGGTGAAAGCCCGTCTGCTGGCATCGTTCCGCAATGATTTCTAACCGCGGACTAAAGCAATTTTAAACGATGAAAAAAGAAAAAGACGCGTTGATGGTGCTGTCGGGAGGCATGGACTCGACCACCATGTTATATGACTACGCCGACAGAATAGCTCTTGCTGTAACCTTTCATTACGGAGCCAACCATAATGAGCGCGAAGCCGTATGCGCACGTTACCACTGCGAGCGGCTCGGCATAGAGCTTGTCGAGATTGACCTCGCCTTTATGGGCCGGCACTTCAGCAGCGCACTGCTTAGCGGAGCCGACGCCATACCCGAAGGCCACTATGCCGACTCCAACATGAAAACCACGGTAGTACCGTTTCGCAACGGCATCATGCTTGCCGTAGCGGCAGGTCTTGCCGAAAGCCGCAGGTTGCGGGCCGTGATGCTTGCCAACCATGCCGGCGACCACTCCATATACCCCGACTGCCGACCCGGATTCGTAACGGCCATGGGTGCGGCTATATCGGCCGGCACTTACGAGAACATCGAACTGCGCGCACCCTACACCGACATGACCAAGGGCGAGATAGCCTCCCGCGGTAAAGCGCTCGGCATCGACTATTCCAAAACTTACTCCTGCTATAAAGGCGGAGAGAAACACTGCGGACGATGCGGCACATGCGTGGAGCGCCGCGAAGCTCTCGCCGAAGCGGGAATAACCGACAACACCCTTTACGAAGATTGAGACTCGATATAAAACCCGTTTTTAATCGGGCGGTTGTGAGGCGAATTAATAAATAAATGCTTAAATTTGTGTAATTTTAAAAGTATTCGAGCTATGAAGTATATTTTAGGCGCATTGCTGCTTGCCTGTGCCGCGACCGAGGTTTCGGCCGACAATAAGATCGTGGACCCTGACAGCACGGGGTTCAAGTTTACTGACGTAAAGGTTGTAAAAACAACTCCCATACGCGACCAGAATCAGTCGGGCACATGCTGGTGCTTCTCGACAAATTCGTTTCTGGAAGAGGAGATGCTGCGCAAAGGCGGCAAAGAGGTAGACCTGAGCGACATGTTTGTTGTACGCTACTGCTATCTTGACAAAGCGCGCAAGTATGTGCGCATGGACGGCAAAGTGAACTTTGCCCAAGGAGGCGCGGCTCACGATGTACCTTATGTCATAGAGACCTACGGCATAGTGCCCGAGGAAGCATACCCCGGTCTTAACTACGGCGAGGACAAGCACGTGCACGGAGAGCTGTCGGCTGTGCTTAAAGCATATCTTGACGCTATCATCAAGGTGCCCGATCGCCGCTTGTCGACCGCATGGGAAGACGGCTACAACGCCATCCTCGACGCATATTTCGGCAAACTCCCGGAGACATTCACCTACGAGGGCAAGACCTATACACCTAAGAGCTTCGCCGAGTCGCTCAACATCAATCCGTCAGACTATGTGGAAGTGACCTCGTTCACGCATCATCCGTTCTACAAGCCGTTCGCGCTCGAAGTAGCCGACAACTGGCTGTGGGGTACCATGCAGAACGTACCGCTCGACGAACTTAAAGCCATCGTGGACAACGCCATTGACAACGGCTATCCCATAGCTTGGGGCGCCGACGTGAGCGAAGGCGGCTTCAAGTGGCGCAAAGGATATGCGGTGATACCCGTGGAGAAAGGAGCCAAGGATCTTACCGGCACCGAGCTTTCGCGATGGGTACAGCTCAGCGACAAAGACCGTGCCGACGAGCGCTATGACATAAACGGTCCTGTCGACGAGATTGAAGTCACCCAAGAGTCGCGTCAGGCCATGTATGACCGCAAAGAGACCACCGACGACCACGGCATGGTCATCGTAGGACGTGCCGTAGACCAGAAAGGCAACCGCTACTACAAGGTCCAGAACTCGTGGGACACCAACCAGCTCTACAACGGATTCATATATGTGTCGGAGCCATATCTGCTTGCAAAAACAATGGATATAATGGTACACCGCGACGCCATACCCGCTGCAATAGCCAAGAAATTCAAGCAATAAAACCATATGACATCGGCTGTCACACCCATTAACGAGCGCACGGCACTTCTCCTCGGAGAGGATGCCGTGGCGCGTCTCGCGACCTCGCGCGTGGCGGTGGTCGGTGTAGGGGGTGTGGGAGCATATGCCGTGGAGATACTTGCCCGCGCCGGTGTAGGCCGACTGACGTTGATCGACGGCGACTGTGTGTCGCCCGGCAATCTTAACCGACAGCTTCCGGCTCTGCATTCCACCATAGGCATGCCCAAAGTCGATGTGATGAAGAGCCGCGTGCTCGACATAAATCCCGACTGCGAGGTGACAGCCGTCAATACGTTTATAAAACCCGACGACGCCGGCGACTTCGTAGAGGGTCACGACTTCGTCATAGACGCCATCGACGCCATAGCCCCGAAAGTAGCTCTGATCGAGCACTGCTATCGCCATAAAATCGGTCTCATTTCCTCGATGGGAGCGGGCGGCAGGACCGACCCCACCCAACTGCGGTATGCCGACATATCCGATACGTTTCACGACGGACTTGCACGCGAAGTAAGACGGCGATTGAAACGCAACGGCATAACATCGGGAGTAAAAACCGTATTCTCCACCGAACAACCGCGCCGTGCCGCGTTGTTATACACTGACGAAATCGAGTTCAAGACCTCGTCATACGGCACAGTGGCTTGGCTTCCGGCCATGTTCGGCATGATGCTCGCCGCCCACGCCGTAAATAAACTGACAAGACAATGATAACCGTACGCGACATATCAAAGAGCTACGACTCGCTGAAAGTGCTGTCAGACATCAACCTCGACATCGACAAAGGCGAAGTTGTGTCCATTGTCGGGCCGAGCGGTGCCGGCAAGACCACACTCCTTCAGATAATAGGCACTCTTGACCGCCCCGATACAGGCTCGGTAAAGTATGACGGCGAGGATGTGCCGGCGATGAAAGACTCGCGCCTTGCAAAGTTTCGTAACCGAAACATAGGCTTTGTATTTCAGTTTCATCAGCTGCTGCCGGAGTTTACCGTACTTGAGAATGTAGCCATGCCCGCACTGATAGGAGGTGCCGGACGAAGCGAGGCGTTTGCACGCGCCCGCAAGCTCATCGACTATCTGCACCTCGCCGACCGCGCCGACCATCGCCCGATGGAGCTGTCGGGCGGCGAACGTCAACGCGCAGCCGTGGCCCGTGCGCTTGTCAACAATCCGCGCGTAGTGCTGGCCGATGAACCGTCGGGCAGTCTTGACACCAAAAACCGCAACGAGCTGCACAGGCTCTTCTTTGACCTCAGGCGCGACATGGGACATACATTTGTCATAGTCACACATGACGAGTCGCTCGCGGCAGACTGCGACAGAGTCATACATATGCGCGACGGCCGTATAACGACAATACAAAACAACCTGAAATGAAATTACCACGCCTACATATACCCGCCATAGTCCTGATGCTCGCCGTTCTTGCAGCATGCAGCGACGACAAGGACTACAACGACAGCGCAATGTACAGCGACATCGTCACCGTGGCCTCAACCGCCGAAGAGCAGGGAACGGTGTTCAAGTTCCGCCGCTATGACGATTCGCCGGAAATAACGTTGACCGATCCCGGACTGACTCTCAAGAAGGAAGCGGAAGGGCTACGCGTGCTGTTGCGCTACTATTCCGAGTCGGGACAGCCCTATACCTCTGGCAACATAAAAACTCGTGCATTATCGGCCATAAACAACGACACCACACTCATACGACCCGTGGAGCGATACAATTGGGATGCCACACCCGTCTACCTGCACTCCATGTGGCGAACCGGCGAGTACATCAACATGCACATACGGGTGGAGTATTCCGAAACACCCCGATACTTCAATCTGCTTGTCGACTCGCTGACGCTCAAAGACCCCGTGCCCCAGCTCTATCTGGTCCACGACAAAGGCAACGCCCCCGACAATTATCTGATGGAGATCTACGCCTCGTTCAATATTGACAACGTATGGTCACAACCTACATGTCAAGGCATTGACATACACATCAACGACAGCAATCTGCCAAAGGATCTATATAAATTCAAGAAACAATAATCACCAAAAACATAAAATCAAGATGGAAAATAACAACAAAAACGAGATAAAAATCGACATAAGCCCCGAAACGGCACGCGGACATTACGCCAACCTCGCCATGATAGCTCACTCACCCACAGAGTTTGTGCTTGATTTCATAGCGCTTATGCCCAACATGCCGCAGGCCAATGTACAGAGCCGCATAATCATGACGCCCGAAAACGCCAAGCAACTGCTTTTCGCCCTGCGCGGCAACATCGAGCGCTACGAAAACAACTTCGGCGTAATTGAGCCCAAACGGACCAAAAACGGACCTAACGGAGAGATGAACAATCCGTTCAAAGCATAAAAACAACAATCCACACTATCCAGCTATGAAAGAGAACGACTTGACGATATACAACTCCATTTCGCGCAACAAAGAACGCTTCGTGCCCATACACGAAGGCCGTGTAGGCATGTACGTATGCGGGCCTACCGTATACGGCGAAGGCCACCTCGGACATGCCCGTCCGGCTATAACATTTGACATTCTCTACCGCTATCTCACCCATCTCGGTTATAAAGTGCGCTATGTCCGAAACATAACCGATGTAGGCCATCTCGAACACGACGCCGACGACGGCGAGGACAAGATAGCCAAGAAAGCGCGCATAGAGCAGCTCGAACCTATGGAGGTAGTGCAGCACTATCTGAACAGCTACCACAAGTCGATGGAGGCGCTCAACGTTCTGCCCCCCTCGATAGAGCCACATGCGTCGGGCCACATTATCGAACAGATAGAATACGTCAAGAAGATTCTCGACAGCGGATACGCATACGAAAGTCAGGGTTCGGTATATTTTGACGTACCCAAATACAACCGCGACTTCCACTACGGCAAGCTCTCGGGCCGTAATATCGACGAGCTCCTCGCCACCACACGCGCTCTCGACGGGCAGGATGAGAAGCGCAACCCCGCCGACTTCGCGCTATGGAAAAAAGCGGCTCCGGAACACATCATGCACTGGCCTTCGCCGTGGAGCGAAGGCTTCCCCGGATGGCATCTGGAGTGCTCCACTATGGGAGAGAAATATCTCGGAACCCCCTTTGACATTCATGGAGGCGGCATGGACCTGATGTTTCCTCACCATGAGTGCGAGATAGCCCAGTCAGTAGCCCACAACGGCAAGGAGAGCGTGCACTACTGGATGCACAACAACATGATCACCATCAACGGCAAGAAGATGGGCAAGTCGCTCGGCAATTTCATAACACTGAACGAATTTTTTACCGGCTCACACCCGGCTCTCACGCAGGCTTACTCGCCGATGACCATACGCTTCTTCATACTTCAGGCCCAGTACCGCAGCACTCTCGACTTCTCCAACGAAGCACTGCAGGGAGCCGAAAAAGCGCTTAACCGCATGCTTGAAGGACGCCGCCGCCTCAACGAGCTTACACCCTCGCCGGAGTCGACCGTCGATGTAAGTCAACTTCGCGCCAAATGCTACGAAGCGCTTGACGATGACCTCAACACGCCCATCGTCATAGCACATCTCTTTGATGCATGCCGCATAATAAACCAAGTCAATGACGGCAACGCAAAGGCCACGGCCGAGGATATAGCCGAGCTCAAGGATGTATTTGACACTTTCCTTGTAGACATACTCGGCATACGCACCGAGATACTTGGTGCCGACACCGCGGGCGGCAACTCTCTGAAGCCCTTCGAAGACGCCGTTGACCTATTGCTTGACATAAGAGCAAAAGCAAAGGCTGACAAAGACTGGACGACAAGCGACCTTATACGCAACAAGCTCGGAGAGATAGGCTTTGATGTCAAAGACACCAAAGACGGCTACGAGTGGAGTCTTAAGAAATAACTTGCAGCAATAGAGCGCCTGTAGGGTAACAATGACCTCATGACAAAAACCGGCCGAGCATGAACACTATCGGGTTTGCCTCACTCGTCATGGAGTCGCTGCCCTACGAGCCGACGGCGCAGCAAGTCGATGTCATAGCGGCTTTGGCCCGGTTCTGTTCGGCACAGACACCGGCCGACACCGTATTTCTACTCAACGGATATGCCGGCACGGGTAAAACATCACTGTGTGCCGCTCTGGTGAAAGCGCTCAACACAGTAGGTACGGGCACGGTTCTGCTCGCTCCCACCGGGCGCGCGGCCAAAGTGTTCGGTGCCTTTGCACGACATCCGGCGTATACCATCCATCGACGCATATACTCCGTAGGAGGCAACGGCATAAGCTCCGAACGCAGTGTCAGGCTCGCCGAAAACCGCTCGGTCAATACCGTGTTTATCGTCGACGAAGCGTCAATGATAGGCGCTGACTCCTCTACAGGCAATCTGCTCGAACATCTTATACATTATGTATACTCGGGCGTAAATTGTCGTCTTATACTGCTCGGCGACACCGCGCAGCTGCCGCCCGTCGGCTGTGAGAACAGCCCGGCCATGAGCGTCAAAATGCTCCGCAAAGCCGGATTGCGAGTCAACCGCGCCGTGCTCACCGCTACGGTAAGACAGGCTTCAGACTCGGGCATACTGTACAATGCCACCCGACTGCGGCGCGTAATGGGACTTGAGGAGCTTCCGGCACCACGGTTGCGTGTGTCATGCTTCAACGACGTTATATGCATCGACGGCGAGGAGCTTGAAGACTCGCTCAACGCTGCCTACGCCCGAGACGGGGTCAACGACACCATACTCATCACTCGCTCCAACATGCGCGCCACACGCTTCAACCTTGCCATACGGTCACGGATTCTGTATGCCGAGGAGGAATTGTGTCGTGACGACCTGCTGCTGGTGGCTAAAAACAACTATTTCTGGAGCAAGGATGTAAAAGGTCTTGACTTCATAGCCAACGGCGACACGGCCATAGTAGAGAAACTCTATGGGACCGAGACCCGGCACAATTTCCGTTTTGCCGACGTGAGACTCTATTTCCCTGACCGTGACGTGTCGGTCGACTGCAAGGTAATGCTTGACACACTCGTCAGCGAACAAGCATCGGCATCACGAGCCGAAATGCTCGAACTGTACGAAGCCATCGTCGCCGACCCGACCGATTCTGAGGGTTCGGCCGCGACACGTGCGGCCAATGCACTGAAAAGCCCCTATTTCAATGCCCTTCAGGTAAAGTATGCTTACGCCGTCACCTGCCACAAAGCACAAGGCGGACAGTGGAACAATGTCTATATCGATTTGGGCTACATACCGCCCGAGTCAATGGGGCTTGAATTCTATCGCTGGCTCTACACGGCCGTGACACGTGCCACCAAGACTCTTTACCTGCTCAATCCATCCATAGAAGTTGAGTAATGGCGCTCCACATTCAATTACAATGCTGTTACCAAGGAGTGATAATACTGTACAAGAGCCATAATTATGGTTTTGTTTGCATATCTTTGTAAAAGAGAAATAAAAACAATCGCCACACTATAATGAAATTAAGATACTTCTTAGCACTATCCATAATTATTTTCGCGACTCTTCCATCGCTGTCAATTGATAAAGAAGCTACAATCGACAGTCTGCGCAGGGAGCTTAAAGTGGCCCAGAATCCTGATGACAGCATAACCATACTGTACAACATGTATGACCTGTCGCCACGGCCCAAAAAAGGAGCCATCGGACTTCAGATTTACAGTACGGCAGCCCGACTGGGACGTACCGATATTCAACTCGATATAATAAGAAACAACACCTCGCTTTACATAGCATCCGACTCTATTATCAACAGCTATGTAGACCTCGTGAGAAAATTGCCCGACTCGGAGGATAAACGCGAGACTCTCGCATATATCGACATAACCTACAACTCCAACCGCATAAGAGTCATGCCCGAGGCAAAACGTCAGGAAGTGCTTCAGGAGTTTATACGCGAATACAGCAAGAACCCCGGCGTAGACCTGTACGATCAGGTAAGACGTCTGTATAAGTTGTGTGTATTTCTCGGGGCATCATCGCAAGGCGACCTCTATGTCGAGTACCTGAACAAACTCGGCGACCTTATCGAACAACTGCCCGAAGAGAACAGCGAGGTACTGCGCAACATGTATCTCGTACAGAAAGCCATGATCGATACCGACAATGGACAGCACGCAAAAGCTGTGGCATCGGACAAGAAACTGCTGGAGGTCATAAAGCATCTTAAAGACCGATACATCTCACAGGGGCGTCTGTACCGCAACTATGACGTAAACGAATACTTGTGCTACAGACGTCTGTTAGGCAACTACGACGCTCTGACGCCCAAAGAGGTAGATGATTACTATGGTCTTATAATGGATTTGGTCGCATCCAATCCCGATGTGAAAAAAGACTTCGACGGAAACCGACGCGCCGAGATATACTACCTCATCGCCACCAAGAGATACAGAGAAGCCTTGCCTCTGCTCAAGAACTACATCTACAAGCCGCAAAACAACACCTACAAGCGTAAGCTGTTGAAATTTTACACAATCGCGGCAAAGGCCACCGGCGACAAAGACGCACTTCTTGCCGCCACGACCGATTACAACACACAGCTCGAAGATTACATAAATCTTCAGGCTGCTGAAAAATACAAAGAGCTTCAGATCATATATGATGTGAACAATCTTAAGGCGGAAAAGGCCCAAGCCGAGCTTGAAAGGCACTCTTCGGCCCACACTCTGCACAACCGCATACTTGTCATATCGCTGATAGCATCGGGCATACTTGCCCTGATGTTAATAGTCATAGGACGACTGTATCTTAAAAACAAACGGAGCGTGAAGAACCTTGCCAAATCGCAGGAGAGCCTCCAGACCGAAAAGCAGAACCTCCTGCGCACACAGCAGGACCTTATAATAGCAAAAGACCAAGCCGAAAGCATAAGCCGTCTGAAAACGCAGTTTATACAAAACGTGCGCCACGAGATACTTACTCCGCTGAACGGCATTGTGGGCTTCTCGCAACTCATAGCCGACAGCGTCCCCGCCGACCGGCAGGCCGAGATGTCGCGCTACACCGACATAATCACCGAAAACAGTGACCAGCTCGTATCGCTGCTCGCCGACGCGCTCGACATATCGATGATAGATGCCGGCGAGATGCCTGTCAATCTTCAACTGTGGTCATTGAGCGACATATGCCGCACATGCGTCGACAACGTAAAGCATCGTGCCGCTCCCGGAGTGAAAATGATATTCGTGGATCCGGGCGACAATTTCAAGCTGTTGACCGACAGGGTAAGGACCGAGAAGATTCTCACCAACTACCTAAATAATGCGGCCAAATTCACGGAGAAAGGCTCGATTACGCTGACTTATAACGTATTGCGGTCACAGCGTCAGGTTGTGTTCTCCGTAACCGATACCGGCATAGGCATACCGGAAGCCAAACATGCGGTCATATTCGAGCGCTTCGAGAAGCTGAACAACTCCACACCCGGCACCGGACTCGGGCTGCATATATGCCAGCTTTCGGCACGTCTGCTCGGCGGCATAGCCAAAGTCGATCCGGAGTATCGCACGGGCGCCCGCTTCCTGTTTATCCATCCTCTGAAGGAGGCACCGGTTACCGATCAGGGCACCGAAGGCACTTTATAGTGGCGTAAAGCGTAAGAATTGGCCCGTCGCGTTATGATGACGGCAAGCAAGTAGTAGGCTACGGTAAGAACCCACAGCATCATATAGGGTGTAGACACATCACCGAGCGTGGCATCGTTGGAGTTTATTCCGACAAAACCCTGCATACCCCAAGTGGCCGGTACAAGGCTGCCGAGTATGTACCATACGGGACTCATGGCGTAACGGGGCCATGTAATTCCCGACAGGAACAGAAAGACCACAGATGTAAACACAAATACGAGAAAAGAACTTTCACGCTCTACCACAAGCGGTCGAAGCATCTGCCCCATAAATACCGACGCGAAAAGCATAGGCAGCATAAACAGCAGATAGTCGGCCGCCTCGCCGTAATGAGGCAGGCTGAACATCAGCGGCACATAATGAAGTATATAAACCGTCAGCGGCATGTAGATCGTAACGTAACAGAACGCTTCGCCAAGCACCGATGCCGAGACCGGTCCGTCCACCGCTTCCGGGTCGACTCCTGAATTCTTGCGGCGGCGCTCACGGCTTCCTCCTCCGAGCATCAGTATGCCGAGTATAAGACTCTGCTGAAGTATAAGTATGACAAGCCCGATCATAATAAACGAGGCGAAGCCTTGGGTGACGTCACCGAGGAAAAACGACTCCGTATCCACCGTATTCCCCATGGACGACGACACTATGGCCGCCGGAGAATTATTAATGGTATTGGTGCGGATGTCCGCGCCTAACTGAAGCTGTATATCGGTCATGGCGAAGAGCACGCTGCGGTAACGCAGCAGCAGGCTCATGTCGCAATACAACGGCAGTACCGCCTGCTCCTTACGGCCTATCCTCTTGGCATAGTCCTCGGGTATTACAAGTATTCCGTATACCTTGCGTTCTTTCATCCACTGACGCGCCTCACCGAGATCGGCGGCATAGCCTTTTACTGCGGTGTACTGGTCGGCGTCGACCATCCGGGCAAGCTCGCGGCTCTCCGAGGTACGTGAGTTGTCGACCACGGCCATAGGCACTTTCTCGACAAGTTCGGGATTGTAGATGAGAGTATACGTTATAGGATATGCGATAGGCAGGGCGAGAAAAAACAGCAGGACGCCCAAGTCGGAAAACACCAGACGGTACTCGTTGATCCATGTACGGAACAACGTTCGCCACCAGTTCTTCATATTGTTGACTATACTTGACATATTTCTAATACATTAAGGTATATAAACCGGATGCAGGCTGCTGCGCTTAAGCTTCCACAACATCGTGAAGGGCGCAAGCAGGAAGAGCAGCATGGCCAAGTACTCCCACCTTACATAATACAGTTCGTAACCGTTCAGCGCCGTATTTATATATATGAGAAAATAATAGCGTACCGGTATTATGTATGCAAACGCTCCGACCGGCGCATACATGTCCTCGACCGGGAAAGAGAAGCCCGCGAGTGAAAACGACAGTATGCCCATCAGCGACAGGACAGACAGCGCAAAACGCAAGTTGGGTATAAGACTGCTTACCAAAAGAGCGAATGCCTGACTTGAGGCCACAAGAAGAAGCATGGCGGCAATCATGCCCGCCATACTCCCGTTGACCGGGAAACCCCAATATCCGTAAAGCATACTCTGGATGGCAAGACCCACTACCGAGAATATGACAAACTGCGGTATGAGTTTACCGGCACAGGCCACCACAATCGAGCCTCCAGCATCATTTATCCACCGCACAGAAGTGCCCCGCTTAATCTCCTGAAGCAACGAAAAGGCCGTAAACTGGAATATTATGAGCTGTAACAGACACGGCACAAACGAATTGCTCAGATATATCGAGTAATTGGTCCACGGGTTGCCTATCGGATGCTCCTGCGTGGTCACCGGCTGGAGCATGGTCCCGACAAAGTCTTCATCCAGACCGGCACTTACCAATGTCACCTTCGCTATACCGCCCGATGAGGTGACGGCCGTCTGCTTGAACGACTTGAACGACAGAGTGCCCGGAACAAAGTAGGCCATGTTGCAGTAATAGGTTATGGTAGTCTCGCGACCGGCAGCCGCATCGGCCTGAAAATTGCGCGGTATCATGAAAAATCCGAATATGTCGCCGCTTTTCAACAACTTCATGGCTTCGTCATAGCTTATCGGGCGATAATCGAGGCTTACAAGCTCCGAAGCCGACAGATTTCGGGTCACGTTGCGCGACGCAGGAGAGTTGTCAAGGTCCACAATGGCTGTAGGCGCCTTCAGCGGCAACCCTTCATCCATTAAATCGAGGAAAAAGAAAGCCACAAACATGGGCACGACTATCATGCCCAATATGTATATAGGCCGGCTTGTCAGCTGCTTTATTCCGTCTATGAGCGCATTGCGGAGTGATGACATTTCTTTCGGTTATTACGATTAACAATCTTATTTTTCTGGAGCGAAATATATTATCGACATGCCGGGACGAAGTTCGGGTATGTCTTCAAGCGGACGCGCCTTTATTTGGAACGTACGGCTGTCCCACTGGCCGGTAGCCTTTGTAGAGCGCCATACGGCATATGTGCCCATATCACGTACATAGTATACCTTGGCCTTTACCTTCTTCTTGTCGAGAGCGGGTATCATGACCTCGATCTCTTTCCCTACGGGAAGGTCGCTCAACAACTCCTCACGTACATTGAACGTGACCCACTTGTCGCTAAGTTTCAACAGGTTCATAACAGGCGCTCCAAGCGACACGAGCTCCCCTTCGTGCGAGTATATGATATCAATCTGGCCATCGGCCGGAGCCGTAAGATACTGGTCCTGAAGCAGAGCCTCGACCTCCATTATTCCTCCCTGAGCCACGTCGACCATGGCCTTGGCGCTCAACTTGTCCTCGCTCTGCGCGCCCTCTTTGGCCATCATGTACTGGCTCTTGGCGGCACTTTCCGCAGCCACGGCCGCATTGTAGGCAGCCTGAGCCTCGTCGCGCTTCTGCGCCGATACGACATCCTGCTTGAACAGCGCTTCCATACGGTTGTAGGTCTTCTCCGTTATGTTCTTCGCCGCTATAGCCTGCTGCCATAAGTCATAGGCGCTCTGTATAATCTGCTTGCGGGTACCGGCATCGATTTTCTTGTTTTGGGCGGCGGCGGCGTCTTTCATAGCCTCGGCCTGATACAGCTTGGCCTCGGCAAGCGACGAATGTATGTGAACGAGCGTGTCGCCCGCCTTGACATCCTGACCCTCCTGAACATAGAATTCGAGAACACGGCCCGGCAGCTTGCCTGATATGCGCACGGAGGTGGCCTCGGCCTGTCCCTCGATAATATTTGACTTGGGCTTCAGAAACATAAACCCGATAAGCGCTATAAGCGCCACTACGATAACGACAATGGCGAGTGTGGCTACAAGCGCCGACTCTTTTTTGGTAGAGACTTGACTGGTGGGTTGATCGGTATTTGCCATAATGAGAAACTATTTTTCAGTATCGTAATATTGTTCGTAATCCATCGTGCCGAGGACCTTTGACAGGTATACACGACATAGGTTAACGTCGATTTCGGCGTCGATATTCTCTGAATTTGCCTTAAGCCATGCGGTCTGTGCCTCCATGACGTTGTCGGTGGTCTGCACGCCCTCCTTGAAGCCGAGCCGTGCCTGACGCAAATTTTCATTCGCTTTGGCCAGATTGCTCTGCGTCATGGAGTAGGTCTTCATGGCTTCGCCGGCCTTGAATGCGGCCTGACTGACCTGAAGGTCTATCTTCTCCTTCGCATCCTCGATCTGCAGCTTCATTATGGTCTCGTCGACTTTGGCTGCGCGGTACTTGTTGTAGTTGCCGCCCCAGTGCCATATGGGTATGGTGAGCATGGCTCCCACCGAAAAGGCCCCGTTGAACTTCGTCTTAAAACCGTTGTACATATTGGGGTTGGAGAAAGTATATGCACCTACAAGCGCCAGATTGGGAAGCATGGACGACAACGCCACCTTGCTCTTCTGCTCCGTTATTTTAAGGCCCAGCTCGAGAGCATGCAGGTCGGGACGGTTGCGATATACGTCGACCATATTGTATGTTGTGGCTATAGGCTCGTGCGCGGTACGCTCGGTGTCTTCGTCAACCAGCTTCATCTGTGTGTCGACAGGCAGTCCGCACAACTGCGCAAGCGCCATACGCGACAGAGCAAGCCCGTTCTCTACCTTCACAAGGTCCACATTGGCCGAGTTGAGCTTCACGTCGACTGTAAGAAGATCGCTTTTGGTCGCCACACCCTCGTTTATCATAGCCTGAACATTGTTATGCAGCGTATCGAGAAGGGCCACATAACTTGTGGCAAGCTCATGCTTCGCCTTAAGTGACACTACCTGCCAGTAAGCGGCATCGACAGCGTATATTATGTCCTCGGCTCCATTCTCATGCATGGAGCGTGCAAGTTCCTCGGCATACTTGGTTATCTTGTTCATCGCCACAATCTTACCGCCCATATACACCGGCTGCGTCAATGTCACGGCTCCGAAAAACACATTATGTATGTCATACGTCATGGCATCCTTGGGAAGATAAGCCACATTCTTGGGAATGTACTGTCCGTCGGGACCCTTGACCGGAACTCCGTCAGGCCCGGTGACAAGATCAAACTGATAGCCCTTGCCGTCAAACACCTGCACCGGCAGATGCTGGTCGGAGTCAAATATGGATATATTTTTCTGGTTGTACGTGTATCCGCCGGCAAAGTCTATCGACGGCAGATAAGCGGCAAACGCTTCCTTTTTCTGATATCCGGCCGCCTTTATACGTTCGGCCTGAATGCGCATCTGCTTGTTATTGGCCATAGCCATTGCTCTGCACGAATCAAGCGATACCGCTACATCGCCCGCAGCCCTGTCCTGCGCAACAGAAACACCGGCTAACGATACCGGAAGCAGCGACGCCAATATTAGTCGAAGAAAGAATGATCGCATACTATTTCCCTCGTTTTAATATAAATAAATCATTTAAGAAAATCTCTGCAAATATAACTTAATTGAACGGCAAAAGGTTTTACTTCCAACTCCTTTTTCGGGTCGTTTTATACTAATCTTTGGTCACTTTCACCGATACAGGAATTCAATGCCACTAAACATAAAAGAAAAATAAATGAGACGGGAGCTTTGCAAAAAGGAGTTAAAGGGAGCAACTTTGGCAACGGCGATGTGTTGTAGATATTGTAAACTATTATTTAAAGAATTACTATGGATACTAATGCTAACATCGCCGCGCAGACCTCAAAGGCAGCGGCAGAGATAAGCGTCGACGCAGCAAAAGTCAGCGCACAGGCAGCATCGGCAGCTATCAAGGACGAGACATCGCAGCAAGTTGAAAATCTTAAGGAGGGGGCAGCCGATGCCAAAGACAAGGCGGCCGACGCTCTCGGAAACATAAAGGATCAGGCAGCCGACACTCTCGGCAATCTGAAGGATCAAGCGGCCGACGCCCTCGCCGCGGCAAAAGAGAAGGGCGGCTCGTTGCTTGACAAGCTGAAGGACAAAGCGTCTGATCTGCTCGACTCCGGAGCCGACGCCATGCACAACCTTGCCGACAAGCTCGACAACTGACCTCGCGGTCATGACAATTTACAGCGACAGCCACCCTCGGCATGAGGCGGCTGTCGCTGTTTTTATACATTTGCTCTTAATGCAGTGCTATTTCCGTTATGACCTGCGCCCCCACCGCTTTATTTATAGCCTCGATAATCTGCGGGCGCATAAACGACAGCTCGTTTTTAAGAGGGGCCGATGATATGTATACATGCAGCACTCCCCTATCGACAAAGCGCCGCGTGGTATAGCGGTTGACGCCGGGCCCCACAATCTCGGGCCACAGATATACGGCCCGCTGCTCGTTAAACCGCGAGTCGATGCCGTCACGTTCGAGATACTCCTTTATTATGTCAATAACCGCCTTGGCGTCAGTACGTTTCATTGATGCAGCGGTTTTAACGACCCCGACTCCACCAGCCACATACGATAGTCGCCGCTCGTACGCGACATTATCTCGTCAAGATGAGTACGGTTTGTGTCGGTTATGAATATCTGTCCAAACCCGTCGCGAGTCACAATCTCCATTATGTGCTCTACCCTTGTAGCGTCAAGTTTGTCAAATATATCGTCGAGCAACAGCATGGGGCGCATGGCGCTCGTGTCGCGCAGAAATTCGTATTGGGCGAGTTTCAGCGCTATGACATAGGTCTTGCACTGCCCTTGCGAACCGGCCTTGCGCATAGGCATACCGTTAAGCGACATCTCAATGTCATCGCGATGTATGCCTACGGTAGTGTGTCCGAGCACCTCGTCACGTCGACGCGCCTGCTCGAAGTGGTCGGCGAGTGTGCGTCCCGGCTCGTTGAGTACGCTTTCATATGTCAGTGTCACACGTTCGTTCTCGCCGGCTATGGTACGGTAGTAGCGGTCAAATATTTCGGCCAACGTATTGATACGGGCCGAACGCATACGGTGTATGTAATCGGCCGAACGCTCCATCTGAAGCTCCAGCGCGATATAAAGGTTCACGTCGGTGACACGGTCGCGCAGCAGTTTGTTGCGCTGCTCGAGAGCCTTGTTATAGCGTATCAGCTCGTCAAGATACACCGGATCGCTCTGTGATATGACTATATCTATGAAACGTCGGCGCTCTTCGCCCGTACCGCGTATTATGTCTATGTCCTGAGGTGACGAAAGCACGAGCGGAAAAGCGCCTATATGGCTCGAAAGGCGCTGATACTCCTTGCCCTTGCGTTTAAGGGTCTTTCTTCGGCCGCGGGCCATACCGAGCGAGAGTTCTTCCTCGACTCCCTTGCGTATGTAGCTTGCCTGAACCATGGCGAAGTCCTCGCCGTGGCGCAGCAGCATCGCGTCGGTCATGCCGGTGAAACTCTTGCAGAAACTAAGGTAGTAAACAGCATCAAGAAGATTGCTCTTGCCCATGCCGTTATTACCGAGAAAGCAGTTTACCTTAGGCGAGAAGTCAAGCTCCGCGCCGGCAATATTCTTGAAGTTACAGATCTTTATATGAGTAAGGTACATGCCTCTAACAGTCGTTTTGTGATTTGCCGGCCAGCATGCCGCAGGCGGCGGCTATGTCCTCGCCTCGCGAGGTGCGTATGGTGGCGGTTATGCCAAGCTCGTTGAGACGGTCACGGAACGCCGTCATAGTAGAGCTGTCGGAAGTACGCAGGTCACTGTCGGGTATGGCATGGAAACGTATGAGGTTCACACGGCAGTCAAGGCCCTTCAACAGACGGGCGAGCGACTGCGCGTGACGCAGAGTATCGTTTAAGCCGCCCCACATTATATATTCTATAGACAGACGTCTCTGGTGAGAGAAATCATAATTTCTCAACAGTTCAAGCACGTTTTTAAGCGGATAAGCCCTCTCTACCGGCATAAGCGACTCGCGCTGGGGAGCCGTGGGCGCGTGCACGCTTATGGCCACATGTACCTTTGACTCATCAAGCAGGCGCTTCAATTCGGCGATTTTACCTATGGTCGACACCGTGATGCGCTTGGGGCTCCATGCAAGTCCCCACGGAGCGGTAAGTACGGTTATGGCGTCGAGCACGGCGTCAAGATTGTCCATAGGCTCACCCATGCCCATAAAAACGATATTGGTCAACGACTCGCTTTCAGGTATGGAGAGCACCTGATTGATTATGTCGCCGGCGGTAAGATTGCCGTGAAATCCCTGTCGGCCGGTCATGCAGAACTTGCATCCCATACGACACCCGGCCTGCGACGACACACATAGCGTGGCTCTGTCGCGGTCAGGTATATATACAGCTTCGACGTCACGCCCTCCTTTGCCTTCAAACAGATATTTCACCGTACCGTCGACGGACCGGGCCGATGCTTTTGGCGCCGTACGGCCCACACGATAGCGCTGCGATAATGTCTCGCGTGCCTTTTTAGACAAGTTTGTCATATCGTCAATCGACTCTACCCGCTTGACATAGAGCCAGTCGGCCATCTGCCGTGCGGCAAACCGGGGCATGCCGCACTCCGCAGCCACCTCCTGCAGCCGGTCAAGGGTCATGCCTGTTAAAGAAATTCTTGCATCATCCGTCATAATGACACAAAGTTACGCATTTTCCCCTATTGATTTCTAATTTTTTTGATTATCTTTGTGACATATCGTCAATCCTGTGGAAAAGCTCATGCAATACATATGGCAGCACCGTCTATGGCCTCACGTCGACATGTTCACAGTCGACCGGCGGCGCGTGACGGTAATTGACCCGGGACAACTGAACGTAAACTCCGGGCCCGACTTTTTCAACGCAAAAATAAAAATCGGCGACGAGATGTGGGCCGGTGACGTAGAGATACATGTGAAGGCGAGCGACTGGTACCGCCACGGTCATCAGGATGACCCCGCCTACCGCTCGGTCATACTACATGTGGTCGGCAAAGATGACACAGCGATAACAGTGGATGACGGACGCACAATACCGCAGATGCGCATGGCATGCGCTCCCGACTTCCGTCAGGCTTACGACAGTCTTGTGGCAAAATCGTGCCATGACCTGCCATGCGCCGACGAGATAAAAGACCTTGACGCCATATACCTCCACTCATGGATTGACAGTCTGGCCTATAACCGTCTTTACACCAAAACCGACCGTATATCGGCACATCTCAACCGTATGTCAGGCGACTGGGAGTCGGTTTGCTACATTACCCTCGCCCGCGCGCTGGGGTTCGGAGTAAACGGCGATCCGTTTGAACGGCTTGCCATGAGTCTGCCGCTGCAGTTCATCAACAAACACAGCGACTCACAGCTGAGCATCGAGGCACTGCTTTTCGGCCAAGCCGGCTTTCTTGACAATGCCGCCGATGACGACCCCTATGTGACATTGCTTAAAAACGAATACGCATTTCTGGCGCACAAATTCTCACTTAAGCGCGCCGCGTTGCCGGGCTGGAAGATGTCGAGGATGCGGCCGGCCAATTTTCCCCATCGCCGCATAGCGTTTTTAGGCTGTCTGCTCTTTGGCGGCTTCAAACTCATGTCGCGCATCGTCGACGCCACGACAGTCGACGCCGTAAGAGCGCTTTTCAACATAGAGCTTACCGGCTACTGGGCACGTCACTACACATTCAGCAGCCTGCTTGACGAGCCGAAAGCCACAGCCTTGAGCCGGAGTTCAGTCGACATACTTGTCATCAACGTGGCCGTACCTCTTTTATATGCATACGCCCTGACCATTGACAGCACCGAACGCGCCGACCGGGCGATAAATATGCTGCACGAGCTGAAAGCCGAAAGCAATTCCATTGTGACGCTGTTCACCTCGCGAGGCATAGAGTGCAATGACGCCTTCACGTCGCAAGCGCTGATACAGCTCCGCCGCGAATATTGCGAGACCCGAAAGTGCCTCTATTGCCGCATAGGCCACCGCATGCTGTCCAAAAGTGCAAAAAACAAAGACCCACACAAATAGGACATTTCAACATCAGGATGTAAAATATTTTGTATCTTTGACTCCGCCTAAGTTTTCATTAGATTGAATTTAACCTCATAAAATGCTTAAACGATTTATTCTTAACTCGATACATATGTTGATTGTGATGACGGGACTCGCCGCCGTGACCTTAGAGGCACGGGCCGGTGAAGTCGCCGTAGGAGCTTCGCGCATTGCCCTCTACCAACCGATGATGGAGGGCAAGCGCGTGGCACTCCTGTCAAATCACACAGGACTCGTCGACGGACACCACACTCTTGACATAATGCTTGAACACGGCATAGACGTAGTGACACTCTTCTCGCCCGAACACGGCTTCCGCGGTACAGCCGATGCAGGCGAGCACGTAAAAAACAGCGTCGACCCCGTGACAGGCATACCTGTCGCATCATTATATTCAGGAGGCAAAAACAGCCCCGACCCGAAAGTCATGGAGGGCATCGATGTCATAGCCGTGGACCTTCAGGACGTAGGCACCCGGTTTTATACCTATTATATAACCATGCTGAACCTCATCGAGGCAGCGGCACGACACGATATTCCGGTCATTGTCCTCGACCGGCCGAATCCGCTGGGCATGAGTGTGGACGGTCCCGTTCTCGACATGAAACTGCGCTCGGGAGTAGGACGGCTCCCGATACCGGTACTGCACGGCATGACCATGGGCGAGCTGGCCATGATGGCAAACGGCGAAAAGTGGTTGCGCGACAACATGGAAGCCGACATAACCGTAATACCCTGCACAGGCTACACCCACGCCACACGATACGAGCTGCCGGTAGCTCCGTCGCCTAACCTGCGCGACATGACGGCCATATACCTGTACCCCTCGCTTTGCTTCTTTGAAGGCACATCGGCAAGTGTAGGACGCGGCACCGACAGCCCGTTCAAGATATACGGTCATCCCGCCATGCGCGGCCACGACTTCTCGTTTACACCCCGCAGCATGCCGGGGGCGAAGAATCCGCCGCTGCTCGGCAAACGCTGCCTCGGAGCCGACCTGTCGGCATCAGACCACGACTCCGTAATAGCCGCGGGAGTGGACCTAAGTTACATCATCGACGCCTACAACTCAATGCCCGAGGCATCGAAAGCAAGGTTCTTCTCCTCATTCTTTGACAAACTCATAGGCAACACCCGGGTAAGACAGATGATCATATCAGGGAAAAACGCTGACGAGATAAAATCGACATGGGCCGATGAAGTCACACAATTCCGCAGACTTCGCGCAAAATACCTTTTATATCCCGAAAAATGACACCACTGATAATACTTGCAAGCATAGCAGCATACTTTGCGGTGCTCTGTGCCGTAAGCCACTTGGCATCGCGGCGCACCGACAACGACGGATTCTTCACCGGCAACCGCAAGGCTCCGTGGCCTATAGTGGCCATAGCCACAATGGGTGCGGCCATATCGGGAGTCACGTTCATAAGCGTACCCGGCATGGTGGCGGCCAAAGGCTACAGCTACCTGCAGATGGTACTCGGTTTCATAGCAGGCTACTGGATAATAGCTTTTGTGCTTGTACCGCTGTTTTACCGGCGCAATCTCATATCCATATACGGGTACCTCGGTGAACGCTTCGGGCTCAACAGCTACCGCACCGGTGCTTGGTTTTTCTTTGTTTCAAAGATGCTCGGGGCGTCAGTGCGCTTCTTTGTGGTATGTATAGTGATTCAGGCTCTCGTATGCGACCCGTGGGGCATACCGTTCAGCGTGAATGTAGCGGCCACCGTGGCCCTTGTATGGCTATATACCTTTCGCGGAGGCGTCAAGTCGCTTATCTGGACCGATACGCTTAAAAGCCTTTGCCTTATACTTTCAATAGCGCTGTGCATATATTTCATAGCCGACAATCTTGACATGCCGGTGTCGGGCATAGCGGGCGCTATAGGCAGCCACCACTCGTCAAAGATGTTCTTCTTCGATGATCCGGCGGCAGGCACTTACTTCTGGAAGCAGTTTGTAGCCGGCATATTCATGGCCATAGCCCTTAACGGACTCGACCAAGACATGATGCAGCGCAATCTCGCATGCAGCGACTTCAGAAAATGTCGAAAAAATATGATTACAAGCGGCATCATGCAGTTTTTCGTCATAGCGCTGTTTCTCATGCTCGGCACTCTGCTTGTCATATATATCGACAATACCCCCGGACTCTCAATGCCCGAAAAGAGCGACGAGATATTCGGCCTTGTGGTTTCGCACCCCTCAATGCCTGTCATAACCGGCATTCTGTTTATAATAGGTCTGATAGCCGCCGCGTACTCCGCCGCAGGCTCGGCACTGGTGTCGCTCACCACCTCGTTCACCGTCGACATACTTAACGGAGCCGGCTTGGAGGACACACGTCTGTCGCGCATGCGCTCGCGCGTACATATAGCCATGGCCGTAACCATGGGCTGTGTGATAATACTGTTCCACATACTTAACGAAGACGACGCCATAAGCGCCGTGTACACGCTCGCATCATACACATACGGCCCTATACTCGGACTGTTTGCCTTCGGCATGTTCAGCCGGCGGTCGGTCAACGACCGCATGGTGCCAGTCATATGTATAGCCGCACCCGTTATATGCTATATAATAAAACAAGCGCTTGGAAGAGTTTACGGCTACGAAATGAGCTTCGAACTCATCATACTGAACGCAGTCATAACCTGTGCGGGACTCGCATTTATGTCAACCAAGAATACATCGCCGGTAGAAAGCATGCAGCCCCGATAACCTTAACAATCTTATTCACTTATGGCAAAAGACTTATTCAGCCGCTATATATGGCTAATCGACACTATCAAACGCTACGGCTCGCTGTCGCGCGAGGAGCTTAACAAACTGTGGATACGCTCACCCTACTCCAACGGTGAGCCCCTGCCCCGACGCACATTCTACTCCTACCGCAACGCCATCGAGGAGTTGTTTAAAATAAACATAGAGTGCAACCAGTCGACATTTGAATATTACATAGAAGAGAGCGGCGAACACTATGAGAGTGTCATGAACTGGATGCTGAACTCGGCCTCCATAGGCAATCTGCTGAACGACGCAAAGGACATAGGCGACATGATATTTCTCGAAGAGGTGCCATCGGCGCGTGAACACCTGTCGATAGTGGTGGATGCTTTAAAAGAGCGACGCCCGATAAAGTTCTCCTACCATCCGTATACACGTATCAATCCCACACGCGACATAATAATCGAGCCGTACTTTCTGAAAATATTCAAGCAGCGGTGGTATCTGACAGGCCGAAATGTCAAAGAGGACACGATAAAGACCTATGCGCTCGACCGCATGACAGAGCCTGCGCTGCAGACCACGACCTACACCATACCCGAAGATTTCGACGCCGAAGCATACTTCCATGACAGCTACGGGATAATATTTGACGAGGGGCAGGTAAAACGTGTAGCCATACGCACCGATCCGCGTCAGGCAAAGTACTTCCGCTCAGTGCCGCTGCACCACTCACAGCAGGAAGTACTGCATGACAGCTATTCGATATTTTACTACAATATCAAGATAACCCCCGACTTCGTTCAGGAGCTACTCTCCTACGGACCCAAACTCACCGTGCTGGGGCCGCCTGAACTGTGCGGCATCATGGTCGACTCGCTGCGCAGAGCCCTTGACAACTACACAGAGCCACAATCCACGGCAAAGGGCTGACCCGCAGGCCTCGTCAGTGGGCCTCCAGCCAGTTCTGTCCTATGCCGGCCGACACCACAAGCGGCACACGTCCCTTGTAAGCCCCCGACATAAGCCGGGTCACAATCTCCTGCACCCGTGCGAGTTCTTCGGGCACGACATTGAATATGAGTTCGTCATGGACCTGCATTATCATCTTTGACTTAAGCCCTGTCTTGGCAAACTCGTCGGCAATATTGACCATAGCCAATTTTATTATATCGGCGGCCGAGCCCTGTATGGGGGCGTTGACGGCATTGCGCTCAGCATATCCGCGCACCACCGCATTGCGGGAGTTTATATCGGGCAACATGCGCTTGCGTCCCATTATAGTAGTCACATAACCTTCTGAACGGGCCTTTTCTATGGCATCATTTATATAGTCCTTTATATGGGGGTAGGTACGGAAATACCCCTCTATAAGCTCGCGGGCCTCATAGCGCGGTATGTGCAGCCGCTGCGCGAGTCCGAAAGCCGATATGCCGTAAATTATACCGAAGTTGGCGGTCTTGGCCCTGCGGCGCTGCTCCTCGGTGACATCCGACAGATTCTCATGATATATCTTGGCCGCAGTCGACTGGTGTATGTCGGCATTGGCCACAAAAGCCTCTATCATGTCCTTGTCACCGCTTATGTCGGCTATGACACGGAGTTCTATCTGCGAGTAATCGGCGCTCATGAACAGGTCGCCCTTGTCGGCAATAAACGCACGTCTTATCTCACGGCCCTCCTCGGTACGTATAGGTATATTCTGAAGATTGGGACTTAATGACGATATACGGCCCGTAGCGGTGACCGTCTGTGTATAGGTAGTGTGGATTTTACCCGTGCGGGGATTGACGAGCGCCGGCAAAGCGTCGACATATGTAGCGAGCAGTTTGCGCAGACCTCTTATGTCAAGTATCAGCTCGACTATAGGATGAGCGTCGCGATACTTCTCAAGAATCTCCTCGGTGGTGGAATAGGCCCCGCGCTTGGTGCGCTTGGCGTTGGGGTCAAGCTTCAGACGCTCAAACAGTACGCTGCCCACCTGCGTGGGTGAGCTTATGTTAAACACCTCTCCGGCAAGTTCATATGCCCGTTTTTCCATCTCGTGAAGGCGAGCGGTGAATTTACGCGATAGTTCGGCAAGAACATGCACATCCACTCTTACGCCGGTCCACTCCATATCGGCAAGCACCTTTATCAGCGGCAATTCTATGTCGGTCATAAGATGAGCGAGTCCCGAAGCGGCTATGGCGGCTGAGAGTCTGCCGTACAGACGCAGGGTCACATCGGCCGTTTCACAGAAGAGCATCATTTCTTCGCCGGGCACAATCTTACCGGCCGATTTTCTGCGTGCGGGCTCCTCTTCGGTGTATTCGGTTGTCTTATAATCAAGATATGCGAGCGCCACACGGGGCAGAGTGTGGTTCATCTCTGGTTCGAGCAGGTAATGTGCCACCGAAGTGTCATAATATCCGGAAGTCCAATCGATACCCTCACGCCGAAGTAATATAAGGTCACGCTTCACGTCATGACTGACAACCGTAAGCGACGGAGTGGTAAAAAGCGGAGCCAAGGCATCGACTACGAGCCGACGCTGCTCGGGAAACACCGGCAGGGCTATATACCGGGCCACACCCGCTTCGGCGGTGACCGCAATACCATTCCACGACGCGGTCATGGCTTCGGCTCCCGATACGTAAAACGCCACACCGATGCATGTCGAAGCGACAGCCTCGCTTACAAACCGCGATATATCGTCAGTCGAGGAGAGTTCACGGTAAGACACCTGCATGTCGGCCAACGACGTGGTTACCGCTCCCGGTTCCGCATCGGCCGCCACAATGTCGTCAAACAGAGAAGGCATCGCGCCGTCGCGCTTTTGCACAGCTGAATCGGGAGCGCTTTCCCCCTCCTCATCAGCCGAAGCCGAACCGAGTTTCCTGAGGAATGTGCGGAACTCAAGTTCGGTAAATACCTTGCGCAATGCGTTAATGTCACGGTCGCCACGCTTCAGCTCATCAAGATCAAGATCCACAGGCACATCGGTCTTTATGGTGGCAAGGAACTTGGAGAACTTTATCTGTTCGGCATTGTCAATTATTTTCTTCTGCACGGCACCTTTGAGGTCGTCGGCATGTTTGATAAGGTTTTCCACGCTTCCCCATATGGATATCAGCTTGGATGCGGTCTTCTGCCCTACTCCCGGACATCCGGGGATATTGTCCACGGCGTCGCCTTCGAGGGCAAGTATGTCTATTACCTGCAAGGGTGAGTCTATGCCGTACTTCTCGCATATCTCTTTAGGGCCGCGTATCTCCATATCGCTTCCGCGCTGACCGGGCTTTACCATGAGCACCTTGTCGGTCACCAGCTGTCCGTAGTCCTTGTCAGGAGTCATCATATAGGTTATAAGTCCGCTTTGTTCGGCCTTGCGCGACAAAGTGCCTATCACATCGTCGGCCTCATATCCGGGCACCTCCACCACCGGTATGCCGTAAGCCTTTACAATCTCCTTTATATAAGGCAGCGACATAGTTATGTCCTCGGGTTGCTTGTCGCGCTGTGCCTTATACTCCGGATACGCCTCATGACGGAATGTCGGCCCCGGCGGGTCAAAGCATACAGCTATATGAGTGGGATTTTCACGGCGCAACACCTCGTCAAGAGTGTTGACAAAGCCGAAAACGGCCGAAGTGTTGAAGCCGTGGGCGGTAAGGCGCGGAGCTCTTATAAGCGCATAATAGGCCCGGTATATCAATGCATATGCATCAAGTAAAAACAGTTTGTTGTCAGCCATCGGGTAAGTATATTAATATATCGATAATAAATTACAGCATAAATATAGCTATAAATTGTAACTTTTACTAATTTTGCACAACAATTTGCCGACATGACGATTTTAGACAACATCCAACATACAATCGCCCCTGAATTACGACAGCTCAACACGTGCATGGTCGATACGCTGTCTACATCCAATGAAATGATGAATGAGATAGTCGGCAACTATCTTAAGACAAAAGGCAAACAGATACGTCCCATACTTGTCATATTAAGCGCAAAGTTGCTCGGCGACATCAACGACGTGACCATATCTGCCGCAGCGGCGATAGAAATGCTGCACAACGCCTCGCTCATACATGACGACGTGGTCGACGATACCCATACCCGACGCAACCGACCCACAATTAACGCCATATGGGACAATCATGTAGCCGTACTCACGGGTGACTTCTTCACTTCCTGCTCGCTAAGGCAGGCAGTGGCTACCGATGACCTGCGCATCATAAACACCATAGCCGACCTCGGGCGCACGCTGTCGCTCGGCGAAATCGACCAGATAAGCAAGGCACGCCGCCATATACTTGATGAAAAAGCATACCTTAATATAATAGGCAAAAAGACGGCATCGCTCTTCGTGGCATGTACAAAAATGGGCGGATACTCTGTCAATGCTTCCGACAGCGACATAGACCGGCTCGGACGCTTCGCGTGGCTCTTCGGCCAGTGCTTCCAGATCCGCGATGACATATTTGATTATTTTGCCGATGACAGCATAGGCAAACCTACCGGCAACGACCTGCGCGAAGGCAAGGTAACGCTGCCGCTGCTATATGCCCTGTCGCGCAATGACCTTCCGGAACGCGACAATATGTACCGGCTTGTTTGCAACGACTCCCTGAGCGCCGGCGAGATAGCCCGACTAATCGATTACGCCAAGGCCGCCGGCGGCATAGATTACGCATACCGTCGTATGGAGGAGCTCCGCAATGAGGCCGTGAACATAATCATGGAGTTTCCGGCATCGGAAATCCGCGACACATTCGTGTCGATGTTTGACTACATCATTGCCCGAAACATGTGATTTTCACGCCTGCCATTATAAAAATGAGCGGTTCGGCACATTTTTATGGCTTAAATGTTGCATAATAAAAAAATTGGGCGTAATTTTGCATCGCAATTTCCGAAAAGTCGGAAACAAAGCAAACTTTCAATGCTTCAATAGCTCAGTCGGTTAGAGCATCTGACTGTTAATCAGAGGGTCGTTGGTTCGAGTCCATCTTGAAGCGCAAAGGAAGGCAATTAACATACAAAGCTTCAATAGCTCAGTCGGTTAGAGCATCTGACTGTTAATCAGAGGGTCGTTGGTTCGAGTCCATCTTGAAGCGCAATTCCTTCCTTAAGGTCCGTTCATTTTCGTGAACGGACCTTTTTTATCGACATACAGCCATCGGCGCCGGTATTGACAGCCTCAAACCGGGTCAGTAGCAAAAGCCGGTTGAAGTGTTAAAATATAACGGATTGGAAGGGGCGCATGTAGTACGGCGCCCGCATATCCGGATGGCCTACGACAAAGCAATTGTAAAAGACCATACGGGTCGCAGCCGGACGCCGTGGTACCGGTGTCCCTACTAACATTGGCCGTTTAACAACCGTATTTTTACATTGATTCATTTTACCGGCCACCGACCGAGACCTTCTTGGAGCGGGTGCCGCAACGCACTACATAAATGCCCGGCGCAAGCGATATTACGGTATCATCAGGCGAAGCCTTTGTTCTTGCGACAAGCACTCCACGCAAATCATATACCTCGACCATACCGCCGGCGGCAGCACCGGCTACCACTACGGACGAAGCTTGCCCATATACCCTGAAACCGTCATCGGCAACGATGTCCGTCACTCCTGTCACAGGTCCTTCATTGCTATACACGTACTGACCGTCGGAAGTTACGGTAAGTGTCACAAAACATTGTTCTGACACCGGACACAGCATGCGCTCCCATCGCCCGGCCATACCCTTCCATGCCGGATACACTTTGTAGTTTCCCGGCTGAAGTCCGGACACAATCGAAACAGGCCACGCTACGTTATATCCCGGCAAGTTGCCGGTAACTATATTGGCAGCACCCCAGTCCATCGGCCCGACGGTGACGAAAGTACCGGTTCCACCGGCATCAGCCTTAACCACCTCAACACCGGCTTCGCCCTTGAACGCCTGCGGATAGTAATTAAACATTCCGTCAGAAGTCTTGAACTTATTGTCATCATAAATAAACGCACCTCCGCTCAATATGCATCCGTTATTTTTCGCCGTACCCGAGGCCGGCTTTATACCTATAATCACATCCTGACCGTAATTAAATCCGCCGATATTGCCGCCGGTGCCCTGCCCTTCAGGATCAAGCGCCGACAGCGCGAAATAATCGTCATAATATCCGCCCCAGCCCCAGTTGATATGAAACAGTCCGTCGGCTCCGTATCCGTCACAGACAAAGGCATGTCCCGCCCCCTCTTCATTAGCGCCGGAATACAGCACGGGACGGCCGGCGGCAATTTCGCCATATACTATGTCTTCCCACTCCGACGTATAGTAATAGTCACGCATCAGCATGCGCGCCGCACCATCATACTTGAAATAATTGATAAGGGCATAAGGCACAGCCAATGTAAAAGCACCGCTTTCGTCAGGCGAATACTTCATATGTACACCTACTCCGCAAGCCAGCATAAGATTGGCAACAGCCATTTTCTGTGAAAAGCCGGGATTACCCACTGAATAATCATCAAGCATATTGGCCCAAGCGAAAGTAGTGGTGCCGTAATTGAACTGCACCTTTGAGGTAAGTCCGACGAGAGTATAGGAGTACATTCCCGAACCCGTGCCTTGCGGCCAGTTGTGATAATTGACTATCTGCGCCATTGCCGTAGCCACACAGCCCGTAACCGACTTCCGGCCCCGGAATGATGGGCACTGGTCATTATACGGAGCGGTCTGATTCCATTTGGTGGTGACTAACGGCGCCACCTCGCTACGCCCTGCGCTACCGCTGCTGACAGGCTCGCGGGTAAGCACCGCACCGCTTTCTGACGGTCCGCACAGGAACGCGGCAATCTCACGGGCATATTCACCGAGCCACCACCGCATATTAGGCGGGATAGAGTCCTCATCAAACCGACCTTGCGCGGCATAGCCGAGTACAGGACGCAGCCTGTCGTCGCCCGACACAATCACATAACCGCCGTCGGTGCCCCGGTCAAAGACATAATATGCCGTCTCGTCAACAGCGGCATCAGGCATTGTGGCTGAATACACGAGCTTCATCTCGTCGGCAACGCTACGCGATACGTCATTTTTAGCCATATTCTTCAATGCGAACTCCTCGGCAAGAGCCGTTGCCTCTCTGACCGACAGTTGTCGTGCACTAACACTGATAGCAGCCGACAATAGTACAGACACCGTCGCGCCAAACAAAAATATCTTCATACTTCTTCCTTAAAATATACTAATCCATAGCAATATATGTTGCTTTCCGGACTATACTTCCGCAAAAGTAATGAATTTTTCTTAACAACGCTTGTCATTATTGAAAAAAGCAGTAACTTTGCAGCGGGTAAGTCCTACACGACCAGCTCCCCGGGAACTCCGCCAGGCCTTGACCGGAGCAACGGTACCGGGTTGTAGCGGTGCGATGTAGTAAGCTTGCCCTTTTTTGTACCCATACCTGACCGCCCCGATCACAAGGTATCGCGGTAATCCGGCTAAGTTTGATTAGATACAATCTTTAACTATTGCTAATTAAACAATAGCCCCATGTACAACGTTTTACAGACAAAGAACTGAAGGACAGCGAGAGATAGCAATCTCAAAACAGACGGATGAAATCGCCGTCGTCGGTGTCTGAGTATACAGATATGAACAACGCGGTTGGCCGACGAGTCAATCGCGTTTTTTATCTGTCTAATCAAACAGCTCTTTCAGCACTGCAATCGAGTTAATCGAAGACAACGACGCGTAGTGCAGGGTATAGTAGCGCATGACCACCTCAAGAATACGTCTGCGCTGAACGCGATTAAACCGGAATCGCCTTATATTGTCCCAGTTCATACGCGAAAGAACATATACAGCAGCGGCATCGTCGCCCTCCAGAAAATCGCGGTGAAGGGGCAGCGACACCCTGAACACCCCGTCGACCATGTCAAACACACGCCCGGGAGCATAAGTCGACATGTCGGGTTCTATGCCTGTAAACCGGCCGAGGCCATACATAAATGCCACGGGGAAATTGGCGGTCGACATATCATCGGCCGCATCAAGCACGCCTATAGCGTGGGCCATGTAGCCAAACAGCATGTTGTCTTCCTGACTTTCACGGAGTATGACTCCGAGCACCTCGGCCAAAAACATAGCCACGGTTATCTTGACCGGATGGCTGTACATATCGTGGAGCGGCACCGACTGCCTTACCTCGCGCATGCTGTATATATCACGTCCCGACTTCACGTCGGCCACGCACTCAAACAATGACATAGGCATAGTCAGCGCCCTCTGCCTTGACGCCTCACGCGACCGTCCGGCAGCCACAAGCAACGACACACGTCCCTGCTCGCGGCTATACGCCGTGACTATATTATGGCGGTCATTGTACCTGACCGTACGCAATGCTATGCAATGAAGCGATTTAAGCATAATCCGAGTGCCGTTTGCCGACATGCTGCCGCCAATACGGCGACCGATACAAATTTACACATTTCTACCCGATTCCCACCACGACATAAACAAATTGCCCTAAAACCGATAGTGAACAGTCGTTAAATGAGGGTTTTATTGAAAAATATTTGCGAGAGAAAAAAAAAGTGCCTATATTTGCACTCGCTTTTGCGCCAAGCGCATTATCGGCCCATTCGTCTATCGGTTAGGACGCAAGATTTTCATTCTTGAAAGAGGAGTTCGATTCTCCTATGGGCTACCATAATTATAATAACAACAAAACGAACTTTTTATAATGGCAAATCATAAGTCATCTATTAAGAGAATCCGTCAGACAGAGTCACGTCGACTCCGTAACCGCTACTACGCAAAGACCGCCCGCAACGCCGTGCGTCGTCTCCGCGCAATGACTGACAAGGCTGAGGCTACCGAAACTTACAACAAGGTAAGCTCACTGCTTGACCGTCTTGCAAGAAAAGGTACTATCTCCAAAAACAAAGCCGGCAACCTCAAGAGCTCACTCGCTCGCCACATCAACAAGCTTGCCAACGCTTAAAAGGAGTATGTGTCCGCTCTGACGGAAACACAACCTTTTACGGCCCATTCGTCTATCGGTTAGGACGCAAGATTTTCATTCTTGAAAGAGGAGTTCGATTCTCCTATGGGCTACCACAATCTCTACTTTGCTACCGGAAGCCACCGACGCTAATTGTCGGTGGCTTCTTTCTTTTCACCCCCGCCCACAAACATCAATCAGCAGCAAAACCCTGTTGAACTGTTAAAATATAACGGATTGGTAGGGGCGCCAGTAGTACGGCGCCCGCATATCCGGATGACCATACAAGATGCCATGCGGGGCGTAGCCGGAGGACCATACAGGTCGGAGGTTGTGGATATCCACGCGGCATGGCGGTTGTAGAAGGCCATGTGGGGCGTAGCCGGACGCCGTGGTACTGGCGTCCCTACCGGCCACAACCGTTTTTCCCTTATTTGGGAGGTTAAACCGTAGGACTGCACGGGCTGCCGACAGACGCGTTAACATATTGTGCGCTTCCACATTAACTAACATTAAATCGCGGATTAACTCGCGGATTGTAAGCTATTTATCATGAAAACAAACTGTTAATGCCCGATTGTACATAAAAACGGTATTTCATCGTATTATCTTTGCGGGAAACTATACTTAAACCAATCACGATATTATGAAA
>LUJO01000060.1:0-55164 GCA_001689405.1 Candidatus Homeothermus arabinoxylanisolvens | reverse complement strand
GTCAAGCAGGACCGCAAATACATACGCCTTATAGCCAAGCGCTACAACCTCATCCACCGCCACATCAAGTCGGAGATTGACCGCGTGTCGGCCATGCTTGCGGCGCACGGCATAGACCGCATACCGCTCTTCCTTTATAAGGAATATCTTGAACAGTATCTTGCCGGCAACGCGGCGCCCGTGATGCCCGATGCGCGTTGCTACAAATAAAAAAAGTTTTGCGGGCGCCGTGGCAGCGACGTCCGCAAAACACTCCAACTATTTTATGCCGAATTACGCTTTATGATTCGGGCTCGGTCTCAATAACCACAGTCTTGCCGGCCGCAAGATCGCGGTGCGTCACCTTATAGCCGTCAACAGGCTTACCGTCAACGGTTATGGTCTTTATTTTACGGCCTGTGCCCTTGCGCTTTATGGTAAAATCTTTTCCGCCAAGGTCAAATGTCACCGTGTCAAACAAAGGCACTGTCACAAGATACTCGGCATCGGCAGGCGAGTATGTGTACAGACCTATGGCGTTAAACACATACCACGATGTCATCTCGCCGGCATCATCCATACCGGCCAAAGCGAGATGCTCGGCCCCCATGTCATAAAACCGGTCCATGATACTGTCAAGCACAGCCTGAGCCTTTGGCTGACGGTCAATAAAATAATAAGTATACGGCACGCTATGGTCAGGCTGATTGCCATGGCAATAGTTTCCGATAAATCCGGTCATGTTATGGGCCTCGTAGCCGCGCCACGGCTCTGAGAACAGGCTGTCGAGCTTAGCCTCCACCGCCTCATGACTCGGATAAAGAGCAATCATGCCTTCGGGGTCGTGCGGGGCAAAGAAGAGCGACTGCCATGCATTTGCCTCACGGTACATATGCTGATAATACGGGTAATACGGGTCAAATTCGGCTACCCACGAACCGTCATCTATCTTACCGCGCCAGAAACCTGTCGACGGGTCAAAAAGATTACGGTAATTCTGCGCACGCGCCATCAGCAAATTGTAGTTGGCCGTATCGCCAAGTTCACGCGCCACCTGCGCCACCGCATAATCATCATATGCATACTCGACGGTTTTTGTCACGCCACCCTTGTACTCCTGATGTGTGAGCACATTGACTGTATCTTTCTCGGCAATCCATCCACGCGCCATATATTCATCAAGATAGCGCCTGCCTCCGCGTCCCGGCACAGTGGCATTCTTAAGTATGAGCTTATACGCACGCTCAAGGTCAAAATCGCGCAGACCGCGTGCCCAACTGCCGGCCACAAACGTAGATGCATGATCGCCGTGGAAAAATGTCGGCATGTAGCCTTCGCGTTTTTCGCCCTTGTCTGTTATCGACTTAATAACATCAATCGTGACATCGGGCGATATCATACCGAGCAGCACAAGCTTATTGCGGTAATCGTCCCAGAAAGACGGGTCGGTATAATAATGAAACCCGTTGTTCACCACCTCGCCGTTGACATCGGTATAATCACAATTTACGTCGCTGCGAAGCGCGGGCCACTTAAACGCATGATAAAGGCACGAATAGAATATACCCTTCTGCCGCTCTGTACCGCCTTCAACCTTAATCTTGCCAAGCAGTCGGCTCCATGTGTCGCGGGCGGCATCATGCACGGTGGCGAAATCCTTTCCGGCCATCTCTTTCTCCAGATTCATCTTGGCATTATCGACACTGACAAACGAGAATCCGATCTGCATCTCCAACGGATTTTCCGAGCGGCTGTCAAGAAAATCCACGACAGCCACCTCATGTTTGTCATCCTTAATCATGCTCAATGAATCTATCTTATAATTGGTCGACGCATAGAAGTATATCTTACCCTCGCCGTTCTGACAACCGGCAAAGGCATTGTCGTCAACCTTATATATGTCCCATTCACTCACATGGTTATTGCTGCGGCGTATGTCGACAAGAACCCGTTTGTCATCATCGGCACGGTATGTATAACGGTGATACGCACACCGGGGAGTCACGGTCAGTTCGACATCCACTCCGTAACGGTCAAGATACACCTGATAATATCCGGGCGAAGCACTCTCGCGCTCATGGGAGTAACCTGAACAATAGTCTGACGGAGCGACCTCTCCCGTCACGGGCAATACAGGCACATGAAGAAGATTCCAGTGCCCCTTGTTGGTATGCGAGAAGCCATATATTACGGAGTCCTCGTACTGATATCCGGCACCGCTGCGAAACTGCGTCACCGGACTGCACTGCACCATAGCGTTAGGCAGGGTGGCCCCGGGATAAATCTCCGCGCCCCATGTACGCTGCTCCCACGTACGTACATATCCGAGGTCTTCAGGCTCCCAGAGCGTGGCCGTGCCCAAAAACGGGTTGACATAGTCTATCGGAGCCGTCTCGTTGACCGACGAGCATGCGACCAAAACGGCCGACATCAACGCGCAAAATATTGTCTTGCCATTCATCATAACACAACTTATTTATATAAGGCAAATTCATATATACGTGTAGCCTCGCCACCGGTACTCTGAGCCGGCTGAAGCACATACAGACGCACGTAACGCGCGGTAACCTCGTCATCAAACTTCTTGGAGAGGACATTCAGGTTATTGGCGGTAACACATTCAACGGTCTTCCAGTCTTCAGCCGGGGCATTACGGGTCTGCAAAAGCCATGCGCCCGTAACATACGAATTGTTTTCATTGCCCGCATTAACTATCTTCCATGAAGTGAAAGTTTCAGGGCGTCCGAGGTCAAATTCGACAAAACTCGGAGTATTTCCCACGTCACACCATTTTGTATTGACGTTTCCGTCCACCAATAATGCGGGGGCTTCCCGGTCATTGGTGAAACCGGATGAAGCCACTACATGCTCGGGCCGCAGGATATTCTCTTTCACCGAGCCCTTACCGGCTATATTCAGGGGCTTGTTATCCACATTGGCCGTACGGAACAATTCGGCGGCGGCAACAGCCGGTGCATACTCCTCCTCCACGGCTGTAGCGGCAAATACTACAAGGTCCTTATTGTCGGGAAGTATGATTTCGGTTGTATTGGCCGGTATATCGACCGGAATACGGTACATGTAGGTAAACTCATAAGGATGGTCACCATTAGGCGAATGACGGTGAGTACCGGTCCATGCCACGTCAGCATCGTAAAGATAGCCCTCCGTGTGGCCTTCATGTCCCCATTGGCCTATAAATCCGGTATATGACGGCACGACTATATCGGTAGCCTTTTTACCGGCACGCACCGTACCCAACACAGCCGCATCCTCCATGGCAGCCGCAGCAAGAATATACAACTTATTGAATTTATGGCCTTCAGGGAGCTTCAGCGTATCGCCTTTGCAAGTATGGCCGTTGAACAAAGCCTTGTTCTCCAGCTCGAAAGTCACGCCATCCGATACAAGTGTGGACGGCACAAGTTCGGCGGCATACGTGTAGGACTCACTGAACTCTCCGTCGCCTGTAAAATTGTTCCAAGTAAAGCATTTACGGTCATAGTCGAGTGGCAGAGCCATAAAGTTGCGCTTGACCGGCGCGTCCTTAGCCAGCTTCACTTTGTAAGTCTTAAGACTGTTAGGCTTTACCGAAACGGCAAGCGACTTACCTTTGAATTGCGCCGGAGCAACAGTCTTTTCGGTACCGTCGGCCTCAAAAGCCTCCACGATATCGGCGGCAAACGTTATATTGCCATCCTGACGGGCTCCCCCTGTCTCATACACGCGTACCACATAATAATCGGAACTTTCAGCTTTCTTAAGAGCCTTGATAAGTATATTGCCGTTATCGACCGATGCCAGCGAGAAGGACCGGCCGAGGTCGCCCTTATGCTTGGGTACGACAAACGGCTTCATGCGCTGATTGAGGACTTCGGCATGACGACGCGCATCGGCGGTATCGAGCTTGCCCGAATGACCTACAATACTGTATGTAAACACATGATGACCGAGATCCTGATGATCCTGATAGGCATACCCGCGGTCAGTTTTGGGGGTATGCAGAAGCGTAAGGCGCAAAGTATTATCGTCGGGCTTGTCCCAGCCATATTTGCAGTCATTCATGATTGTCACGCCATATGACGAATCCTTGTCGGTAAGATCAGCCCAGTATTGCGCCGGCACCTCATATGCTATTTCGGTGTTATTGCCGCGTCTTATAGTACCGATACCGAGGTCATAGGTAGCTTCCGTATCGGAGACCGTGAGCGGGAACTCCGCCTTAAGCAATGAATTGAGCGAACGCCAGTCGACCACATTTTCGAAGTCTATACGGTCAGCCAACTCTCCTTCATACAGATGTATATACTGCGTGAATTTTGAATCGCCTGCGGTTTTTGTCACACAGAGAGTCTTGCGCAACTGCCCGTCATCAATCAGCCTGACCGACACATTGCCGGTAATCGACACGGGGTCGGCGTCAATGGTTTTCTTTATTATCTCCCAAGCCGGCCATGGATACGACTCATTTTCATTAAACATGGCCAGACGTATGGACTTGCCGGGTTTCACAAGTTCTTTGTCAGCTGACTTGTCATAAAGCGACACTATGTCGCCGTTGGCGTCAAGCTTCAGCCTGTAACGTAAATTCTCGATGCCGTCGGCAGCTACAGCCTTGTCGACATCATTGCCCTTTCCGCTTATTCTTACGTCAAAGACCTCGACGCCGTTGGCCGGCACCGTCACGCGGGCAAGAAAATGCACCTTATTGTCGCTATAAGGCAACTTCTGTACCGACACGGGGCGACCTTGCGCATCATACACTTCGATTTTAGAGGCCTGCTTGGAGGCGGGCACCGATATTTTCACAATATCGGTAGCGGCGAAACCAAGCGGATTGTACACAGCTACCGCCGTGCCTTTGACACGTGTGTCAAGACGCTCCGACACAGCACCGACGGCCGCAGTCATCGTATTGGCAAACTGCTTCAGCGACAGCAGTTCATCATTCCACGAAAACTCATACGCGCGAGGTATGCTCGTACCGGTCAGGTCATCGTGAAACTGGTGTAAAATAAACCTGCGCCATGCCTCGGTAAGCGAAGACGAGGGGTAATCGAGCATACCGAGCATTTCTGCTCCGACCGAAGCACGCTCGGCGGCATCGCCAAGCAGCTCGTTCTGCCTGTTGTACAGCTTCATGGCGGCCTGCGAGGTATAACAGCCCGTACCATGCACGTCCATCAGCAACTCTCCGTTGTACTCGGGCAATTCGGGATGGCTGTCATACGGAAGGAAGTCCTTATACATACGGTCGCTCGCGGCACTGTATACTTTCAGCGGCCCGTCGCCCGACAGCGCACGCTCCACAGCGTCGACCGACGTTATGGTGGGCGAACCGCCTATGTCACCCGTACCATAATAATGATACACTATATTAAGAGGACTTTCAGAAGCCCTTGACAAAAGGAGCTCGCTTCGGGTAAGATCCTCATTATTCCACCGTTGGGTATATATGTAAGCATGGGCCATCATTATCTTTGACCCGTCGACACCCTGCCAGAGGCCTATGGAAAACGGATAACGGCTGTCGCCGTGAAACGGCTTCTGCCTCCATCCCAGCTTCTGCGAAGAGAAGCCTATGAGGCCGCAATGCGACGCTATCGTAGGCAAAGTCCATCCGAAGCCGAAGCAGTCGGGCAAGAATATATCGGTGCTCTCCACTCCAAACTCATTGCGGTAAAACTCCTGACCGAGCAAAATATTTCGTATCGCCGATTCGGTGGAGGGCACGATAGCGTCGTTAGCGTCCCAGCTTGCGCCCGATATATGCCACCGTCCGTTTTTGATATAGGGCTTCATCATCTCGTACTCGCGGGGAAAGTACTCTTTCATCCACGCATATTTCACACCACCCTCAAAGTTAAACACATAGTCGGGATACTTATTGAGAAGCTCAAGATTCAGATTCAATGTATTCCATACATAATCCTTTATAGTGGTCTGTATATCCCAGTTCCACTGTGTATCAAGATGAGCGTCCGACACAAGGTAAGCGGTCGGTCGGTTTGCGGCGGTATCGTCAGCCGATATGCCGTGAGGCATACATATGGCGGCCAACCCTGCCGAACACATTACAAGTTTATTAAAAATGCTGTTCATAATTATTGGTTTAACGGTCAACACAAAAATAGTACAAATCAAACGTACAAACCGTATAATATCGTGACAAACCATTGTTTATATGCGCTTTGGCACACAAATACACTTTTTTGGCACAATCGAGCACAAGCATAAAATTCACATGATGAAGGACGGTCGGCCACCTGACTTTTTAAGTAAAAATTTGTCTCTTTTTGTCATTAAAAAAGTTTTTTAAGACAAATTTATAAGTTACCTTTGCATCAGTAATTATCCATAGTGTCATTACGACTCTTGCCATGAAAAGTAGCCATTACTATACATCTATATATCATATATGAATAAAATACCTCGCTCTGTCATTACGATAATCGTAACGATATTATCCTTGACAGCATCGCCGTACTCAATCCACCGTTATACCAACGACGACGGATTGTCAAACAGCGCCATCCTCTCACTGAGCCAAGATGACCGCGGATTTTTATGGATCGGTTCATGCGACGGCCTTGACATATATAACGGACGCACCATAACCCCGTTCACTTCAATGGCCAACGACGCGGCATTGTCGGGACGTCTTATAACAGCCATCAGCGAGGGGCCTGACGACTCACACTGGATAATGACTCCATACGGGCTGAACCTTGTCTTGCCGAACACACCCGAGGTAGCCGGCTTCAACCAGTTCCGCGAGCATGACTATCTTTCGACCGATGACAACGGCGTAACCTATGTACTCACCACAGGCAACGCCCTCTATTATTCCATACCCGACCCGACCCGCACATTCACCCAACTAATGAATACGGGCCTTACTACCGCACCCCGCGGCATAACGGCTATGGGCGACCGCCTCATCGTGTTTGCCGATGACGGCATATACCGTCTTGACCTCAATATGTCGGATAACAATATCTCCGTCAGATCACATTCAAAAATCGATGACATAGCGATAAAAAACGTATGGATACATAACGATGACATATTCATGCTGCTGCAAGACGGCGAGCTCGTCATGTATGACGCCAACAATCAATCCACGACAATCGAAGGGGTCAATTTGTCGGACCTGACCCTACGTTTTGGCGAAGTCAAGGACATAGTGAGAAATGCCGCCGGACAGTTTTTTGTAGGCTTCAACAACGGAGTGTTGCGTATTGACGTAAACGATGCCGACCACACGGTGACGATAAATGACATCGGCATAAATTGCGCCATATTCTGCCTATACCCCGACCGGCATCAGGACATAATATGGATCGGCACCGACGGTCAGGGACTGTACGCCTACGCCAACGACGACTACTCGTCGCGCTCCGTAACGTATGAATACATCGACGCGTCGATTAAGAATCCTATCCGCGCCATTTACTTGGACGACAACAATACACTGTGGCTCGGCACAAAGGGCGACGGACTTATCAAAATCGAGAATTTCGACCCGTGGAAAAGCCGCAACGAGTACTTCAGTCCCAAATTCTTCAATACCGGCAACTCACGACTTCTCAACAACTCTGTATACGCGGTATGTGCCGCATCTGACGGAGGCATGTGGATAGGCAGTGACGAGGGTATCGACTACAAGCCCGAAGGCTCCGACAACATAGTCAATATACAGGGCGGCAAAAACGTAAAATATGTTCACGGCATAATAGAGACAACCGACCGCAAACTATGGATAGCCACGGTAGGCATGGGCATAATCAAAGCCTCGATAACCTACGTAAACGGACTGCCGTCGCTTGACATAGAACGTAAATACAGCATAAACAACGGCAATCTGAGCAGCAACTTCTTTTTTGCCATGGCAGCCGACAAGCAGGGCAATATATGGTGCGGCAACCGCGGACACGGACTGTTCAAGATATCGTCAGACGGCGAAATGAGAAATGTGGCGCTACAAGGGAGCTTCAACACCCGCAGCGTCAATGACATATATGCCGTGCATTGCGACAACGACGACATGTGGGTAGGCACCGGCTACGGATTGTTCAGGATATCGCCCGACGGACAGCAGTCATGGATACGCAACAACGGTTTTCCCGACTCGTCAATACATTCATTGATCACCGATAACGACGGCAACATATGGGCTTCGACCAACCACGGGCTGGTGTACATGGACAAAGTGAGCGGCAACTACCGCATTTTCGGCAAGTATAACGGACTCGGAGTAAACGAATACAGCGACGGCGCCGTATACCGCGCGGGCAACACCCTCATATTCGGAGGCATAAACGGAGTATCGTTCATCAAAGCCAACCCGAATATAAACAGATCGCTAAAAGAGAATTATCGTCCTACAATCGAATTGGCCAACATAAACATAGCCGGCAAAGACATATTCATGGGCACGGCGGTCAAGACAAAAGGCAATGAAAGCATCATACACCTGTCGCCTGACCAAAATACGTTCAGCATCAGCTTCGTGATACCCGACTTTCTTAACGGCAACGATTACTCATATCTTTACCGCATAGGCGACAAGGGCGACTGGAAACAGCTTGCGACCCCGGGGTCCATATCCTTCACGTCGATGCCTCACGGCACTTATAATCTACAGATAAAAGCCGTCGACCCGCTTACTTCGGCACAGACCGAGGTACATAATGTCATAATAGATATAGACGCACCGTGGTATGCCACCAATATCGCCACATTAATATATATAATGATAGCGGCGGCCCTGATGATACTCATATGGCTAAAACGGCGCGAGATAACCCGGGAGCGACAGAAAGAGATGCTCCGCCAGCTTGAAAGAGAGCACAAAGAACAGACTTATGAGGAAAAACTGCGTTTCTTCACCAATATAACCCATGAGTTCTGCACACCTCTGACTCTTATATACGGCCCGTGTGAACGTCTGCTTTCCTACACCGGCAGCGACAATTACGTACGCAACTACGCATCGCTCATTAAAAACAACACCGAACGCCTTAATTCGCTCATACAGGAAATCATAGACTTCCGGCGTGCCGAGACAGGACACCAGAACCTCAAGATACAGCGCATAGACATATCGGGACTGTGCAACGACATCGTGTCGTCATTCACGTATCTGCGCGAACAGCAGAATGTAAAGCTGGAGACCGACATAGCCCATGACCTGCAGTGGAATACCGATTACAGCTGCTTTACCAAGATAATATACAACCTCATTTCCAACGCATTCAAGTATACTCCGGCCGAAGGCACCATCAGAGTATCGATAAAACGCGACGGCGAGCTACTGCTCCTGTCGGTGTACAATACAGGCCCAGGCATCAAAAAGGCCGACATGAACCGGATATTCAACCGCTACTCCGTGCTTGACAACATCGAGGAAAACGCCACACGCGGCCTGTCGGCACGCAACGGCCTCGGACTGGCCATATGCCAGACCATGACCGAGCTTCTGAAGGGCAGCATCAAGATACAGAGCGAGGTCAACGAGTATGCCGAGTTCATAGTGAGCCTGCCGAAGCTCGAAGCGGATTCCGACGAGGTCGCGCCGACAACTCCCAACATACCGTCAGACATGCTTTCGCTGTCAGCCCGTCCTGCTACAGGAGCCGCCGATGCGACAGCGGTCTCCGTACCGGGTCCGGCGGCAGATCAGGAGCAGAACACCGGCGATGACGAGGCCGACAACCGCCCCCGGATACTCGTGATCGATGACAACCCCGACATACTCACGCTGCTGTATGAAAGTCTTCCGGAATTCAACGTCGTAACGGCTCCGTCGGCCGACAAGGGCATAGAGATTGTCAGAAACGGCAGTATATCGCTGATCATCACCGACATAATGATGCCCGGCATAGACGGGCTCGAACTCACCAGACAGATAAAGCAGGACCCGTATACACGCCACATACCGCTGATCATATTGTCATCGCGAAATGCCACCGACGACAAAATCAGCGGGCTTGAGTCGGGAGCCGACGCCTATATACCCAAGCCGTTCACGTTAAGCTACCTTCGCGCCGTCATAGTACGCCTCATGAGAGGCAAGGACGAAATGGCCGAATACTACAACACGGCTTCGTCAGCATACAAATATCACAACGGACAGATCGTGGACAAAGAGGCGACCCGTTTCGTAGACCAGCTCGACACGTACATAGACGCGAATATAGACAGTGACGAGCTGTCGGCCGAAAGTCTCGCCGCCCACATGCAGACCTCGACGCGCAATCTTTACCGCAAGATGAAAGAGCTTGATCTGCTCCCGCCCAACGACTACATCAAGGAGCACCGGATGTCATTCGCCACAAAATTATTGGTCACAACCAATCTTACCATACAGGAGATAATATACAGGTGCGGGTTCAACAACCGCTCGCATTTCTATAAAGAGTTCGATAAACGTCACGGCATGACGCCTAAAGACTACCGTCAAAAACACAAAGCAAAGCCGCAATAAGGGCGGATGTGTCCGTTTTTGCATTATTAGTATTCATTCTTGCCAACCGTATTGTATACAATTTTGTCATTAATGGGTACATTAACAAAAACTCGCCATGCTAAATTTGCAACATCGAATTCGACCTTAAATTCATTAATTAAACTAATCAAAAGCATGACAACTCTACACGTCGGCAAAACCAGACTGGCGACATTGGGACTCATCGCCGCATCATTATTCACCTATCCGGTGATGACAACGGCCTCACCCGTTCCACAAACCGTCAGTAACCAACGGTCAATGACCCTCAAGGGCATAGTGACCGATCCTGCCGGAGAGCCCTTAATCGGAGCCAGCGTCATTATCAAAGGCGCCAAGCAGGGAGTGGCAACAGGTCTTGATGGAGACTTCACATTATCTTGCAAGCCATCGGACACAATTGTATTTTCCTACGTAGGCTACCTTACAAAGGAACTTCAGGCCTCGCAGGTAGGACAGACAGTTGTACTCGAGGAAAACACAAAAACGCTTGATGAAGTGATTGTGGTAGGTTACGGTACCACGACACGCAAAAGCGCTGTAGGTGCAGTAGATCAAGTAAAATCGGACATCTTCGAGAACCGCTCGGTAGCCAACATGACTCAGGCACTGCAGGGAGCGTCGCCCTCCCTTATCATCCAGCGCAAGAGCCAGAATCCTACAGGCGAAAGCACAAACTTCAACGTGCGCGGTATAAGCACGCTCAACGACAACTCGCCGTTGTTCGTCATCGACGGTCTTGTATCGGATGCCGGCGCGTTCAACAGGCTGAACCCCATGGACATCGAGAACATATCGGTACTTAAGGACGCCGGTACGGCAGCCATCTACGGTTCACGTTCGGCCAACGGTGTAATCCTCGTAACCACCAAAGGCGGTAAGAAGGGCGAAGGCACAAAAGTACGCTTCAGCGGTATGCTCGGCTGGGAGAAACCCCATCAGAACTTCCGTCCGACCGCCGGCTACCAGAATGCCACCCTGCGTAACCTCGCGGCGACGAACGCGGGCGAAAATCCGATTTTCACCCCCGATCAGATCCGCGACCTCTACGACCACCGCGATGAAGAGTCATGGTTCCCCGACCAGATATACAAGACCGCTCTTCAGCAAAGTTATACTTTCAGCATAAGCGGCGGCACCGACAAGACCACTTACATGGTATCGCTCGGCTACTATGACCAAGGCAGCAACTATGTGAACAAGGACAAGTTCGGAATACAGCGCTACTCGATGCGCACAAACATCACCACCGAACTCGGCCGCCTGAAATTAAACGCCATCATGGGCTTCACCCGTAACAATTCACGAAGCAACCGTGCAGGCAACGTAGAAATCGACGCAAGCCGCGTACCCTCTTACTATTACTACAAACTGAAAGACGAGCAGGGCCGCTATTTGCTCAACGACATACTCGGCGAAGGCAACCCTCTCGGCTATCTTGAAGCAGCCGGCTTCAACAAATACCGTAACAATTCATTTACCGGCAACGTATCGGCCGACTTCAAGATTATCGACGGACTGAAACTGCGCGGTGTACTCGGTGTGGACGTAAATGACGAAATGCGCTTCACCCGCGGCTTCCCCGTACAGTATTATTACGCCAACGGATCGCCTCGTGCCACAAATCCCAAATATAATCAGACCGAGAACTGGAATGCGGACTCATACCGCATAAACTCGCAGATATTGTTGGACTTCAACCGCACATTCGACATTCACTCCGTAAATGCTCTTGTAGGCGCCACCAACGAATCATATACCTATTCGGCCAATGACATACACAAACAGTATGTAGACCCCGACCTCGGAACATCGACCGACACTACCACAGGCGAGCTCGGCAACATATCAGGCGGAACAGGCGTCGACAACAGCAGCCGCACCTCTATAACATCGGTACTCGGCCGTGTGGGCTACAACTACGACGAGCGCTACTACGCGGAGTTCAACTTCCGCTATGACGGCGCATCAAAGTTCCACAAAGATTACCGCTGGGGCTTCTTCCCCTCGGGCTCTCTGGCATGGCGCCTCACTCAGGAAGAGTTCATGAGCCGCTATCGTGAAAACATCGGCGACCTCAAGCTCCGCACCTCATACGGTGTGCTCGGTAGCCAAGCCGTAGGCAACTACGACCGCTTCACCACCTACTCGGTGTACAACAACACCTACGCCTACAACAATCAGGTGGTATCGGGAGCCGGCTTCAACCTCGGCAAAGATGACCTCACTTGGGAAAAGACATATACGCTCAACGTCGGTGTCGACGCCACATTCCTGCGCAATACACTGCGCGTAACCGCCGACTACTTTCACAAGACCACCAAGGACATACTCATGTCGCCGCTCGTGCCTTCGGTATTCGGTACCGGCATGCCCCGCGACAACATAGGCGAGATGGAGAATCAGGGTTGGGAACTTGCCGTAGCCTACAACCTCAATCACGGCGAATTCCACCATACGTTCAACTTCAACATCGGCGACACTTGGAATAAAGTGACATCATTCCCCGGAAAAGAGCAGATCGGGTCAAATGACGAAATCAGCTGGATAATACGTGAAGGTGAAGCGCTCAACAGCTACTACGGCTATAAGACCGACGGCTTCTTCCAGAGCTGGGACGAGATAGAATCGGCAGCACTCCCCGTAGGCTCCACGGTACAACCCGGCGACTTGAAATTCGTAGACCGCAATAAGGACGGAGTCATAGACTCAAAGGACCGCTTCATCCTCGGCAACGGATTTCCCCGCTACACATTCGGCTTCACATACAACTTCGAATGGAAAGGCCTTGACTTCTCGATGTTCTGGCAAGGTGTAGGCAAGCGCGACATGATGCTCCGCGGAGAGATCGTAGAACCCTTCCACGGCAATTACAGCTTCAACATCTACAAGCATCAGCTCGACTTCTGGACTCCGACCCATACCGATGCCCGCTGGCCGCGACTGACATCGCCGAACTCCACCTCAAACCGCCACAACTTCGGCAACTGCTCTGACCTCTACATGTTTGACGGCAAGTATCTGCGTCTCAAGAATATCGTGATAGGATACACCCTTCCGAAGAAGTGGACACGCGCCGTAGGCATGGAACGCTGCAGAGTATACGCCAACGGTCAGGACATATTCACTTTCACCCACAACTCGTTCATCGACCCTGAATCAAGCGAGTTCGGATCGAACATGGGACGTGGCGGAGCCAACTCAGCCCGTAACTATCCTTCACTCCGTTACTGGGGCTTCGGACTTGACATTGAATTCTAACCCGTAACAAGTCTAAAACAACAATACAAGATGAAACTATATAAGCTTCTAACAATAATAACATTAGGCGTGGGAGCGGTTGCATGCAACGACATGGAGCAGATACCGACCAACAATTTCACCGACGCCAACTACTGGACTTCACCCGAACGCGCCCAAAACGTGGTGAACATGGCTTACAGCCAGATGTACGATGCCGGTAAGTTCTGGGGTGACGAAAGCCTCTCCGACAACGTCATCGACGCCAACCGCGTAAGCGACCAGCGCCTTATACGCCGCGGCATGGCCACCACCACGATAGGCCTGTTCGAGCAATGGGGCGGCCTTTACGGCGGCATCAAGACATGCCATGTGTTTCTTGACCATATCAACGACGTGGCCATGGAAGAGAGCCTGCGTACACGCATGACTTCGGAGATACGTTTCGCAAGAGCCTATATCTTCTTCCGCCTCGCCAACCTGTATGGAGCCATACCCTTCTTCACCAAGGATATAACTCTTGACGAAGCCAACACCATATCGCGTACTCCCGTATCGGAAGTGTACAGCTTCATCCACACCGAGCTTGACGACATAATAAATACCCTGCCTTCGCGCGACCAGCTGTCAGTTGAAGAAAACGGCAAGATAACCAAAGCCGCCGCAGCCATGCTTCAGGCCCGTGTATACCTTATGGAGAGCGACTGGGAGAATGTGGCAAAATACACCAAGCGCATCATGGACGGAGAGTTTGGCTCATACGATCTGTTCCCCTCCTATGCCGGACTTTTCAAAGAGGCCAACGAATACAACTGCGAGGTTATATTTGACCGTGCATACGTGCCCAACATGATCACTTGGGGCGAGATGATCGACATGGCTCCCCTGTCGCTCGGCTCACGTACCGTAGACCGCGTGCCTACACAGTCGCTCGTCGACACATATCTTACACGCGGCGGTTATCGCATAGACGAGGCCGGCGCCGACTATGACGAGCGCAATCCGTACCTCAACCGCGACCCGCGCATGACCGCCACCATAGTATATGACGGCTACAAGTGGAAAGAGAATTTCGGTTCAGGCCCGGAAGAGATACGCACTGCACCCGGCACAGGTCAGGACGCCTACGACCCCAACAACGCAGCCACATCGAAGACAGGCTACTACGTCGCCAAATATTTTGCCCCGCAGGGTGAAGGCACACTTAACTCCGGCCTCAACATCATAACCATGCGTTATGCCGATGTACTTCTCATGTACGCCGAAGCCATGTTCGAGCAGGGTCTTATGACCGTAGACGTATGGAACAACACCATCAAGCCCATACGCAGACGCGCCGGCTTCACAGTGCCCAAGGCCTTGGACTATCCGGGCGGCGATGAAGCTGCCATGCGCCGGATAATCCGCGACGAACGCCGCGTGGAGTTCGCGCTGGAAGGTCTGCGCTGGTGGGATATCAAACGTTGGAAGGCAGGCAGCCAGTATCTTACCGGTCCTGTATGCGGCGCTACATTCAACGGCACAAAACTCATGGTGGATACATACGAGTTTGACGAAAACCGCGATTACCTGTGGGCCGTGCCGCAGAGCCAGATCAACCTGAACAATAATCTCGCCCCCAACAATCCCGGATATTCCAACTAATATTCTCCTTATTTCATAATTTTCAAATAATACAACAATGTTATTCAGAATAAAATCAGCGCTCATCGCTTGCGCTTCAATAATCGCCCTTAACTCATGTACATCCGACATGGAATTCAAGGACACCAACGTCACTCCGGTCAAGGCTCTGTTCGAACCTAACGACAAGAAGGAAGTACCCCTTCAGGCATCGGCCACAGCCGCCGTATTTTTCGAATGGGAAAGCGCCAAAGCCGAAGACGGCGGAGCACCCTTGTACGAAGTTGTGTTTGACAAGGCCGGCGGCGACTTCAGCAACCCTATCTACAAAGTGTTATCTGACGGCAACGGATCACGCAACTACGCCACCATATCGCACAAAGACCTCAACAAGGTGGGCCAAATGGCCGGCCTTGAGTCAGGCGAGACCGGCGATATACAATGGTCGGTCGTTGCATCGCGCGGTATCATTACCACACCCGTATCGATCAAGCGCTCGCTTACCATAACCCGTCTGCTCGGCTTCGCCGAAGTGCCCTCACAGCTGTTCATCAGCGGCGAAGGTGTTGACGAGAGCACGGCCATCACCTGCATATCGCCCGAGCTCGACGTATTTGAAGCCGTAGTAAAACTCAAAGGCGGCAAGCCGTTCAAGCTGTCAAGCGAACAGTCAAAAGCCGGCCTCACATTCTACTTAGACGGCAACCGCATCAAGGAAGGCGACGGCGAGGGCACAGTAGCCGAAGACGGCGTATACCGCCTCAACCTCGATTTCTCCATAGCATCAGCCAAAGTACAGAAAATCGAGAAAGTAGAGTTCTTCTTCTCAGCCGACAACGAGGTTAAATTTGAACTTCCCTACGTAGGCAACGGTGTATACTCGGGCGTAGGTTCGGTAGACTTCCATCAGGAAAGCTGGGGCCGCGACGAGCGCTACAAACTTCTCATGACTTACGGCGACGGCTCAAAGACCATGTGGGGTGCCGACAATGGCATAGACTCCACCCCCAACGGAGCAGGTGCGGATGACGCTTACTGGAACGCCGGCGAATACGGCATATCGCAGTGGGACAACAAATGGAAACTCGACCACAAGTATGACCACAACGTACCTTTCCGCGCAACACTCTATCTGAACGAGGCACGCCGCCGCCACTTCGTTGAGGACGCAGGCGACGCTCCCGCACCCGAAGAACCGGGCGAACTTACAGCTCCCGCCACCCTGACACTGTCAGGCGACGCTACCGAAGGCGGTAATCTTACCGCAAAAAAACTTGATGACAATACATTTGAGATCTTCACCGAAATCAAGGGCGGCAAGGCATTCCGCGCAGGCGACTTCCATGTAGAAGACGGTAAACTCGTTGTCGGCGCCGACGACATAACCCTTGCCGACGACGGCATATACTGGATGATCTTTGACTTCGCGAAAGCCGAATTCACAGCCAAGAAGATAACCCGCTTCAGCGTCATGGACTGCTGGTTTAATCACGGATCGGCCGTTCTTGACCTCGACTACAAGGGCAACGGCGAGTGGGAAGCCACAGGTATCTCCAACGATGCCGGCGACGGCGACAACCGCTACAAATTTGTCATGGAACTCGGCGGTCCCGACACCAAGCAGCAGTGGGGCTGTGTGAAGGACTACGACAAATCGCCGATGGAGCTGGGCGACGTTCCCGCCGACTACTATGACCTGAAACCGGTGAATGACTCACAATGGGACGACAAATTCAAGCTCAACGGTGACTGGATGAACAAGACAGTGACAGTAAAGGTGAAGCTACACGACACCTATACCCACAGCATCGAACTCGCTGAATAATTTAACCATTAAACGACTAAAATTATCATGAACAAATATTTGATTTCAGCGTCACTGATGGCAGTCATGGCTTTAACGAGCTGCGACAATATCGACGACGTTTACCAGTACGGCGACGAGCAGGCCGACATCAACTGGGATGACGCCGCCGGCCGTTCGACCGATGCTCTTATAGAGTACTTCTGGGACACTGACCGTCATTTCTTCAACTCCAAAAGCGGAGAAAAGGACGGAAACGACTGGAACTACTGGCCGCAGGCCCACGCCATGGACGCAGTCATAGACGCATATAACCGCACCGGCGATGCCAAATACTCCGCTCTCTTCGACCAATGGTATGAAGGTATCAAGCAGAAGAGCGGCGGCAGCTACTACAACGACTTCTACGATGACGAGGAGTGGATAACGCTTACCATGATACGCCTCTATGAAGTGACAAAAGATGCGAAATACCTCAACACGGCCAAAGATCTCTGGAATGACATCAAGGGCGGCTGGAACGAGGAATTCGGAGGCGGCGGCCTCGCTTGGAAGCACACCATGCCTTACAGCAAGAACGCCTGCTCCAACGCTCCCGGCTCACTGATAGCATGCCGTCTGTATGAGCTTGAAAAGAATCAGGAAGACCTCGAATGGGCCGTAAAGATATATTCATGGACCCGTGACAATCTCTTCAACCCCGCCACAGGAGCCGTCTATGACGGCATGGACGGCCGCAGCGGAGAGATCAACACCGTGACCCTGACATATAATCAAGGCACATTCCTCGGAAGCGCCCTCAGACTGTATAAATTCACAGGCGACGCCAACTACCTCAAGGATGCGCGCCGTGCTGCCAACTATGCCATAACCAAAGGCTGCATCGACCAGAGCAACAATGTGCTCCGCAACGAAGGCAACGGCGACGGCGCCCTGTTCAAAGGCATCTTCATACGTTACTTCATCGAGCTGATTGCCGAACCTGACCTCGACCCGGCATTTGCCAACAAGTTCACTACGTTCTTGAACAACAATGCCGTCATGGCTTGGACCAAAGGCATAGCCGACAAGCGCCAGATACTCTTCGGCCCGTCATGGACTGACGGCCCTCTCGGTGCCACGGAGCTTAACGCGCAGGTCAGCGGAGCCACACTCATGGAAGCCAAGGCGCGTTTCGACAAGAATAAATAAACCGTCATTTCCGATATAACTGATGAACAAATATCTGACCATATCGGCAATCATACTGACAGGAAGCACTCTTTTCGGGTGCTTCCGTCAGTCAGATGCCGGTACCGCCGAAAACAACCGTTACGCCGCCATGGCCCGCGAGACACTGGACTCGATGTATGCGAAATATTCAATTCCGGGCGAGAATCTGCTACGCGAGAATTACCCTTCCGACGAAGCCTACGCCGCCACGTACCTTGCGGAAGCTCCGGTAGAGACATTTAACGCATACTCGTATCTATGGCCCTACTCCGGATCATTCTCGGCGGTAAACGCCCTTTATTCAGCCACCGGCGATACGACATGCATCGAAGTCCTTCAGAAGCGCATACTGCCCGGACTGGAGATGTATCTTGACACTGCCCGGCAGCCGGCGGCCTATGCTTCATACGTCAACACGGCGCCTCAAAGCGACCGTTTCTACGATGACAACGTATGGCTGGGTATCGACTTCACCGACATGTATCTCGCCACCAAAGACCCCAAGTATCTTGACAAGGCACGCATGATATGGGAGTTTATCGAAAGCGGCACGGACAGCATACTCGGCGGAGGCATCTACTGGTGCGAGCAGAAAAAAGGCGGCAAAAACACCTGTTCCAACGCTCCGGGGTCGGTTTACGCGCTGAAACTGTACGAGGCTACTGCCGACAGGAGATTTCTCGACAAAGGCCGTGAGCTATACACATGGACCAAAAACAATCTACAGGATACGACCGACTGCCTTTACTTTGACAACATCAACCTTAAAGGCGAAATCGGACGGGCCAAATTTGCATACAACAGCGGACAGATGATGCAGTCAGCCGCCCTGCTGTTCAAGGCCACCGGCGACTCCGTATACCTGAACGACGCACGCAGCATAGCCGAAAGCGCCCACCGCCACTTCTTCAACGGCGGAGAAGCCAATGACAGCATAGGCGCCTTCCCGCTGCTCGGCAAAGGAAACGTATGGTTTACCGCCGTGATGATGCGAGGCTTTGAGGAACTGTTCAATACCGACCGCAACCCCGAATATATGGACCACTTCGTACGCAATCTCGACCACGCATGGTTAAAGTCACGCGACGCCGAGACAGGACTGTTCAATCAAGACTGGAGCGGTACGGAGACCGATACCCGCAAATGGTTGCTAACACAGGCTGCGATGGCTGAAATGTATAGCCGCGCTGCAACCTATATTAACAACACTAAAAATAATTGACAATAATGAACGTATTAACTAATGCCATTGCCGCGACCGCCCTTCTGATGGGGTCGATGAACGCGTACGCATCGCAAGCGCCCGTATGCGTATCAGACAATACCACCGTTGTCACGGCCAAGAAGTATCACAAGACCAACCGCCCGGCCAAAAACAAACGTCTGTTCAAATCGACGGCGGTTGAAGCCAAGATAGCGGCAATAAAGAAGATGCTCACCAACCCCAAGCTCGCTTGGATGTTTGAGAACTGTTTCCCCAACACGATCGACACCACAGTGCATTTCCGCAAAGGCGCCGACGGCAAGAACGACACGTTTGTCTACACCGGCGACATACATGCCATGTGGCTTCGCGACTCCGGGGCTCAGGTATGGCCCTACGTGCAGCTCGCCAACGAAGACGCCGACCTCAAGGCCATGATAGAAGGAGTGATACGCCGTCAGTTCAAGTGCATAAACCTCGACCCGTACGCCAATGCCTTCAATGACGGGCCTACAGGCGGCTCGTGGATGAGCGACCTTACCGACATGATACCCGATGTACATGAACGCAAATGGGAGATTGACTCACTGTGCTATCCGCTGCGTCTGGCCTACGAATACTGGAAAAGAACCGGTGATGCATCCATCTTCGATGAAGAGTGGCTTCAGGCCATAGGCAACATATACGCTACATTTGTAGCACAGCAGCGTAAAGACGGCGACCGTGGCCCGTACAAATTCCAGCGCAAGACCGAGCGTGCGCTTGACACACTCAACAACGGCGGCTGGGGTGCTCCGGTAAGCGGATGCGGACTTATCGTGTCATGTTTCCGTCCGTCCGACGACGCTACCACGTTCCAGTATCTCATACCGTCCAACTTCTTTGCAGTAACCTCACTGCGCAAAGCCGCCGAGATTCTCGACAAAGTAAACAACAACGCCGACCTGAGCGCCAAGTGCACCGCGCTTGCCGATGAAGTGGAGACAGCGCTGAAAAAACACGCCACATACAACCATCCCGAATTCGGCACCATATACGCATTCGAGGTCGACGGCTTCGGCAACAAGCATCTTATGGATGACGCCAACGTACCGAGCCTGCTCGCCATGCCCTATCTCGGCGATGTCGATGTCAACGATCCCGTATACCAGAACACCCGCCGCTTCGTATGGAGCAAGAATAACCCCTATTTCTTCAAAGGCAAAGCCGGCGAAGGCATAGGCGGCCCGCACATAGGCTACGACATGGCATGGCCCATGAGCATCATGATGAAAGCATTCACGTCGACTGACGACAATGAGATAAAAGAATGCATATCCATGCTGCTCGCCACCGATGCCGAGACAGGCTTCATGCACGAATCCTTCAATGTCGAAGATGCCACCGATTTCACCAGAGAGTGGTTTGCATGGCAGAACACGCTCTTTGGCGAACTCATCATAAAACTCGTTGACGAAGGTAAAATAGATTTGCTCAACTCGATTTGAATGGAATAGATTTGGTTTTTAAGTATACTGATTGTTTTAAGGTTTAATGCATAGTTAGGTTTATAGGTGATCTATATTTCAGGTAATAAGATTGTTTTAGGTTTTATTTAATTCTCATAACCAGCTATTGAATATCATGATCCGCAGATTAACCATATTAGTCATCGTGGCAGTAGCCGGATATGCCGTGTGCTCAGCCAAATCGGTAAAATGGGCAAAGCAAAAATCGGTTGGCGACGGCATAGCGCTATTCGAGCCAAAAGGCTTCTCCGCAGTGAGTATGCCTTCATTCGCGCTCGAAAAGGAGCCCGCAATAAAAGGCGACCTGCCTGCCGGATGGGAGCTAATTCCGTCAATCGGCATGACCAAAGCCAAAGCTTCGGCGTGGCTCGACATACCTGCCGGCACAAGCATTTACGGAGGCGGAGAAGTGACGGGCCCCCTTCTGCGCAACGGACAGAGCATAAAGCTATGGAATACTGACTCCGGAGCATACGGCGTAGACGGCGGCAAACGCCTGTACCAGTCACATCCGTGGGTCATGGGCGTACGCCCCGACGGCAGCGCTTTCGGCATACTGTTCGACACCCCCTACAAGGCGGTTCTGACAACCGCCGACTCCCGCATAACTCTCGACACGGAGGGTGAGCTATTTCGTGTATATATCATCGACCGCAAGTCGCCGCAGGATGTCATGCGGGGCCTTGCCGAACTCATAGGCACGATGCCCATGATACCACGCTGGGCTCTCGGCTATCATCAGTGCCGCTTCTCCTACACGCCGGCTTCGCGCGTTATTGAAGTCGCCGACACCTTCCGCCTGAAACGCATACCCTGCGACGTCATGTGGATGGACATCGACTATATGGACGGCTACCGTATATTCACTTTCAATCCCACGACATTTCCCGACCCGGCGGCTCTCAACCGCGACCTGCACATGCGCGGCTTTCACTCCACTTGGATGATCGACCCGGGACCAAAGGCCGACCCTGAATACTTTGTATACAAATCGGGCACTGAAAACGACATGTGGGTCAAGACCGCCAAAGGCGAGAATTATCACGGGAGCATGTGGCCCGGCGTATGCGCGTTCCCCGATTTCACCTCTCCCGATGTAAGAAAATGGTGGGCCGAACTATACCGCGACTTCCTCGCCACAGGAGTGGACGGAGTGTGGAACGACGTCAACGAGCCGCAGATCAGCGACTCCCCGACAGGCACAATGCCCGAGGACAACATACATCGCGGCGGCGACGGCATACCGGAAGGCCCGCATCTGAAGTATCACAACATCTACGGCCAGCAGATGGTACGCGCCACCAGAGACGGCGTGATGGCCGTACACCCCGACCGACGCCCGTTCATACTCACCCGCTCCAACTTTCTCGGCGGACAACGCTATGCGGCTACTTGGACCGGCGACAACGGCTCGACCGACGAGCACATGCGGCTCTCCATACCTATGTCGCTGACATTGGGCCTGTCGGGACAGCCCATGAACGGCGCCGACATAGGAGGATTTCTCTTTAATCCGACTCCCGAGCTGTTCGGGCATTGGATGGCTCTCGGCGCTTTCTATCCGTTCTCACGTGGCCATGCGTGCACCGGTACTGTCAACAAAGAGCCGTGGGCATTTGGCGACGAGGTGGAACAGGCCTCACGCACGGCCCTTGAAAAGCGCTATATGCTTCTATCCTATCTGTATACTCTCCTGCACGAATCAGCCACCGACGGCATGCCTATGATGCGCCCGGTATTTTTTGCCGATCCGGCCGACACTTCATTGCGTGCCGAAGAGCAGGTATTCACACTCGGAGCCGACCTACTCGTCGTTCCCGCATGGGCCGATGCCCCGGCACTCCCCAAAGGCGACTGGCAAGTACTTCCGCTCATGCCAGCCGATCGTGAGGACCGCTTTCAGGTTGAACTGAAACTTCGCCCCGGAGCCATACTTCCTACAGGTGCGGTAATCCAACATACCGGTCAGGAATCGCTCGACCCCCTCACTCTCTGGATCAATACCGATGCCGAAGGCCATGCCGAGGGAGTGTTGTACAGCGACTCGGGCGACGGTTGGGAGTTCAAAAACGGCGACTACAGTTTTGAGCGCTTTTCAGCCGATACGGCCGACGGCAAATGCACGATAAGACTTACTTCAAAAGACGGCAACTTCAATCCTGCCCATAAAGGCATGGCCATTGTCAAGATACTGACCCAAGACGGCGTACGGCAAGGCAGCGGCTCTCTGACCGACGGTATCGTCATAGACCTGAACTAAACACCGGAAGATGAACAGAACAATTGCCGGCATATTTGCACTGACCACTGTCGAACTTTTCGCCGGAATAGGAAATCTGCGAGTAAACCACCTTGACTCGCCGCTCGGAGTCGACGATCCGTCGCCACGTTTGCAATGGCGTTGCGACAGCATGACACAAAACGGAGGCAGAATCATAGTTGGCACTGACAGCACGCTCGTAGCTTCGGGACAAGGCGATGTGTGGTCAGCCACATTGCCTGACGGAGGTAAAAACACCATAATATATGACGGAGACGCATTATGTCCCCGGACTGTATACTATTGGCGTGTTGAAAGCGGCGAAACGGCATCGCCCGTAGCAAAATTCGAAACGGGGCTCATGGGTAACTGGGCGGGCAACTGGATAAGCGACAATCATAGCCAAGAATATCGCCAAGCGCCTTATTTCCGAAAGGATTTCACAATATCCAAGCCTATAAAATCGGCAAGAGCATACATTGCTGCCGGAGGATTGTTTGACCTCAGTGTTAACGGCGCCCCGATAGGTGACCGTATATTGGCGCCCGTATACACACGTTACGACCGCCGCAACTCTTATATCGCTTTCGACGTCACCCGGCAACTACAGCAAGGCGAGAATGTCATAGGCGTAATTCTCGGCAACGGATGGTATAATCATCAGGCCAAAGCAGTATGGGATTTTGACAAAGCGCCATGGCGAAATCGCCCCGCCTTCTGTCTTGACCTTGTCATAAGATATACTGACGGCACCGAGGAGACGGTAGCTACCGACCTGAGCTGGCGTACATCGTCGGAAACACCGCTCGTGTACAACAACATATACACTGGCGAACACGTTGACTTCAATCGTGACATACCGGTTGGGACAAACCCGGATACGATGCCTCGACATGGCAGGGAGTACGCCTGCGCAGTGCTCCTTCGCATCTTGTAAGTTCACAGCAGATGAAGCCGATCAGATATGTGAAGGAACACAAAGCCAAACGATGTACGCGTATAAATGACACGACGTACGTATACGATTTCGGACGAAACATGTCAGGAATAACGACCGCAAACGTAAAAGGGCCTAAAAACACAGTCCTCCGCATCGCCCACGGTGAACGCCTGCACGACAACGGTACTCTCGACCAGTCAAACATTGACGTATATTATCGTGGCGACAAAAACAGCGAACCGTTCCAGACCGATGTCATAATCCTTGACGGCAATACCGACACATACACCCCCGTGTTCAGTTACAAAGGCTTCAGATATGCGCAGGTCAACTGCTCCGCGCCGCTGGAGCTGAATGACACATCGATCATAGCCCGGGAAGTACACAGCGATGTAGCGTCACACGGCAGCATAACGTCATCGAACCCGCTACTTGACGCAACAGTGGAAGCGGCAAGAAATGCCTATATCTCAAACCTCATCGGCTACCCTACCGACTGTCCGCAACGCGAGAAAAACGGTTGGACCGGTGACGGACATCTCGCCATCGAAACCGCGTTTTACAACTACGACGGCATAACCGTGTATGAAAAATGGCTTGCCGACCATCGTGACGAACAACAACCCAACGGAGTGTTGCCCGACATCATCCCAACATGCGGATGGGGCTATGGCACCGACAACGGCCTTGACTGGACAAGCACAATCGCCATAATACCGTGGAACATCTACTTGTTTTACGGTGACGACCGTGCCTTGCGTGAGTGTTACGACAATATCAAGCGTTATGTCGACTACGTGGATAAAAACAGTCCCACGCATCTGTCGGCATGGGGACGCGGCGATTGGGTACCTGTAAGCACCGGTTCCGACAAAGAGCTGATGTCATCAATCTACTTCTTCGCCGATGCCACGATTCTCTCAAAAGCGGCCCGCATGTTTGGCTACGACGCCGATTACAGACATTACTCAAGATTGGCCGATGAAATAAAAGATGCCATAAACTCAAAGTTTCTTGACCGCGAAAAGGGCATCTACGCCGGAGGCTCACAGACCGAGATGAGTATGCCGCTGATGTGGCATGTAGTGCCCGATGACATGATAACTGCTGTCAGCGCCAATCTTGCCGACAAAGTGGCAAAAGCCGGTTATCATCTCGACACGGGAGTACACGGAGCAAAAGCGCTGCTTAACGCCTTGAGTGAAAACGGATATGCCGAGGCAGCATACAAAGTGGCGGTACAGGACACTTATCCCTCTTGGGGATGGTGGATTGTCAACGGCGCCACCTCACTGCTTGAGAACTGGAATCTCGAAGCCACCCGCGACATATCTGACAACCACATCATGTTCGGCGAGATAGGCGCATGGCCCTACAAAGGTCTCGGCGGCATCTTTCCCGATGAGAAAGAACCCGGTTTCAAGCATGTCATATTACGGCCCAACTTCCCTGACGGACTAAAAGAGTTCGAAGCGCGACACGAGTCGCCTTACGGTGAAATCATATCGGGCTGGAAAACTAAAGGTAGAAAAATAATATATAGCGTGACAATACCGTCCAACAGCAGAGCCACTCTTTATCTTCCGAAGAAAGTCGGCAACGGCGATGCGATTGACGTAGTGCCGGGGACTCATACATTCACTTTTGAACGTAAAAACTTAAAATAATCATTGTCTAAATAAACCAATATTAAAATGAATTTTAAACAATCTTTAGCTGCAATCATTTTCGCGGCCGCCATGCCTGCCATGGCCTACACGCCGTTGTCGACCCACTTACACACTCCGTGGGCTGAGGAGGTGACGCCTGAAAATGCGCGTCCCGAGTATCCGCGTCCAATAATGGAACGTCCGCGCTGGATGAACCTCAACGGTCTGTGGCAATACGCCATAACCGACAAAGGCACTCACCGTCCGTCGGAGTTTCAAGGCGACATACTTGTACCCTACCCCGTTGAATCAGACCTGTCGGGTGTCGGCAAACGCGTAGGAGAGAACAAAGAGCTCTGGTACACACGCGAGTTTACCGTACCTCAGGCATGGGGCAAAGATCAGGTCATGCTTAACTTCGGCGCCGTCGACTGGAAAACCGACGTGTGGGTAAACGGCATAAAGGTCGGTACGCATACCGGCGGTTTCACCCCGTTCTCATTCAATATCACCGATGCCCTTAACAAAAAAGGAGCCAACACCATAACCGTAAAAGTATGGGACCCGACCGACCGCGGCACACAGCCTCGCGGCAAGCAGGTAGAGAATCCCAACGGCATCTGGTACACCCCGGTAACCGGCATTTGGCAGACCGTATGGCTCGAACCGGTGTCAAAGGCTCATATCGCATCGCTGCGCACCCTGCCCGACATCGACTCCAACACACTGTCGGTGACCGCACTGACCGAAGGTGTAGCCCCCGATGCATCAATCACGACTTCGGTGGTGGTCAAGGACAACGGCAAGGTTGTGGCACAAGGCAAAAGCATCAATAACCAGACCGTTGAGATCGAGATGCCCGATGACGTGAAGCTGTGGAGCCCCGACGCGCCTAACCTATACGACATGGAGATCACCCTCACCCGCAACGGACAGGTTGTCGACAAGGTAAACAGCTACGCCGCAATGCGTAAGTTCTCGACAATAAGAGATGACAAAGGTCTTGTCAGACTCGCACTCAACAACAAGCCCATATTCCAGTTTGGACCGCTTGATCAGGGCTGGTGGCCCGACGGCCTGTACACGGCTCCCACCCACGAAGCCATGGTATATGACCTTGACAAGACAAAAGAGCTGGGCTACAACATGCTGCGCAAGCACATCAAGGTCGAGCCGGCCACATGGTACACTTACTGCGACCGCAACGGCATAATAGTATGGCAGGACATGCCTTCAGGCGATGCAGAGCACGAATGGCAGATGCGCGACTACTATAAAGGCGTCGAGCCTGAACGCTCAGCCGAAAGCGAAGCCAATTACCGCAAAGAGTGGAAAGAGATAATGGACTGCCTTTACAGCTATCCCTGCATAGGCATGTGGATACCCTTCAACGAACGCTGGGGACAATTCAAGACCGTCGATATAGCGGAGTGGACAAAACAATATGACCCCTCACGCCCTGTGAACCCGGCCAGCGGAGGCAACTTCTTCCGCACAGGCGATGTGCTTGACGTACACAGCTATCCGCACCCCGAGATGTATCTTTTTGACGCAAAGCGTGCAAATGTGATAGGAGAATACGGCGGCATCGGTCTGGCACTGAAAGATCACCTGTGGTGGAACGACCGCAACTGGGGTTACGTGCAGTTCAACACCCCCAAAGATGTCACCGACAAATATGAGGAGTACATCAACATGCTCTATGAGAGTGTACCCCGCGGAGTGACCGGCGCCGTATACACCCAGACTACCGACGTAGAGGGCGAGGTAAACGGTCTGCTCACTTATGACCGTAAGGTGACAAAAGTCGAGAAAGACCGCGCGGCCAAACTAAACCGCAAACTCGCAAAAAGCCTCGACAAATAAACACGGCCGACACGACCATAGTAAGGCATGGGACTGCGCAGTCTCATGCCTTACTTTTTTCTACCCGACATATTGTATGTCTTTAAAATATCTTTTTTGCATTTCCTTTACTGTGGTGCGTGAACCTCATATTGTGATACTTTGTTTTGAAAAATATAATCTTAATTAGTAAAAAAAATGGCACACGACAAGAAAATCACGACAGAGACAGCTGAGTATCCCACTAACGAGATGCCCGGACTTCAGAACAGCAAATATGAAGGCGCTACCCCTAAAAACGTCAAACAGGAAGTAAAAGAACTCAACAACGTAGGAGCCCCCGGCGCCAAAACCCAAAAGTAAACCCGTAGTCGTACGACGCCATGTCGGTTGTGACTCCGGTATTTTAATTTTACAACAACGTTTGCTGCCGATTCAATAAAAGCCAAGACCGTAACGCGGTCTCGGCTTTTATCGCATATAGGGCCTACCCTGCTGAGTAAGCCCTATTTTGCGCATGTGCATCTTCATAGATTAGCAATTATCAATGTATATGGGTCTTTGTTCGTTTGCATGTAAAACAAATCAAATACATCTTTGTCAATTACATACCCCCATAATTGATATTAATTCACACATGCCACGTTATTTAACGCCTATTTAACGCAAATACGCGGCAAAATGCCAATTTTTCCTATTGCCAATCTACTTGATGTCAGAAAGTTTTTTCACAACGGCCTCGGGCGAGGCATCCTTCAGTATGACCTCATTGCCCGGCGAAAGCAGGTACAGGGCGGGCATCTCGCGAAACGAGTACAGCCCGGCATCCTCCACCGATTCATCGGCGCGGGCCGACGTCCATGCAGCAGGTATGGGAAGCGCGTCAGCCGGCATATCGCTCTCGCTTGTGTCGACTGCAAGTATACGCAACGACTTCTCGCCAAGCCTGCGGTTGACCGGCTCCGAGCGCGATAAGAACTCTATCACCTGATGGCAGTGGCGGCACTCGGGGTCATAAAACATAAGTATAGTGTATCCGGCACCCCACAGTGCGTGAAGAGTGGACCCGCGTCCGTGACTGTCGGTATAAGAAAAGTCGTTGGCTATGGTGCCCGGCAGATTTTTCGATACGTCATCCAACTGATAGCGATACCGCGTAAGGCGTGCCTCATCAAGCACCCTGTCGTCAAGAAACCGCTTTAAAAACACGACATACAGCCTGTCATCCCTCATCGGCGACTCCGTGTCGTTAAGATACAACGACGCTATGTCGGCCATGACCTTATACGCCTCCTCATTGCCGGACAACGCCTCAAACATGGCGTCGACAGCGGTCCTTACCGAAGCCTCCGACGCATGAGGAAACACGCTGACAAAATTCACAAAATTCTGCTCCATGGCAGGAGCGTCAGACACCCACACACTGTCGGTCCAGTCCATACCGTCCCAGAAATGACACAACACGTAACCCGCACGGTCCTCCGGCGCCGTAATCGACTTCGGGACCTCCGGCAAGGGCAGCTCCCGCACCGCGGCATGCGCGTCAATCGACACTGACGCAAGCACCGCAGCCACTAAAAATCCATATAATACTTTCATAAAATTCATCATCGGGTATAAATGCAAATTTACAACTATTTCATATAAAAATATTATATTTGCGGCGGTTTAACCCTCTGATCATATATTTCCTGTCGATACAAATATGTAAAAGTACAGGGAAAAAACGGCAGGCTATTTGAGATAGCGCGCGAAGAAATCCCAAAGGATTCTGGAGGTGGCGACATCCTTGTCGGCCCAAGAGTGTTTGCCGCCTTCAATTTCGTAAACCACGACATCGCATCCCGACGGGGAGTCGCCGTACACGGTGCGTGTCACCATACGTTCAGGATCGCGCATGGTCGGGAATGTGTCGACCGACATTGTAGTGCAGCGGTTGTTGGCCGCTACGGCCGCTACGGCAAGAGGCACGGGGATGTATGCGCCCCATCCGCCGGTATTAAGGTGGTCGCCCTGCCACATAGAGGTCTTGTCGGCATTGCCGTGAATTTCAAGGAACGGCACGGGCAAAGACAACTTGTAATTATTGTACAGACACTCAAACGTCAGACCGGCTACCGAGCCGTAAGCACGAAACAGCGAGGGATCGGTATAAGCGAGCTGATAGCACAGGTCGCCGCCGTTAGACATACCGGCCATAAACACATTGTCGCGGCTCAGATGGAACTTCGATGTAACTTCGTCGAGAAGATGACGGAAGAAGTCGGCCTCATCTATAACCATGCTCTCCTGCGGCGGATAGCCCACCTTCCAGCCGTCCTTGCCGCGCGAGTCGGGCATACCGTCAGGGTAACATACGGCAAAGCCGCAGCTGTCGGCCACGACATTCATGTCGCGACGCCACCGGGTCTTTGACCCGTAACCGTGGGTATACACCACAAGCGGAGCACCGGCCTTGATGCCGTCGGGCAGATACATAGTGTAAGTACGCACCGTGTCGCGGTAATTCATACTGTACTTGACCGGGGCAGCCGCATCATCGGCCGCGTAAACTGACGAAACGGCAAAAAGCGCAACCGTCAGCATCAAAAGTCTACGAAACATATCTGTACTCTTCATAATCCGATAAATGAAGATTGGGATTGCGGACCACCAAACAGCGGGACCGCAATCCCAATCTCAAACCTAACACATCTTGATCCCTAACCTGTAATATAAAAGAACATCTATTTCTTGCATTTTCCGTCGCAGCCCTTGAGCATCTTCTGAAGCAGCTCGGGTTCGTTGGTAGTGATAAAGTCCACACCGCGGTCTATGCACCACTTCATGTCTTCAGGCGAATTTACAGTCCATACGTTGACAAGCAGTCCGAGATCATGGCACTGTGCTATCCATTCGGGATGCTTCTTCATGACCTTGATCGAGTAGTCTATACCTGCGCCGCCCATGGCTTTGACCTGCGAGGGGATGTAGTCACCGTTAAGATAGTAGACACCGGTGCCTTTGGGTGCATGTTTGACAAAATACTGGAATGCATCTTTGGAAAATACGATATAGTCGACCTTGTCGCCGAGACCGTATTTTTTCACCATGGCAAGTATGGCCTTGGCTGCGGCACGCTCCGTAGAGCGGCTGTTGTGAGTCTTCAGCTCGCACACTATGCGGGTATTCAGCTTGGCAGCCTTGGCAAGATATGTCTCAAGTGTAGGCACATTCTCACCGTTGGCAAGTTTCTGTGCAAGCACTTTTTTCGAAGGCGATGACTCGATATGCACGCCGTTGACATCGGCGTCATGGTTTACAACAAGTACGCTGTCGGAGGTCATCCACACATCAAATTCCGATGCAAAGCAGTGTATCGAGTCGGCCTTGACCAACGCACGTATAGAATTCTGAGCCGAACCGTCGGTATTCCAATAACCGCGATGAGCTATCACTTCGGGTTTTGCAGCGGCTGCCGAAAGAGCCATAGAGGCCATCGCCAAGCCTAAAAATAACTGTTTTACCATAACAACTTAATTTTTTATAGTGATTTATTATCTAATGTCGACACGTATACGTTGCCAAACGGGTCGCTGGCCCTGAAGCTGACCTTGCGCCAACCCGACGAGGGTTTGTACAGAAACATATGATCGTTCGGATTGGTGGGACGTGCTCCGCCGTGATGGGCCGGGATGCGGCCTTTCACAAGCGATTTGCGCACATCGGGATCCCAGCACTTGCCCCCCGCCTTCTCCGGGCGCAGACGAGCTTCGTCGGGCAGCCGCTTCCAGCGTCGGCCATCCTCGCTTACCTCGACTTTCCAAGTATCATGCCAGCAGAATATGTTGACAAGGATACTGTCATACGGCTCACCGCGTTTCCGGCGGGGATTCCACAGCACGGCATCCTCCGGCGGATATATCTTCATCTGGTAGTCGCGGTCGCATCCGGCCCCAGTGTAATATTTGTCCACTAGCCTGTTGCCTTTGAACCGCAGCGCCGCATATCCGCGGGGCGAACCGTCATGACACAAAGGATACCAGAAAGCACCCATGACTGAACCGAACGTAGTTTCGGTAATATTAGGCGCTATCGTGGTAGTGAAGTTGTAGTGGCTGTGGCCCGACAGAATCTGGACCTCCTTGAAGCCGCGTACGAGGTCATAGAGAGGCTTGTTGCTTGACACATGGCCGGGCACATTGCGACGCGCCGTAGGTATATGCACACCTATTATTATCATCTTGTCCTTAGACACATAACCAAGATCCTTCTCCAGCCATACAAGCTGCTGCGGAGTCACATAGTCGGAATAGTCGTTACGCCCCTTCTCGGCCCTGTAATATATATCGTCGAGCACCACAAGATGGCAATCGCCGATGTTGACGGAATAGTATGTCGGTCCAAATACCTTTCGGAAATCACGGTCGCTCTCCTTGTCGCCCTTCACAAGCTCGTTATGATCGTGATTGCCTATCACGGCAAATACCGGCACGCCTGTCGATCCGATGCGCCGCTTGTAGTAGCCCAACAACGAGGGGGTGTTCCAGACGAGATCGCCGAGCGTTATGCCGTATACGTTATCGCCGAGTGTCGACACGAACTCCTTCAGCGGAGGCATGATATAGCGTTCGAAGTCGCAGGTGTCGCCTACCGCTACCTGAGGGTCGGCCATGGTAAGAAGTGTCCAGTCTTTTTTCACCGGCGCCGACACAAGCGCGAAGTCATGACGTGCCACCGCGTCATTCCCGTAGGTTATGGTCTGATAAAATGCAGGTGTGCCGTCGGCATCGACGGGCACCTCGCAATCGGCCGGCACGGACAGAAACACATGCTGCCGGCCCTCGGTAGACATACTATAACATCCGTCGGCATCGGTAGCCGTGACGTTTATACCGTCGCTGACCACTACGCCCTGACGGGGCTTTCCATCGACGGTCACACGGCCGGTAAGATTGTCGCACTGGCGCAAAGCCGCAGCATGCAGCGTCGCAGACATGGCTAACACAGCCGACAATACATATCGTACATAATTACATAGTGTCATTTCAGGTCACTTTCTGTTGGTTCAGTATAGGCTTATCAAAACGAAACAATAAAGTTTCATGGCGCAACGAAATTACATATTTATACACAATAAACAAAATAAATTTAGTTAAATAAACACATCGTTGCGACACAACAGAAAGCCGCGGATAAAATCGCGCGGTCACATACATTTTCCAAAATACAAACCTCAATGACGCGGGCCATGACCCGCCCGCGCTCAGTCAGCCTTATTGAGAATGGCACGGAGCTCCTCGTCGGTAGCGGTCAGACGGCTGCGGCACTCGGCGAGCAGTTCAGTGGCACGCCGTGTATAGCATGCCAGCAGGTCGATGTCGAGAGCATCGCTCTGCATGCGCTTCATTATATCTTCAAGCTCAGCTATGGCCTGATTGTAGGACAATTCCCTGACAGGCACAAATTCCGGATTTTCCACCATACTTATTATAATGTAGTATTTATTGTTTAACCGATCTGATTGTTCCTGACGCGACAAGAGTTTCGAGCACGGCACCGTCGGGCACTTCCGAAGCGTCGGTCACGGCATGTCCGTTATAGCGCGTCACAGAATACCCTCGCCGCAGAGTCGCCTCGGGCGACAGCATGTCGAGCATCTCGCCGAGCGACTGCAACCGGGAGCGTCGTCGCTCCATCACGGCGGCAAGCAGTACAGGCAGCGACGAAGCCACTGTGTCAAGCCGCGACAGCTGAGGGCGTATACGCCTATCCGAGAGCTGACCGACCCACATCATGCAGCGGTCAAGTTTGCCCCGCTGGCGGTCAATGACTGCCGAAGGCAACGAAGGCAAAGCGCCTTCAAGACGCCCAAGCTGCTCCTTGGCGCCCGAAAGCCTGTCGCCGGCAAGTCTTACAATCTCGCGTCCTATGACACCGAGACGCTCCAGTTCAGTCTTGCCGCGCTCAATCAGCCATTCAGCGGCCGCAGTAGGAGTCTTGACCCTCACACCGGCCACGTAATCGAGTATCGTCACATCGCGTTCATGCCCTATGCCCACAATGACAGGGAGCGGAAACTGCGCCACATTGGCCGCAAGGTCATAGTTTTCAAACCCAAGCAGGTCGCTTGTAGCGCCACCGCCACGTATTATGACCACACAGTCCCAGTCATCGCGCGACGCGGCTATCTCGTCAAGCGCGGCTATAACGGTAGGCGCCACACGGTCGCCCTGCATCATGGCCGGGAAAAGCCTTGTCACAAAACGCAGCCGCAGAGTGTTGTTATGCAGCTGGTTCATGAAATCGCCATAGCCCGCGGCTCCCTCGGCCGACACCACGGCTATACGCAGCGCCGGCACAGGCCACGGCAGTTCACGGTTCATGTTAATTATACCCTCGCTCTTTAACCGCGCGAGCATCTCATTGCGTCGGCGCACTACGTCGCCCAGCGTATACTCGGGGTTGACGGCATTTATGACCAGCGACATGCCGTAGACAGGGTGCATCGACACCGACGCACACAGCATAACTTTAAGTCCGGTGCGGAAATCCTGTCCGGTAGCGGCCATAAAACTCTGGCGTATGTCGACAAATCTGTTGGCCCATATGGCTCCCCGGGCCTTCGCCACCGTAGCACCGCTTGCCGAGTCTTTCTGAAGCAACTCCATGTAGCAGTGGCCTCCGCGCACTATGACATCGCTCAGCTCGGCGGTAATCCACACATTCTGTGTGGCGCCGGTCATGACAAGCGACGCTATACGTTTGTTAAGTTGCAGCAGTGTCAGCGACTCCATCGGCAGCAAAGCGGTTTACTTATTGACAGGCTCCATCATCTTTCCCGTCCAGCGATATTTCAACGCGGGACGCATGGAGGCCGACACCATCTTGTATACGTCGGGCGACAGAAACTCCTGAAGGTTGTTGGTCAGAGTCAGCACGGCAGAGGCGGTGTCGTAGTCATACTTGGCAAGCATAAACGGTATGAGAGCGGCAACATTGGAGGCATCCTTGGAGCCTTCGGGCGTAAGCCACGCGGCAAGGTCAGGAGCCTTGAACAGAGGTGCCGACATCTTTTCCCACCGACGGCTGTAAAATGATATGTGGCTGTCGTGGGCCGGAGTAGCCACAGTCTGTATGACGGCTATTATGGAGTCATTGCCGTAAGGCAGTATGGATATCTGATACGATGACGCGTCGGTCATGGCTATCTTTATGTCATCGGGGGTCATGGCAGTCACCCGCGACTTGCCCTGCAGAGCGTTCTGAGTAGGGGTAGCCGAACCGCTGTTGTAATAATCGATCATGTCAAGACGGGCGTTCTTGTCAAGCAACGGGAACAGTGGCGCCGGAGCGTCGGCAAAAGCGCCGGCAGCCGTAAGCCGGGCCGATGCGTTCTGTATTCCGACAAGCGCCATAACCATGACGACGGCCATGTTTATCAATCTTTTCATACTCGTTCAGTATTTACGGGAACCTTTCTTTCCCTTTTTTATGAATTTATCAAAATTTCCTCCGTTTTTATCATCTTTGGAGTCGCGTTTGCGACGTGAAGCACGCGAGTAATCCTTTTCAGGATCGGCTATCTCGGCATACAGCTTATGCCCCACAAAGTCAAGGCCGGTTATACCCTCCACCACCCTGCGGGCATCGGCTTTCTTGACATCAAAAAGCGAATAACCCGGCATAAGGTCTATACGGCCTACATCGACACGTGCTCCGTGTATGGCGTGGTTGAGTATGTCGATAAGATTTCCGGCATAAAAGCCGTCGCTCTTACCTGCATTTACATATATGCGGGCCATTCCACGGTCGGCTGTGCGGCGGTCCTTCTCTGCGGCCGTGCGCGGACGCGCCGGCTCTTTCTTCTCCTTCTTGGGCTTCTCGTCGATAAAGTCTATGACGGGGGCATCTTTATAATATTCGAGCAGACGGTTGAATTCAAGCGACACGACACGCTTGAGCAGATCCTCCTGCGACAGCCAGCACAACTTGCGGCTTACTCCGGGTATATACTTGGCTATCTCCTCATCGTCCACCTTCACGCGCTCAATGCGGTCGGCCAGATTATACAGCTGCTTCTCGATGATATGCTCTGGTGTCGGCACCTCCTTGCGTTCAAAGGTCTTGCCGATTTTCTTCTCGATGTCACGCAACTTGTTGCGCTCGCGCGAGTGGATTATGGCTATCGATATACCGGTTTTGCCCGCACGCCCCGTACGTCCCGAGCGATGGGTGTATGTTGCTATATCGTCGGGGAGTCCGTAGTTTATGACGTGGGTAAGATTGCTCACGTCAAGACCGCGGGCGGCCACATCGGTAGCCACGAGCAGCGACAGCACCCCGTCACGAAATTTCTTCATGACCTGATCGCGCTGCGCCTGCGACAGCTCGCCGTGCAGCGAGTCGGCATTATATCCGTCCTGTATAAGCTGGTCGGCTATCTCCTGTGTCTCCTTTCGTGTGCGGCAAAAGATTATGCCGTATATATTGGGTGTATCGTCGGCTATACGTTTAAGCGCAAGATATTTGTCGCGCGCGTGTACCATATAATACACATGCTTCACGTTTTCGGCCCCGGTGTTTTTCTCGCCTACGACAAACTCCTGCGGGTCATGCATGTAGCGCTTGGCTATCTTAGCGATTTCGTTGGGCATCGTCGCTGAAAACAGCAGCATCTTGCGGTCCTCGGGCACATGGGCGAGTATCTCGTTTATGTCATCGACAAAACCCATGTTGAGCATCTCGTCGGCCTCGTCAAGAATCACCGTATGCACACCCGACAGGTCCACCACGCCACGGTTCATGAGGTCCATCAGACGCCCGGGCGTAGCCACTATGACCTGAACTCCCTGACGCAGACTGCGTATCTGGCTCTCTATGCTCGATCCGCCATAGACCGGCAATACCTTTACAGCCGGCATGTACTTGGAGAAGTCGGCCAAGTCGCCGCCTATCTGCAGACACAGCTCTCGCGTCGGTGCTATAATCAACGCCTGCGGCACATTGGCCGAAGGGTCGAGACGCTGCAGCACCGGCAGTCCGAACGCAGCCGTCTTGCCCGTACCCGTCTGTGCAAGGGCCACTACATCGCCATCCTCGTTAAGCAGATGCGGTATGACTTTTTCCTGTACCGGCATAGGGTGTTCGAAACCCAGTTCCTCGATGGCCTTACGCAGGTCATCGCGCACTCCCAATTCTTCAAATGTCTTCATTTTTCTGTTTTTTGTTTTTACGACCTACTTCTCACGCATGAAAACGTTGATCGGCGTACCTGTAAAGTCCCATTTCTCTCGAATCTTGTTTTCCAGATAACGTCGGTAGGGCTCTTTGACCCACTGGGGGAGGTTACAGAAAAATATAAAGGTGGGAATTGGTGACTCCTTTAGCATGGTCACATATTTAATCTTGATGTATTTGCCTTTATTGGCCGGGGGCGGATAAGCGCCTATCACCTCCTGCATGTATACGTTGAGCTGTGAGGTGGGTATTATACGCTCACGGTTTTTATACACGTCTACGGCAGTCTCGATAACCTTGAATATCCTCTGCTTGGTAAGCGCCGAGCCGAATATGATGGGGAAATCGGTGAATGGAGCGAAGCGGCTTCGTATTGCGGCCTCGAAATGGCGTATGGCCTCCTGCGACTTGTCCTTGACGAGGTCCCATTTGTTGACACACACCACAAGCCCTTTCTTATTGCGTTGGATGAGCGAGAATATACTTACATCCTGACTCTCTATGCCGAGAGTGGCGTCGATCATAAGTATACATACGTCCGACGCCTCGATAGCCCTTATGGAGCGTATCACAGAGTAGTACTCTATGTCTTCGTTGACTTTGTTCTTCTTGCGTATGCCGGCAGTGTCGACAAGGTAGAAGTCGAAGCCGAACTTATTGTAGCGCGTGTATATGGAGTCGCGAGTAGTGCCGGCTATATTAGTCACAATATTACGGTCCTCGCCTATAAACGAGTTTATAATCGATGACTTGCCCGCATTAGGACGCCCCACGATAGCGAATTTAGGTATCTTCTCCAGCTCCTGCTCCTCGGTATCGTCCTCCGGCAGGTCCTTGACTATCTCGTCGAGCAGCTCGCCCGTACCCGACCCGTTGGCCGACGATATCGAGAACGGCTCGCCGAGGCCGAGCGAATAAAATTCGGGGACATTGAAGCGCGACTCTCCGGCGTCGGTCTTGTTGGCCACGAGTATCACGGGCTTCTTGGAGCGTCGCAATATGTTGGCCACATGATCGTCGAGATCGGTGACACCGTTCATGGCGTCGACCACAAAAAGTATGACATCGGCCTCCTCTATGGCAAGATACACCTGCTTGTTGATTTCGCTCTCGAAAATATCCTCCGAGTTAACAACCCATCCGCCGGTATCGACGATAGAAAATTCCTTTCCGCACCAGTCCACCTTGCCGTACTGACGGTCGCGGGTAGTGCCGGCGGTATCGTCGACAATCGCAGTGCGTGTCTGTGTCAGTCGGTTGAAAAGCGTCGATTTACCCACATTGGGTCGTCCGACGATTGCTACAAGTCTTCCCATAATTATATTTTAAACTGCAAATTTAACATTTTTAGCCCAATAATCTCCATTTCCCGGACCAATTCTCAAGTCGCGTTTTTATAATCGCCGGCATCGGGCTTTTTTGCCTTCATCACCGTACCGAACAGAGTGGTGCCGTGACGGCTGTTGTAGCGCTGCACCAGACCGGTTATATACACCGTAAAGAGCGGAAACATCATCATGCCCATGCCGGCGAGTATCACGGCAAGTATCTTGCCGGTCACGGTCACCGGATATATGTCACACCCTATCGTGGTGGCGTTCATGCACGCCCACCAGAGCGCGGCTCCGTAGTCGGGCACCATGTTGTTGACCGGCTGCTCCTTTTCAAGAAATATCAGACTCGCGAAATAAATAACCGACAGCATGACGGCCAAGTAAGAAAACAACAGCGACGACAACCGGTTGGAGGTCATGTAGCCTATCACTATCGACAGGGCGAGAGCACCCCGCACAAGCGGCACAAAACGCAGGAAATACAACACTTCCGACGAAAAATCAATATGCCACAGATTGATAATGTTAAGATACGGTATCGACACCATGAAGAAAAACCAACGCTGACGTATATAACGCCATTTGTCATCAGCCATAAACAGCTCGATAAAAAAGTCGGCCATAAACACGGCGCATACCCAGAGCTGAAAACGCATGTAACTCTCGTTTTTCAGGAAGTCCACACCGGTGAAAGTGTCGATGGATATGTACACGATAAGACCCAGTGACAGCAAAAGCACCGTCACATACAACACCGTCTTTATATATCGCATACCCCTCGCCGAAAGCTTCATGACAAACATACGTTATACTTCCGTATAACAATCGTCACGCGGGTTTTGATTAAATAAGGCAATTATACGAATTAACCTTTATTTTTCAGGGTATAGCATACCGGACGTGTCATCGTACTTAGAGCCGATGCAGCCACCGACGAAAACTCCTTCGACAAGCCACTGCGCATATCGCCGCAAGAGCATACATACCCGGGCTTCTCCTTTTTTATATTTGACTGCTTTTTATCATACCGACGTATGTACATTGCCGACATTTCGATTATTCTATGTAAATTTGCGTAGATAAATCACCCGAAAACAAGCAACGATATGAAATATGTAGGAGCACACGTGTCGGTAGAGGGCGGAGTAAGCAAAGCGCCGCTCAACGCCCGTGCCATAGGGGCCGAAGCATTTGCACTGTTTACCCGCAATCCGTCGCGCTGGAAATCCAAAGAGATCTCCGACAAGGAAGCCGAAGCGTTCAAGAAAAACTGCGAGGAGTGCGGCTACACTCCGGCACAGATATTGCCTCACGACAGTTACCTTATAAATCTCGGACAGGCCGACGCCGCTAAGCTCGCCCAGTCGCGAGAGGCGTTTCTCGACGAATTTCGCCGCTGCGAACAACTCGGCTTGACCATGCTCAACTTTCATCCGGGCAGCCACCTCAATCTTATCGCGGCCGACGACTGCCTCGACCTTATAGCCGAGTCGATCAACATGACCCTCGACAATACCACCGGCGTAAAAGCGGTCATAGAGAATACGGCCGGACAAGGCACCAATCTCGGGTTTGCCTTCCACCACCTCGCCCGTATTATCGACAAGGTTCACGACAAGTCGCGCGTAGGAGTATGTATCGATACATGCCACGCCTTCGCCGCCGGCTATGACTTGGCCACACCCGAAGGATACGAAGCGGCATGGAAGGAGTTTGACGACACGGTAGGCATGCAATATCTGTCGGCCATGCACATCAACGACAGCAAAAAGGGTCTCGGCTCACGTGTGGACCGCCATGAGAGCCTCGGCAAAGGAGCCATAGGTCACACTCTTTTCACGATGCTCATGCAGGACCAGCGCATGGAAGGCATTCCGCTCATTCTCGAGACTCCCGACTGGGACATCTGGGCCGAGGAAATAGCATGGATGTACTCGCAGGTCAAGGCGTAATTTCATAAAAGTTATGTGTATGTGTGGGATTATTTGTAATTTAGCGGTATATTTCAATAAATTGCAATGAAAGACAATAGAAAAATAAAGATAGGTATCACCCACGGCGACATAAACGGCATAGGCTACGAGGTGATTTTAAAGGCCCTCGAAGACCAGCGCATGACCGAATTATGCACTCCCGTCATATACGGCTCGGCCAAAATAGCGTCGTACTACCGCAAAGGCGCCGACCTGCCCCAGTTCAATATGGTGCAGATACAATCGCCCGAAGAGACTCGTGACGGCGAGGTCAACATAATAAACGTAGTGCCCGAGGACACAAAGATAGAGCCCGGAGTAGCGTCGAAAACAGCCGGTGAAGCAGCGTTTGCCGCTCTCGAACGTGCCGTGACCGACCTTCGCGCCGGCGATATAGACGTACTCGTGACAGCCCCCATAAACAAAGACACCATACACAGCGACACATTCCAATTCCCGGGTCATACCGAGTACCTCGAAGCATCGCTCGGCGACGGCGACAAAAGCCTCATGGTGCTGTGTACCGACGAGATAAGAGTGGCACTCGTGACAACACACCTGCCCATAGCCAAAGTGGCCGCGGCCATAACAAAAGATGCCATTAAAGAGAAACTCGCGATATTCAACCTGTCGCTTAAACGCGACTTCGCCATCGACGCTCCCCGCATAGCCGTACTGTCGCTCAATCCCCACTCCGGCGAAAACGGGCTGCTCGGCAACGAGGAAAAAGACATAATATCGCCAGCCATCGAGGAGGCGCGGCAAGAGAAGGTGCTGGCTTTCGGACCCTATGCCGCCGACGGCTTCTTCGGTTCCGACGCCTACACGAAGTTTGACGGCATACTCGCCATGTATCATGACCAAGGCCTTGCCCCGTTCAAGACTCTGGCCATGGACTACGGCGTCAACTTCACCGCCGGATTGCCGTTTGTGCGCACATCGCCCGACCACGGTACCGGTTTTGACATAGCAGGCAAAGGCATGGCCTCGCCCGAGTCCATGCGTCAGGCCATCTATATGGCTATCGACGTGTACCGCAACCGTATCAACTACTCGCGGGCCCGACGCAATCCGCTGCGCAAGCAGTACTTCGAGAAAGGCAAGGACAACGTGGTACTTGACCTGACAAAAGACGACACCGAACAATAACACCCTCACTCACGAAGCATGAACTACGCCATAATTGCCGCCGGCGAGGGATCGCGGCTCGCACAGGAAGGGGTGGCACGCCCCAAGCCTCTTGTACTCCTTAACGGAGTGCCCATGATAAAGCGTCTGATCGACATAATGATGTCGTGCAATCCGGAATCGCTGTCTGTTATCGTAAACGAACAGATGACCGAAGTACGCAGCTATCTCGAAGGACTTGAGTTGCCCGTACCGTTCAATCTCGTCGTCAAATCGACTCCGAGTTCCATGCACTCTTTCAGAGAGGTAAGCCGCGAGTTCCCCTCAACCGGCAAATTCATACTCACCACCGTCGACACAATATTCCGTCAGGAAGAGTTTGCCGACTATGTAAGAGCATTCGAAGGAAGCGACGACGCGGACGGATATATGGCCGTCACCTCATTTATAGATGACGAGAAACCGTTGTACATAGATGTTGACGACAACATGACGATAACCGCATTTCGCGACAATCCTTGGGACGGAGTGAAGTACATATCAGGTGGCATATACGGCCTCACACCTCCCGCGCTCGACATACTCGACAGCTGCATGGCCAAAGGCGTAAGCCGCATGCGCAACTACCAGCGCTCGCTCGTCGAAGGCGGTCTGAAGCTGAAAGCATGCCCTTTCAAGAAGATAGTCGATGTGGACCATGCAGGCGACATAGCCACAGCCGAGAAGTTCATCAACGGCGACTGACAGGCAACGCGGTCCACCGGCCAATATAACAAAACCGACCATACACTACAACCAATCATGACAGATATAAAAATCGCCGGCATCATGAGAGCCGGAGCATACTCGCCCAATCATATAGGAAACGACGCGGCCATATTCAACGCCACCGCCGACCAGCTGCGCAAGCGCGGGTGCATAGTAAGCATCTACAGCGAGGAGCAGTTCATAGCAGGCGAGGTCAAAGAGGATATCATAATTAACATGTGCCGCGAAATGAAATCCATACACCTGCTGCAGAAACGCGAGGACGAGGGTGCGCTTGTCATAAACTCGGGCTACGGCATAGAGAACTGCACCCGCGAGCGCATGACCCGTATTCTTGTAGGCTCTGGCATACCGTATCCTGAAAGCCTTATCGTGAATACGAACGAGGGGGTGACCGCCGCACTGAAAAAAGGCAATTTCACCCGATGCTGGATAAAACGCGGCGACTTCCACGCCATGCACAAGGAGGACGTAAGCTACGTACGCCATCCCGAGGAAGCACAGGAAGTGCTTCAGGAGTATTTCCTGCGCGGCATAAAACGGGCTGTAATAAACCGTCATCTCGAAGGCGACCTCATAAAGTTTTACGGCGTTCAGGACACTTCGTTTTTCTTTTGGTTCTATCCTTTCGATGCCGGTCACTCTAAATACGGCCACGAAGCCATCAACGGCAAGTCGCAGGGCATCGGTTTTGACAAAGAGCACCTGCGCGACATATGCCGCCGCGCCGGCGAGGCACTCGACGTGAAGATATACGGCGGCGACTGCATAGTGAGCCCCGACGGCACCATACGCATCATCGACTTCAACGACTGGCCCAGCTTCGCCCCGTGCCGTCAGGAAGCCGCTCCCTACATAGCGAAGTGCATACTTAACACTATCAAGAACTGTAAATAGACCGCACGATGAACAACGACAATAAACCGACCTCGACAAGCTACCGCGACACGCTGAAGTCGATGGACACCGAGGAGCACATCGATCTGGCCTTTTACAGGCCGATAGGATACGCATGGGCATGCCTCGCAAAAAAACTCGGAGTGACGCCCAACGCCATAACGATAGCATCGATATTTCTCGGCATTGGCGCCGGCATAGCGTTTTACTTCAACGACATGTGGATCAATGTCGCCGGCATGCTTCTGTTGATATGGGCCAACTCGTTTGACTCGGCCGACGGACAGCTCGCACGCATGACCCGCCAATACTCACGCATAGGACGCATACTCGACGGCCTTAGCGGCGACCTGTGGTTTGCCACCATATATGTAGCCATATGTCTTCGCGAGAACCACACCTCCGACTTCTTCATGGCACATCCGTGGCTTATATGGGTCATAGCCGTGGTGACAGGCATATGCCATGCCAAACAAGCGGCCATGGCCGATTATTACCGGCAGTTTCACCTCTACTTCCTCAAAGGCGAGGACGGCAGCGAACTGGAGAATGCCGACAATTTAAAAAAGAAACTCGCCGAGCTGTCATGGAGCCGCGACTTCTGGAAGAAGCTCACAATGACTTTCTACACCAACTACACGGTAAATCAGGAAGCCACCACCCGCTCAATGCAGGCTCTCCGGGCCGAGCTGCGCCGGCGGTTTCCCGACGGAGTCATCCCGCAATCGTTTCGCGATGCATTCCGCGTCAAGAGTCTGCCGCTGATGAAGTACACCAACATACTGTCGTTCAACTGGCGTACTATAGCCCTGTTCACATCGCTGTTCTTGCAGATGCCGTGGCTGTACTTCGCGTTTGAGCTGACAGTGCTCAACATACTCCTTATATATATGGTGGTACGGCACGAAAGGATATGCAAAATGTTTACACAGCAACTGAAAGATGGCAAATACTGATATAAAAGGCATAATATTTGATTACGGCGGCACAATAGACAGCCGCGGCACCCACTGGAGCGAAGTCATATGGGACGGATATCTCGCGGCCGGTGTGAATATAGACAAGTCTGTGTTTCGCGACGCATACGTCCATGCCGAACGTGAGCTCGCCAAGACACCGCACATAGTCCCCGATGACAACTTCTACGACCTTCTGCTTAAAAAAATGAAGATTGAGCTCGGGTATCTCGTTGAAAAGTCGGTCATACCGGCTTCAGACGCCGAGACACTCGCTCCCGACATAGCACGATATTGCTATGACCGCGCCCGCGAGTGCGTGGAGGAGGCCCGTCCGGTACTTGACAGGCTCGCCGGCAGCTATCCGATGGTACTCGTAAGCAACTTTTACGGCAACATAGAGTCGGTGCTGTCTGACTTCAATCTGCTCGGCTACTTCCGCAGCATCATAGAGAGCGCCGTAGTAGGTGTACGCAAGCCCGATCCGCGCATATTCTCACTCGGAGTGGAGGCACTCGGCCTGAAACCCTCGGAAGTGCTTGTAGTAGGCGATTCATATAAAAAAGATATAGTCCCGGCTGAAAGCATAGGCTGCAAGGTGGCTTGGCTCAAAGGCAAAGGCTGGACCGCCGATGAAGATGCAGTCATGCATCCTGCCATTATAAAAAGTCTGGCCGAACTGACCGAGGTAGCATTATAGTATTTTAACAAATATTTTCGACATCACATTTATTATTAATCTATATAAACTAAAAACACTTATTTTTAGCTATCTTTCACGAAAAATAATAAAAGTTAGCTGAAAAATCTTTTTACGTTTGAAAAATTAAGATTACTTTTACGCGATTTTCCCTTTGAAAGAGAAAATCATCGTAGTGAAAGAAGTATTACTAAAAATAAGAATTTAATTACTATCACAAACATGAACCAGAATGACGTAAAGAAGGCCGAAGGTAAACTTGGCATTCTCGTTGTAGGACTCGGTGCAGTAAGTTCTACATTTATGACCGGTGTATTGATGGCCCGTAAAGGTCTCGCCAAGCCCGTAGGCTCGATGACCCAGTACGACATAATGAGAGTAGGTGAAGGCGCCGACAAGAAATATCTCAAATACAACCAGATTGTTCCCCTCGCCGACCTCAACGACATCGTATTCGGCGCATGGGACGTATATCCCGCCAACGCTTACGAATCAGCCATCAACTGCGAGGTTCTCAAGGAAAAAGATATCAACCCCGTAAAAGACGAGCTCGAAAAGATCAAGCCCATGAAGGCCGCTTTCGACCATAACTACGCCAGCCGTCTTGACGGTGACAACGTCAAGGACTGCAAGACCCGCTGGGACATGGTTCAGGAGCTTAAGAAAGATATACATGACTTCAAGGAAGCCAACGGCTGCGACCGCATAGTAGTGCTTTGGGCCGCCTCTACCGAAGTTTATGTACCCGTAAACAAAGACATCCACTATCATCTCGCCGACCTTGAGAAGGCCATGAAGGAAGATGACCGCGAGCACATCGCACCCTCTATGTGCTATGCCTACGCAGCTCTTACCGAAGGTGCTCCTTTCATCATGGGTGCCCCCAATACCACTGTTGACATACCCGCCATGTGGGAACTTGCCGAGAAGACCAAGATGCCTATCGCCGGCAAGGACTTCAAGACCGGTCAGACACTGGTAAAATCAGGCTTCGCCCCCATCATCGGAGTACGTTGCCTCGGTCTTGCCGGATGGTTCTCAACCAACATCCTCGGCAACCGCGACGGCCTTGTGCTTGACGAACCCGCCAACTTCCGCACAAAAGAGGTCAGCAAGCTCTCTACACTTGAGTCAATCCTCGTGCCCGAAAAGCAGCCCGACCTGTACACCGACTACTACCACAAAGTACGTATCAACTACTATCCTCCGCGCAACGACAACAAAGAGGGCTGGGACAACATCGACATCTTCGGCTGGATGGGCTACCCCATGCAGATCAAGATCAACTTCCTCTGCCGCGACTCTATCCTCGCCGCTCCCCTCTGTCTCGACCTGTGTCTGCTCTCTGATTTGGCAGCACGCTGCGGACGTTACGGCATACAGCGCTTCCTGAGCTTCTTCCTCAAGAGCCCGATGCATGACTACACCAAGGACGAGGTGCCTGTAAACAACCTCTTCGAGCAGTATGTAATGCTTAAGAACGCTATCCGCGAAATGGGCGGCTACAAAGCTGACCAGCTCATCGACTAATACGATAGCCTAACATAACCTATGACGGGGACCCGCACTATGCAGGTCCCCGTTTTATACACCTCGCCCAAACTGTAAAGTACAGCAGGCGGCGCGTCAGCAACATGCGTGGGCAGCCGTTGCCTTATCTGCATCTCAAGGTTTTCTCAGTACCTTCAACCAAAGATAACGGCAATGTGGCCCACGTTTTCTTTTATATGTTCATCCGCATCAGGGCTGCGGCGGACAAAACTGAGTAGAACCACGAAGGAGGATAAACGCAACGTTTATCCTCCCTTGTGGTTTTACAGGCGGCAATACGCCGGTTGATACGAAGTCCGTATCACAGACGGGTAAGCGTAAGCCGGTCTACTATGGCATGGTTGGTACCGAGATTCATGTTCTCATCGGTAGGCTCGAAGAGCACGGTCACCACGTGGTCGCCGGGAGTAAGGGCAACGGCAATGGAGTTGGTGCGACCCCAGTCATCCCAGTTGCCGCGACCACGATGAGGCATAACGGCCACACCGACTTTCTTGCCGTCAACAAATACCGACCGTACCGCGCACTTGTTCTCTGTATTTACAGGGCCGTTGCCGTTGGCATAACGTAATGTCAGCGCATAATCGCCGCCATCGACAACCTTGACCGGTATCTTGAGGGCCGGAGCCTTATGGTCAAGCTCGACAAAGCCGTTGCCGGAATATCCTTTTACAGGATGAGCAGGCTGATACGAGATTTCAGAGGATGTCATGGCTGTACCTTCGCCCGGTATCTCGAACGAGAAGGAAGCGCGTGTCGAACGAGGCTCGGAAGCAAAAGACTCGACACCGTCATCGGAAACACCGATAACCTGATACTCGCCCGGCTGCGACACATCGTATGTGGTAGTGTTGACCTCGGCTATGCGCTTTCCGTCGCGAAGCACGACATAGTGGTTTATGTACTCGATAGGATTCCAGTTAAGAATACCGTCCTCAATCCATGTTATGGGAGTAATCGGAGCCTTGACATTGGGCACATTGTTGACCTTGAGCGGCGCTATGGCATTGTCGGCCATGACAATCCTCACGTCAAGGTGTCCTTTGGCATCGGCGGGGATAAAGGGAGCATGCTCTTTACCGTTGACGGTAAACGACTTGATTTTGTCGCCGTAACCCGAAACGGTAATGTCGAGCACCGCATCGCGATATTTGAAGCCTTTCAGAGTACGTATGTCGCTCATGGCCTCGGGCACAAACGGGTGAAAAGCAAGACGGTCCTTCTCAAACTCGATACCAAACAGTATGCGGTGTGTCAGCGCGATATTTCCGGCAAGACACCACAGCATGTTTGACGAGTTCAGTTCGGTAGCTATGTCGCCGTTGTCAAGGTTGAAGTTCTCCTTGTTGGTACAGAAGAGAGCCGCCGGACGGAATACCGAGCCTATACCCTGAAGCACACCCTGCTCATTGCCGGCTTTGGCATTGGCAATTGTCCACCATGCACCTACCCACGGCCACAAAGCGTTGTTGTGGTAGGCCGGCATATCGGAAATCTGCGGATAAAAGATGGCCGCGCCAAAAGGAGTAGTAGGATTGCTCTCGGTAATCTTGGCCGCACGCTCGGGCGAAGCCACGTCCCACAATATAGCTAATGACTCGCCGAGTGTCTCGGCACGCGGGTTCATTATAAGATTGTCGCGTCCGTAAAGATACATGCCGTAATAACCCTTGTCATCAAGCCACAGCTCCTTGTCTATGGCCTCGGCCAAAGCACGCGAACGCTCGCGATAGAACGCAGCCTCCTTCTTCTTGCCGAGTTCGTCGGCTATGTCAGCGAGCACCTTAAGAGCCTGCATATGCACGACAGAGGTTCCGAGCGCCTCGCTCTGCGATATATCGACGGTCTGCATCCACTTGGGATGGCTCTGCTCGCGCCAGTCGATAAATGAAGTCTCGCCTTTGACAAGACCGGTCTTGTCATCATACACAGTGGCCAAGTCATCATCGACAGAATTCTTTATTACAGGATATATGTACTCAAGCCATTTGCGGTCGCCTGTCACTTTATAAAGCTCATACGCGGCCACGGCCCATATCATGCGGTCGGTGCTGACGGGCCAAGCGCCGCCTGAACCGGTATCCTGAATGATGCGCCCATTGTCATTGACCTTCTTCATCAGCGATATCTTGGACGCCTCGGGCTGCATATAAGCCATAGACAGAAGTATCGAATAGCTGACATCGCGAGTCCATACTCCCGACCACTCCTTGCCGGTACGCAGGGTCGTGTCAGGCTCTACGGCATTGATCATCTCGTCAAGGCCCATGTTGTAGACAGCATTGTGCAGACGGTTGGACGATTTAAGTCCGGGGTACGGCGATATGTCGTTTTTCAGCTTCCATGACTTCTCTATTGGCATAAAGTATCCGGGCTGAGCCGAATATGTCGACACAATCTCGAAATCATTGGGTGCCGTGGCCATATACTCGCCTTGGGTGACCGTGTCGCCGTGCCACACATAAGCGTCGGTCCTCACTATTTCGCCGGCTTGTGCGGGAACAGCCGCGCACAAAGCTAAAGCATAAGGTATAATCTGTTTCATAACTTACAAATATAACGAATAATTCTCCCGATATATATGGGGGATACTCATATTTTAGAGAGTTTAACGGCTGCACCGCCGCTGCGGCCTTGCGGCAGCATCAGAACCGTATCGGCGGTAACGTCGCGCTGCTCTATTATGACCGGATAGGGGTCGGTCACGTAGTCAGCCTCCGGAGCGTCACGGTATATGGTAGCACGATAAGTACAGCCGCTATCAAGAAACGCCAGCGGTATCCGGGCCGTACGCGCATCAGTGCCGGTGGCACTGCCTATATACCACGAGTCGCTGTTCTTGTCCTTACGCGCCACAGTTATATACTTGCCTATCTCGGCTTCGGGATATACCGTCTTATCCCAGTCCACCGGACATTCACATACGAAGCTGAACGGACCGGGATTGCTCTCGTAATTCTCTATCATGTCGGAAGCAGTCATATTGGTAGTACTTGTACTCCCTGTTCAAATCATCGTATATGGCGAAACGCACCGCATCGTTGCCGGCCCTGTCGAGCTCATTGCGCAGCGCTCCTATCCTTTTCTCCTTGGCGACTTGGTATTCGGCGGCACACTCTATCTCGGCATCAAGCACCGACAGCACCGAATCCACATCATGAACGGCACCGCACAGCGACACCGCCGTCATAAGCGACAAAAGAACTATGGCCATATGACACCGCAGCCGGAAAAATACGTAACCTATATATCGCACTTTTGACAAAGTTTTTCTGATATTAATTCATTTTTGCAAACTTAATAATTTTTCACCGACAATCAAGCCTGCGCACCCGTTTTTTTATGACACGGCCTGTCTCTGCAGAGCCGCGAGCCAATCCATGAGCTGCGGCACGGAGGCATCCTTAAGCACCACGGTATTGTCGTCAGCCATGACGTATATGACCGGCATGGCAGGCAGAGAGTATATATCCCTGTTTACAACCGCTCCGCCGGGCGACACACAGTTGAGCCAAGAGTCAGGCATCGACCGCCGGGCCTTGCTCCACACATCACTGTCGCCGTCGGCATAGACAGCCATGACCTTGACCCGGCCCGCTGTCACTGCGGCCGAAAGCTCCTCCGCATTCTTAAGTTCTTCTATTATCTCATGGCAGTGGCTGCACTCCGGATCATAAAATATGACCACTCGGTATTGCCCCGAAACAGCCTCCGAATAAAGCGACGTCCTGCGCCCGTTGCTGTCGGTCATCGCAAAGTCGGCGGCCGCGGTGCCGCGCCGGTTTTTAAGCACATCCTTTATCTGCGCCTTTACCCTCTCGCGCCGCGCGCTGTCAAGAAAATCCGACCGGTCGACAGCCTGAAGAAACAGGTAATATGTCTCCTCGTCGCGCATCGAAGAGTTAGGACTTGTAAGGAAACGCTCCACGGCAGCCATGACCCGATGATAGGAAGAACGGTTTACCTCGGCGTGCGCCATAAGCACATCGGCCGCCTGAGCCGCATAGCCCGACGATATATAGGGGAATATCGAGAAATATCCGGCAAATGTACGGTCCATAAAACCGTCATCGGCCACCATTGCCGTATCGTTGAAGTCCATGTAGTCCCAGTAATGCACGGCCATGTATCCGGCCATAGCCTCCGGATCGGTTATCGCCACAGGTATATCGGGCATCTGCAGGCTGTAACCGTATGCCTGCAGGCTGTCGTCGCAACGCTTGCCGGCTTCTTCATTCACGTCACCTGACGAAGCGTCTTTTCTGCCGGAACATGATACAGCCGCAAGCATGAATGACATGACTGCGGCGACATACTTTAGTACTGCTATGATAGAGCGGTTTTGCATCATGACGCAAATATAAATAATCTCGGCTTAAATTTAACATACTTACTCTAATTTTAATGATTCCATATAATTTTAAACAATTGGCACAAATGGCCCGGCCACGCCGTTTCCATGATGTAAAGCCGTAGGCATGGGATTATTCAGCCAATACGGCATTTTGTTTACATGATTTCGTAATCAATTTTTAGTTAATATAACCTAAAATATAGCGTCAAATATAAAATATTTCTAAAAAAAAGAATCAACATATATTAAAAACGATAATTTTGCGCCACGAAATTGTGCAAACGACTACCACGAAAGCGTGTAGCCAATGTATTATGGGATTCAAAAGTAACCAGCCATTATGCGACGTGCATTCTTAAAAAGAACGGCTATTGCCTCATGTTTTGCTTACATAGTTCTCGTTCCGTCATTTATAGGGGCTTGTGAGCAATCTAACACCCAGAACGGACCGGCATACGAAGCTCCGGCCAAAGCCAAGTCAACCGACGGCTCCACGCTTGCCGTCATGACTGCCGATACGACCCGCATCGTTGAACATCCGAAATGGAATGTCGGAACGAATCTGCTCGAATGGATAGGCGTGATGCCTGACCTCAAATACACCACATGGGGAGCCAACCTGCATGGCGAATTTTATTTCAAAAAACAGTATTCCGTAAGGCTCACTGCGGCTTACAGCGAGCATCATTACTCTCATGGAGAGAAATTTCAAGGTTTCACTTCCTATGTTCTGGAACCCCGCTACTGGTTGCGCAAAGACGCCACGTTCCGCGGCTTCTTCGGCGGCATATACGGACAGCTGGGCGACTACAACGATGTAAATCCCGACCGCAAGTATACAGGTCATTTCTGGGGAGCCGGACTCTCGGCGGGCTATCTGTATCCCGTATGGAAGGGCCTTGCCGTGGAGTTCAACGTACGCGCCGGCTACCGCTCCACCGAAATCAAGAAGTATGTCTACAACGATCAGGGCACACGCTGCCTGTGTCAGCGCATAGACAAAAACGTATTCGCACTTACCGGATTCGCCCTCAATATCTCTTGGCGCTTCTGAAAAACCGTAAGCGGCGGCCCACTTGAGCAAAAAACAAAATCAAATATTTAACCTACCAATCAACAGTTATGAAAAAGCTAATTTCAATGCTGGCGCTCTGTTCGATGCTCTTCGGATTAGGCGCATGTTCGTCTGATGACAACGACATCGACAACAACGGAAAACAGAAGGGATGTGTATACGTCCGACTCGAAAACGTGGTAAGCCCGGGTTCACGTATGACCGAGGACCCCAAGACCGACAAAGATGTGACCGAGCTTCGCAACGGCTTCATCGTATTCGGCACACCTAAGGCTGCCATACGTAAACACTACGAGATCGTATCAGACCCGGCCATGCTCGACAAGTCAGACCACGTGGTGCTTCTTGACGAGCTCCGTAACGGAAAGACTTTCGAGGGCATACCCGGCGACGTCACCAATGTATCTATCATTGCCAACGTCACCGAGGAGGAGCTTAGCCCCGACGAATTCCACAACGGTACAATACGTTCGTTCAACGAGATACTTGCCAAAAAGATACATCTGCGCAACCAGTATGCCGACAACATGAGCCACGTGGCCCTCTACGACATGCAGGAACTTAAAGGCGAGCCCGGAGGCAACATGAGCGCCACCCTTGAGCTTAAGCCCATGTGCGCACGTCTTGAGATACCCAAAATAATTCCCGGTCCCGACATTGTAGAGTACAAGGTAGACGGCATATATCTGGCCGGCTTCTACAAGCAGTCGCGCATAGAGCAGACCTGCGTGCGCGAGGACTGGGTATACCCCGACTATGACGCCGATGATGCCGACGGAGCTCTTACCGACTTCTACAAGGGCTATCCCTATATGATAAACACCGACATAAAGGCGGTTCAGGAAACTGTAGGCGAAGGCGACGCAGCCAAGGAGATCACAGCCTACTACCCCGAGGCAGAGGGTAAGGTATGGGCCTATCCTTTCTTCGGCATGTACGAGCATCGTGGCGAGACCGAGCACTACGGACTCCGCCTCATAGTCAAGGTATCGGGTCTTAAAGTATACATGGTCAACACCCACGGCGACCGCGAGTTGCGCGATGTCAAGCAGTACGACCTCGACCACAACATACCCGCGGAAAGAGCCGGTATCCGCTACCTCAACATCAACGGATTCGTCGACGAGTACCACAACACCCAAGCCAAGCCCATCAAGTTCTACAACGGCAACGTATATCAGGTCCAGAACTTCGAAATCACTACTCAGAACCTTTCTGACAAGATCATGCCTACCGATATTGACGTGACCCTTACCGTATCGGTAAAACCGTGGACTATCAAGAAAGTATACCCGCAGATTTAATCCTGTTGACGACTTTGCCTCATGTCAAAAGCATTATATAAAATCCTTATCCCGGTATTCCTGTCGCTGCTGTGTCAGGCATGCATCACTGAAGTAGATGTAGGTGCATGCAACAACACCGTGATACGGTTTGAATACCTTGCCGACGGAGACGATGATGTCTTTCCCGACTATATCTCTTCCGTCACCTACTGCATCTATGACGGCGAAGGCAATATTGTGACACAGGCAACGCTCGACAAGAAGCGCCTTGACCAATTTCAGGGACTGAAGATACGCTTGTGGGACACCGGCACATACAGACTGGTGGCATGGGGAAACTTCGGCACCGACTGCGTGTTGCAGGCCCACAATAAACTGGCCACCGGAAAAGTGGTGACAAACTCCGACATGCCGGTTACTTTCGACAGGCTGTACCTCGGTACTCTCGACTTCAACCTCGAGAGTACCGACGGGCGCCACGAATGGGTGGCCCGGCTACATTCGGTCCATGTCACGCTCAACGCCTACATCCAGTCATCGGTCAACGAAAATGCCGCCGATTACTTTATAAGAATCGGCGAGTTCGCCACGGGCGTTTCCAACAACGGCGATATACTGGGACCGGCAAAAGTCTATAATCCCAAGTTTGTCAACGGACAGAAAGGGATGATAGAGTCGACCACATGGCTTCCGCGGTTTGATGAAAACACCGATGCCATACTTGAGGTGTTCAGTGCATTGTCAGGGACCCGTGTGGCCTCGGTGAATCTGTCCGATTACATAGCGGCCAACGGCATAAGGATATCCGGAGTGGAAGAGGCGGTAATCGATGTACTGATATCCATTTCAGGCACGAATGTTGCAATCAAATTCCCCGGATGGAAACCCAGACCCGTCTATCCGGGCATATAAAACTGAAAAGAAATGTTCAGAAAATTGCATAACATAACGGCTTGGCTATGCGGTATATCGGCGCTGCTGTCGACAGCATGCTCGTCAACTGACGAGCCGTCACAAACACGCCCTGACAAGATAGCGGTCACTATCATGGCACGCAGCCCGCGTGCCGGCGAGAGCGGCAGCACACTGCACGACGACCTTGAAATTCACGAAGGCATTGTGCTCATATATGACAAAAACGGCAATTACGAAGCCGGCGAAAAAATAGACCCGGCAAAGAAAACGCTGTCAACGCATATAGCCCCCGGCGAAAAGCGCATAGTGGCCGTGATCAATCCCACCGCCGAGTTTCGCGCCATGTTTGCCAAAGACTGCTTCGAGCAGGTTGTCGATGAATTCGGCAATCCGGTGACTTACAAAGGTGAACCCGTATGGCGCAATATAAAGCCCGTGCATGACACCTACACCGGCCTCGCCGCCTCGCTGGAACTTGGCGCCGACTGCCTGAAGGCCATACAGACCAACCGCAAGATGCTGCTCCTCTACAATGGCATAGTGGATGTACAGCCCGATGCCGAGGACAGCGAGACAGCCTATGTGGAGCTGCAGCTCGGTGCCCCTATAGCCAGAGTGGATCTTCATGCACGCTGTATAGCCGAGGAGAAAGAACGTGTCGAGGATGCCGCCATACGCGTCAGCAAAGTGTCACCGTCACTGAGCTGGGACTTCAACCGTTCGGTTGAGAATACGACCGACCTCGTAGCCAAATTCACCGGCATATCGGAGAAGATGACCGCCGTGTCGGAAGACGAGCTATTCGGCGACTGGATTATGGAGCATGTGAAGGAGGACGCTCCGCTTGCCACCCTCTACACATACCATACCGACACCAACGCACGGCTCGAAGTGGGACTCCGCTTCAAAGGCAGTGCCGACTACGACTGGTTTCCGCTCGACATGTCCGAGCTTATGAAACCCGAAACATACAAAGGCCTTGAGGCCGGACATCTGTATCAGATATTTATAACGGTATATCCCGATAAGGTCGGCCACATAATAGTCAAACCGTGGATTGTACCTCAAAGCCTTAATTTTACAATCGGATGATGATAGCCGCGTTCCGGGCCTATGACAGGTCCGGGACGCCTTACTGTTTGTGAACAAACGTAATCATGAAACTGACCAACCATATTGCCATAATTTCCGCCGTGGCATCTATGCTTGTCGCTGCTTCGTGCTCCGACAACAG
>LUJO01000059.1 GCA_001689405.1 Candidatus Homeothermus arabinoxylanisolvens | reverse complement strand
TATTTCAAGCATGTTGCACAAATATATTTATCTGAAATGTGCGTCAGAAATATAAATTATATGTTTGAGCTATGTATGAATGCGCCGGCATAGGTATAGAGGTTGGATGTCGGGCCTGTAACGTGATTTTGTGATATTGTGGAGTTTTTGTAATTTTGTATTTAATACATTGATACCGAATTATGGAAACCCCTATAAAACGTAGCGTCCTTGATTACAACGACATCGTGGAGATGGCGCCCAAACTGCGCGGCCACGAGAAGCTGGTGAACCGTGTGCTTCATCTGCTGTCGGTCGACAAGGTCAACGCCGTTCACGATAAATACTGCGACAATCCGGGTCCGGAATTTGCCCGCAATCTATTGAAAGACTTTGATATAACTCTCAACATAGATGGCCGGGAGGTGCTTGATAATCTTCCTGAGGGTGCCTTTGTCACCGTGAGCAATCACCCGTTCGGGGCTCTCGACGGCATATCGTTGATAGCCATGATAGCCTCGATAAGGCCCGAGTTTAAAGTCATGGTCAACATGGTGCTCAACCATATATCGGCCATGCGCCCCAATTTTATAGCCGTCGACGCTCTTGCCTCCGATGATCCGGCCAAGAAAGCCGTGTCGATGAAGGGCATCAAGGAGGCCATAATGCAGGTGCGTTCAGGCAAGCCCATAGGATTTTTCCCTGCGGGGGCGGTGAGCAAGCTCAACGGCCACCTGCGTCTTGAAGACCGGGAGTGGCAGCCGTCAATCATAAGGCTTATCAAGCAGTTTGACAAGCCCGTCATACCCATATTTTTCCACGGAAGCAACAGCGCTTGGTTCAATATACTCGGAGTCATTGACTGGCGTCTGCGCACACTGCGTCTGCCGGCCGAGGTGTGGCGAAAGTGTCACACCACCATACGCGTATCGGTCGGCGAGCCGATAATGCCTGAAGAGCTGAATAAATATGCCGACATAAAAGAGCTCGGGGAATTTTTAAAACGTAAAACATATCAATTGCGCGACAGAAAATGAACCAGACTGATACATCGGCCGAAATACGTCAGGCCAAGGCCCGTTTTGGCATTGTGGGCAATGCTCCGTCGCTTCTTGAGGCGGTGCAGCGTGCTCTTAGGGTGGCGCCTATCGACCTGTCGGTACTCATTACAGGCGAGAGCGGTACGGGCAAGGAGTTTTTCCCGCAGATAATACACCAGTACGGCTCGCGCAAGCACTCCAAGTACATTGCCGTCAACTGCGGGGCCATACCCGAGGGTACAATCGACTCGGAACTCTTCGGACACGAAAAAGGTGCGTTTACCGGGGCCGTGGCTTCGCGAAAAGGTTACTTCGAGGAGGCCGACGGAGGCACCATATTTCTTGACGAGGTGGCCGAGCTGCCTCTGACTACACAGGCCCGGCTGCTGCGAGTGCTGGAGAGCGGTGAGTTTATCAAAGTAGGCTCGTCGACGGTGCAGAAGACCAACATAAGGATTGTGGCCGCTACCAATGTCGACATGAAGCACGCCATCGAGACAGGCAAGTTTCGCGAGGATCTGTATTACCGTCTTTCTACGGTGCTTATAAACGTGCCCGCGCTACGCGACCGTGGCAGCGACATACTTCTGCTCATGCGTAAGTTTGCCGCCGATTTTGCCGAAAAATACCGTATGCCAGCGGTGTCGTTTGACGATAATGCACAGCGTGCCCTGATGCACTACTCATGGCCCGGCAACGTAAGGCAACTTAAGAATGTGATAGAACAGATAGCTCTCTTCGAGGCGGGCAATGAGGTGACGGCCGACATGCTGAAAGGCTACATACCCGAGGGGGCCACGGTGTTTACTCCGGTGCTTCCCGTCGACGGCGCCCACTCTTACGGCGCCGAACGCGAGCTGCTGTTCAATATGATATTTCGTATGCGTAACGAGATAGACTCGCTTCGCGCCACGATAGAGACCCTTGAAAACAAGGGGCGCCCGGCAACGTTCAACGAGGCCGTGCCGGTAGAGGACCTGCACGTGCCACATTCGCTTGTAAAATATTCGCCCGTACGCGACATAATAGGCGAGGCCGCTCCGGTGAGTCTAAGCTTGGAGCCGTCGTCATCCGACACCGGAAAGACCCTTGAGGATACCGAGCGCGAGACCATTATGCGTGCGCTTGAGCGTAATGAGGGACGCCGCAAGGCCACCGCCGCCGAGCTGAACATTTCGGAGCGTACTCTTTACCGCAAGATAAAGGAGTACGGCCTTGAATGAGCCTGATAATAAATAAGAATATATAAATACGATAACGGATATTATGACTGTTTCACCAAAGTATAAAAAGCATATGCCCACCCTGTGTGTGATGCTGATGACGGTAGCGCTGCTTGTACAAAGCTGCACTATAAGCTATAAGTTTAACGGTACCGCCATTGACTATAATATTTACAAGACCATAAGGGTATCGCAGTTCCCTATACGTGCCGCGCTCGTATACCCGCCGCTGCAGCAGACTTTTGAGAACGCACTGCTCGATTACATAGCCCGCAATACGCGTCTTCAGGTGGTCGACACGTCAAGCGACCTTGAGATGGAGGGCGAGATAACCGGTTATACGCTGTCGCCTCAGGCCGTCACTGAAAACGCATTTGCGTCAAAGACGCGCCTTACCATATCGGTACGCGTAAAGTATACCGACAACAAGAACGACAAGAACGACGTGGACCAGACCTTCTCGGCATATCAGGACTTCGACAGTTCAGAAATGCTTACCGACGTTCAGGACCAATTGTGCGAGGAGATAACCGAGCAGCTTGTCGACCTTATATTCAACGCCACACTCGGTAACTGGTAAAATACTCTTACAGCTATGGACCGCGACCTCCTCGATAAACTTAAAGAGCTGCTTGCCGACAAATCGCTGCCGGTCGATGACCGATGGGTCGACGATATGGCGGCGGCCTGTCCTTACTTCACTCTGCCGGCTGCCATGCAGCTTGAGCGTACTCCCGGCCTGTCAGAGGAGCGGAGACATATGCTCATGCAGCGTGTGGCTCTTGGAAGCGCGTGTCCCGACATGCTTTACCGGCTTACAGAACCGCTCGGAGCGCTCCAGTCCGATTTTTATCCTCCGGCCAACGATAAGCCGGCGCCTACCACCGATGAGGCCATATCGATGTTCATCGACAATTACGGCGGTTCCGACGACCGCGAGGAGGCCATACTCGAACGCCTTATATTTAACCCCACGCCCGACTACGCGCAGATACTTGCCGAAGAGGAGGAGCGCAGTCTGCCTTCGGCCGACGAAGCCGGTTCCGGAGATCAGGACAGCCTTATCAATGCCTTTATCCTCAAGAGCCGCGACAATAACGGCCGGTTCCCGATGGCCGAAGAAGAAGATGCGGCCCCGGCACAGGCCGAGGACGTGCGCGAGGAGTCCATACAACCCCCCGTGCAGCAGGATGAGAGCCTGTTGAGCGAAAGTCTTGCTAAAATTTATATAAAACAGCATCGTTATAGTAAGGCTTTTGAAATTATAAGCAATTTAAGTTTGAAATATCCGGAAAAAAGTATTTACTTTGCAGACCAATTGCGTTTCTTACAGAAACTTATCATAAATCAGCAGTATTTAAAACAAAAATAAACATAAAAAACAATGTACATAGTAGTAATTACTCTTACTGTCATAGCATCCATCCTCATGATCGGTGTCGTACTTATCCAGAAGTCAAAGGGCGGCGGTCTGTCTTCGCAGTTCGGTGGCGCCAATCAGGTTATGGGTGTACGTCGTACCAATGATTTTATCGAAAAAGTCACTTGGTGGCTTGCTGCGGCAATAGGTATCCTTGCTATATTGGGCGTATTCTTCATGCCCCGCAACATCATACAGAGCACTTCACGTGTGGCTCCGCAGGCCGTTGAGCAGACTCAGCCCGCCGATTTCAACACCGACGTGGCTCCCGCCGCTACCCTTCCCGTAGCTCCCGAAAACACTCCTGCCGAGTAAATAGCAGGCGGTCAGTTGTAGTGTACCGCTATCAGGTCGCCTTTATGATTGAAGAAGGCGTCGTCATAACGGGTAAACATATTGAATTCCACCTTATATCCGTCGTTATCGGCTGATATGGACGTAACGTATTGATCAAGTTCAAGTTTCTCGAGGTGTCTGTACACTTTTCCGGGAAGCATGAGCTTGACCAAGTCGTTTCCAAGCGATCCGTGTTCGGGCGACTCGATTTCAAGCAGATATCCGCGGGAGTCAAATTCCAGCTCCACTCCCGACGACAGCGTGACGTCATATTCATTGGTCATGTATTCATTCTCGCATGAAGCTACCGGCTGACCAATCTTTTTTATTATCTTCTTAGCCCGCTCGGGAAGTGAGTTTACCGAAATGCCTCCCGCTATGACCGGACCTACGCCGCCTTGCATATGTATGTAGGGCGGTACTGAAGTCTTGGCAGTCTGCGCATCGATGTTCATAGTGGTTGCCGTAGCAATAAATATGGCGGCCGCCACCGGTAAAAGTCTGTTTTTCATAATAGTCAAGTTTTAATGATATAACGTATGCCGACAAAATCGGTTCAGTCGGCCGGCGCTGCAATAAACCGCCGGCCTGACACGTTAGATTAATATGCGCATGCACGGGTCTGCATCATATAATTTTGCCGGCGCGGTTTTGGCCGGACTCTTGCTGGCGTTGTTGTGTTCGTGCACTGCGGCGAAGCTGACTGTGGCCGACGGGCAGATGGCGCGCGGCGAGTATTATGACGCGTCGCGTACTTACCGTAAGGTCTACAACCGGCTTAAGAAAAAGTCGGAGCGCCCGCTTCGCGGCGAGGTAGCGTTCAAGATGGGTCAGTGCTACAGCCGTCTGAGCATGAACGCGCGTGCTTCGGCCGCCTATCGCAATGCGTTGCGCTACAACTATCCTGATTCTTCCGCCCTGCTTTATCTCGGCCGTTCACTTCATGCCGAAGGCAAATATGCTCCCGCGGCCGATGCCTATTCGAAGTATCTTGCGCTGTCGCCTGCCGATTCTGCCGACGCTGTCAGCGGACTTGCCGGCTGCCGCCTTGCGGAGTCGCTGAAGGAGCATCCTACACGGTATGTGGTTAAGAACGTCAGGTTATTCAATTCGCGCCGAAGCGAATTTGCTCCTATGTTTCATGACCGCAGCGGCGAGGTGCTGTATTTTACCACGACTAACGAGCGGGTCACCGGTACATCGCGCAGCGAAATCACCGGCATGAAGAAGAGCGATCTGTGGATGGCCCGTAAGAACGAGCGTGGAGAGTGGATGTGTCCCGAACCGGCCGAAGGCGACATTAACACCGCTAACGACGAGGGCATAGCGGCATTTTCGCCTGACGGGCTGACCATGTATCTTACCCGCGCCCGTCGCGAACCCGATGCCGATACCGGGGTGGAGATATGCACGTCGCAACGTTCCGATGCCCGCTGGAGCGCGCCGGTGCGCCTTGACGTGAGTGCCGACACGCTTTCGAGCTACGGACATCCGTCAGTGTCGCCCGACGGTACTTGGCTCTACTTCACGTCAGACCGTCCCGGAGGATACGGCGGCAAGGACCTTTGGCGCATCAACCTTAAAGAGAGGGCATCGGCGCCTGAAAATCTCGGTAATTTTATAAATACCCCCGGCGACGAGATGTTTCCTTACGTGCGCGATGACAGTGTGCTCTATTTTGCAAGCAACGGCCATGCCGGACTCGGCGGCCTTGACCTGTTTCGTGCCGAACAACAGCCGTCGGGCGGCTGGCGTGTGACCAATATGGGAGTGCCTGTAAATTCATCGGCTGATGACTTTGGCATAACATTCGGCCCCGGTGAGAGCGGATTTTTCAGTTCCAACCGAGGCGACAGCCGCGGCTACGACCATCTGTACTCCTTTATGTTGCCTGACCTGAAGATAGAGATAGGGGGAACGGTGACCGACCTTGACGGATACCCTGTGGAGAGTGCCCTGATACGCATAGTGGGCGATGACGGGTCCAACCGCAAGGCCCGCTGTAAGCCTGACGGCACATTTTCGTTTCCGTTGCAGCGCGGTGTGAGCTATGTCATGATGGCGGGTTCACCCGGATATCTTAACGCCAAGCAGGAGTTCCGCTCGGGAGTCGAGGAGGAGGATGCCCGTTATGAGGTAAACTTCACTCTCGCGTCGATAAACAAGCCCAATGTCATTGACAATATATTTTACGATTTCGATAAAGCTACGTTGAGGCCGGAGTCGCGTACGGCACTCGATTCAATGGCGCAGGTACTGCGCGATAATCCCGGCGTGACCATAGAACTGGCGGCACATACCGACCGCAAGGGCACCGAAGCATATAACATGGACCTGTCGTTGCGGAGGGCGCAGTCAGTCATCGACTATCTTGTGGCGGCCGGTATAGACGCAGGGCGTCTTACTCCTCACGGTTACGGCAAGTCGCACCCCAAGACCGTGACACCGCGCCTTGCCAAAGTGTATCCTCAGTTTACCGAGGGCACAGTGCTTGACGAGGAGTTTATAGAACAATTGTCTGATGACGACAGGGAGGTTGCCGACCAGATAAACCGCCGCACGGAGTTTCAGATACTGTCAACCGATTATAAAATATACTGATCATGATACAATTTCGTACAGTCATAAAGCCTCTGCAGGGCCGTCAGGGACTTGTCGACCACAACAGGCCGGTGGTGATGCTCGGCTCTTGTTTTACCGAAAACATAGGTTCGCGGCTTCAGGGCGAGCTGTTTGACACGGTCATCAATCCGTGCGGCACCTTATACAATCCGGCAAGTATAGCGTCGGTATTGCTCGACCTGCTTTACGGCCGTGACTATACCGACAACGATCTGTTCATGCACGACGGACTGTGGCACAGCTACTCACATCACTCACGCTTCTCCGGCACTGACCGCGAGGCCGTTCTTGCGGCCATGAACAGCGCCGCTGCCGAAGCCCGCGAGGCTCTTGCCAATGCTTCGGCGCTTATAGTCACTTTCGGTACATCTTATATATATCGTCTTAAGGAGGGCAACAGAGTGGTGGCTAACTGCCACAAGATGCCGGCCGATACTTTCAACCGTGAGATGCTTACGGCTACCCAGACCGTAGGGCTCTGGAAGAAGATGCTGCGTGAGATATCGGCCCGCTTCCCGCAGCTGAAAGTCATATTTACCGTAAGTCCGATACGCCATCTTGCCGACGGAGCTCATGAAAATCAGGTAAGCAAGTCGGCGTTGCTCCTTGCCGTCGACCGGCTGACCGCCGAATACCCCGATATGGCGTTATACTTCCCGTCGTATGAGATAATGCTTGACGATCTGCGCGACTACCGTTTTTATGCCGCCGACATGGTGCATCCGTCCGATACGGCCGTCGACTATATATATGACATTTTTGTGCAGTCGTTTATGAACCATCCTACCGTTGAACTTGCGGCCGGATGCGCAAAACTCGTCAAGCGACTGCGGCATCGCCCCATGACACAGTCGCAGCAACTCCGCGATCGCTTCATGGCCGACACTGAAAGTGCCAAGACCGCGCTCCTGTCGGCACATCCGTATCTTGCCAGAGCTCTCGGCCGCTTGTAGGGTAATCTTAGATACTTCCGCTCGGCAAAATCAAATAAATTTGTTTTTGCTCTCAACTTATTCGTATCTTTGCAATTACTCAACAAGTTCTACGACATGGATGAAAATGCAAAATGCGAGATACTATCATCGGAGTACATTATAAAGCGTCCGTGGCTTACGGCACGCCGCGACCGTATAAAACTGCCCGACGGGGTGGTGAACGACGAGTATTATGTACTTGAATATCCCGACTGGGTCAATATTATCGCAATCACCGACCGCGATGAGATGGTGATGGTGCGTCAGTACCGTCACGGACTGCAGCGTACCGACTTTGAGCTGTGTGCCGGAGTCGTGGAGGAGGGCGAGGCACCGATCGATGCCGCGCGTCGCGAACTTCTTGAAGAGACCGGTTATGCGGGCGGAGAGTGGTCCGAGGCCATGGTGCTCTCGCCCAATCCGTCGACATCGACCAATCTCTGCCATTGTTTTGTGGCCGAGGGAGTAAGGCATGTGGCCGACCAGCATCTGGACCGTACGGAGAGCATAACGGTGCACTTGTTCTCGCGTGATGAGGTGTACGGCATGCTGTGTCGCAACGAGATTATCCAAGCCCTTATGGCGGCCCCGCTGTGGCGGTGGTTTATGAAAGAGAAGCACGGGCTGTAGGCTTATTGACCTGTTGTTGTATTTATAATTGAGTTATTATGCGACCGATATTTCTGATAGGCTACATGGGGTGCGGTAAGTCGACGCTCGGACGTATGGTGTCATCGCTGACCGGAATTAGCTTTATTGACCTCGACAATTATATAGAGGGGCGTTATCATGCCTCGGTGTCGCAGCTTTTTGCCGAGCGCGGCGAGCGTGGATTTCGCGATATCGAGCGTGCCATGCTTCATGAGGTAGGTGAGTTTGAGGATGTCATAGTGGCTTGTGGAGGGGGCACACCCTGCTTCTTTGACAATATAGAGTGGATGAACACTCACGGCAAGACTGTATTTCTCGATACGTCGGTCGACAAACTGTTTGTCAGGCTTAAACGCGGCCGCCACAAACGCCCGCTTATAGCCGATAAAACCGACGACGAGCTGCGCGAGTTTATAGTTAAGGCTCTCGCCGGACGCATGCCGCACTACAACAGGGCGGCAGTTACCTTTAAGTCTGACCTCATGGAGTCGGAGTCGGAAAAACTCGACACCGCACGCCGATTTATAAACGAATTAATGACCGACTATGCTGTCTGACACATCTTATACTCCCCGGCCTCAGGAAGCGGCCGTTATGAAAAAGCCCCGCAGGCTTACCATAGGTCTTCCTTCATGCTGTGAAGCGGGAGAGCGGCGCTTTCCGCTTACTCCCGAAGCGGTGGCGGTGCTTACCGAAACGGGTTATGCCGTCAGGATAGAGGAGGGCGCCGCGCGGGTCATACACTATACCGACACGGCTTATATGAAAGCCGGTGCTGAAATATGCCGTCGTGAAGATGCCTTGTCGTGCGACATAGTCATAGATCTGGCGCCGCTGAGCGACTCCGACATCCGTAAAATGCGGCGCGGAGCCATGCTGCTGTCGTTGCTCAACGAGAACCGCCAGTCGCCGCAGTCGGTCAAGCAGCTTCTCGACCGCCACATAATAGCTGTGGCCGTCGACCTGATTGACGACGGGCGGGGCAATACTCCGTTTTACGACATACTGTCGGAAATCGACGGCCGTGCGGCCGTTGCGCTCAGTGCTTCATTGCTTGCCGATCCGCTCCACGGCAAGGGCATACTGCTCGGCGGTGTGGCCGGAATAGTGCCTTGCGAGGTCACGGTCATAGGGTCGGGCATAGCTGCGTGTGCCGCCGCGTCGTCAGCTCTCGGCGCGGGCGCTACGGTGCGTATGTTTGATAACGATGTCTACCGTCTGCGCGAAGCCTCGCGCTCCGTTCCGGGTATAATAACCTCCGCGCTGCACCCTCATGTCGTGGCCAATGCATTGCGCGGCGCCGATGTGGTCATAGCCACCGAGGTGTCGCCGCGTTACACTATCGGCTCCGACATGGTCGACATAATGAAGAAGGGCGTTGTCATCATGGATCTTAACCATGACCGCGCGCCTATGTTTACGTCGTTGCCTGAAGTCGACATATCGTCATCGCCGGCCGATGCGGGACCCGGGCGCCGCGCATGTTATACGGGCATAGGCAATGCCGTGCCACGTACATCGGCCATGGCGCTCAGCAACACGTTTCTGTCGCTTATGCGCGACATACTTTCATGCGAGGGTGTCGACAATACAGTCAAGATGCGTCCCGGACTGCAGTGTGCCGTCTACACGTTTCTCGGCAAGGCTGTGAACCGGCGCATAGCGCGTGTGGCCGGCGTAAGGGCCATGGATGTGTCATTGCTTCTAAACTGTTCGTAGTATGGAGACACGTAAATTTTATGTCGTCTGGGCAGGACGGGCACCCGGTATATATGACTCTTGGGAGGAGTGTGAGCAGCAGGTACATAATTTTCCCGGAGCACGCTATAAGGCCTTTCGTTCGCAGACCGATGCCACCGAGGCGTTTCGCGGCGACAGTGACAGCGAGATGTATGCGCTACGGGCCATTGCCTCGCATCAGGCACCTCAGGTAAACTACGATGCTTTTCCCGAAATAAGGCTCGACGCAATAGCCGTGGATGCCGCTTGTGCGGGCAATCCCGGCCGCATGGAGTACCGCGGTGTGTGGGTGGCTACTGGGGAGGAGATTTTCCGTTTCGGCCCTGTCGACAACGGCACCAACAATATCGGTGAGTTTCTCGCGCTCGTTCACGCACTTGCGCTGTGCAAGCAGCGCGGATGGAATTTCCCTATCTACAGCGACAGCGTCACGGCGCAGGCTTGGGTGCGCAACCGCAAGGCCAAGACCACACTTTCCGATACCCCCAAGACACATAAGCTGCTGTCGCTTGTGCGACGTGCCGAGGCGTGGCTTGCCGCCAACACCTACGCCAACCCTATCATAAAGTGGCGTACCGAGACATGGGGCGAAATCCCCGCCGACTTCGGCCGTAAATAGCCTCACGCTTTATGCCGGACGGACATATCTAAATTAGTATATTTGCATACAGTATATAGTTCTCGCGATAATGAAGGTGCTGATAGTTAATACCGCCGAGCGTAAGGGCGGAGCGGCGATAGCCGCCAACAGGCTTATGAAAGCTCTGTGCCGCAATGGCGTGGAGGCCAAGATGCTCGTGCGTGACCGCGCCACTTCCGACACGAGGGTGATGTCGCTGTCTGCCGACATGAAGCGCCGATGGCATTTTCTTGAGGAGCGTCTGCGCATATGGACCGCCAACGGCTTCAGCCGTGACAATCTGTTTGGAGTGGACATAGCGTCGTCGGGTACCGATATAACGAAACTTCAGGCCTTCAAGGAGGTCGATGTCATACATCTGCATTGGGTGAATCAGGGCATGCTGTCGCTTGACGGGCTGCGGGCCATATTTGCCTCCGGTAAGCCTGTTGTATGGACCATGCACGATATGTGGCCCTTTACCGGCATATGCCATTATTCCGACGGCTGCAACCGGTATACGGCGGAGTGCGGCCGCTGCCCGATGCTGCGTCACCCGGGGGAGCATGATCTGTCAAGAACGACGTTTGACCGCAAGATGTCGGTTTATAATGGCGGCAAAATAGCGTTTGTGGCATGCAGCCGATGGCTGGCGTCGCTTGCCCGTAAGGCGAGGCTTACCGAGGGGCATTGCGTTACCGATATACCCAACGCCATTGACACCGACCTTTTCAGCCCGCGTGACAAGGCGCAGGCACGTACGCGGCTTGAACTGCCGGCCGACCGTCAGCTACTTCTTTTCGGCTCTATGAAGACAACCGACAAACGCAAGGGCATGGACTATCTGATCGAGGCGTGCCGTATGCTGGCCGACAGATACCCCGACATGACCGACCGCCTCGGTGTAGTGGTGCTGGGAGCGGCATCGGCCGGATATACCGACAGTTTTCCATTCCCCATATATTGTCTTGATTATGTGAGTGATGAGCGCGAGCTTGTCGATATATATAATGCCGTCGACCTGTATGTGACGCCGTCGCTTCAGGACAATCTGCCCAATACTATAGTCGAGGCGATGTCGTGCGGCACACCTTGTGTAGGTTTTGACACGGGAGGAATACCGCAGATGATAGCGCATCGCGTCAACGGTTATGTGGCCCGCTACAAGTCGGCCGAGGACCTTGCCGAGGGCATATACACGACCCTTTACTGCGGAGAGTATGACCGCATGTGCCGCAACGCGCGTGCCGAGGCCGTGGCGCAGTATTCGGAGCCTGTGGCGGCTGCCCGCTATGTTCAGGTCTACGAGGGGCTTATTTCGCAGGTTCGGTGACGAGCGACTTGCTTGCCAGTATGGTTATGGGGCGAGTGTTCAGACGCGCTTCGAGGTATTCGCGGAATTTCTGTGTCTGTGCCGCCGTCATCGGGCCGGAGTACTCCACAAGAGCCACGTTGATGGTGTCAAGACGTCGGGTGTCGATGTCGCTGGCTATACCTCGGGTTATCGCAATCTCCTTTACGTGAGGAAACAGCACTTTTATTTCGGGCGATATGGTGGCGCTCATAGTGTCGTTGCGCGCCATTAAAGCGGTTGATGCGCGGAGCGAGTCTATTATCTGCTGCTGGCGTGTTATGGTCGATTGTGTCACCTGATACATGTCGCGCAGCATGCTTGACGTGGCTTGGGTAACATCAAAGCTCGAAGAGTTGTCGCCCTGTATGATGCGCAGTTTGGTGCCTGCAAGGTGAAAGTCATTCAACTTGTCGGTAAGGGCCAGAAGCAGAGAATCTTGCGGAAGTATACGTCCTACAAGCGATACGGTGAGCGATTTCCGGCCGTTTTTAATCATTGCCTTGTGACTGAGTACCTGAGTGCCGTCGAAGTCACACTCCTGCTCTACAAAGCGGTCGCAGTTAGACATGAATTTGTTCTCCTGATACATGATAACCGTAAGATAGCCTGCGGGTATCATGGTCAGAATAGCTATGGCGTACACCACGTTGCGCACTTTGTGTGCCCTCTGTGGATTGGAGAAGTCCTTTGGATGGTACTTCATCAGCTTCACCCCGACGGTCGTGGCGCAGGCTATGAATACCGAGTTGATGAAAAACAGATACAGCGCTCCCAGAAAGTAGTGCAGCTGCAGGGTGGCTATGCCGTAGCCTACGGTACAGAGCGGAGGCATAAGGGCGGTGGCTATGGCCACACCGGGAATGACGTTGCCCTTGATTTTGCTGCCTATGGCAAGTATGCCGGCCGCACCGCCGAAGAAGCCGATGAATACGTCGTAGATGGTGGGCGAGGTACGTGCCAGCAGTTCGCTGTGGCCCTCGTTGACGGGAGATATAAGGAAGTACACGCATGATGTGGCCACACTGAATATCGTAGCCATCATAAGGTTGCGGAAGGAGCGCTTGATGAGGTCGAAGTCATGTATGCCTACCGCAAGCCCTATGCCGATGATAGGACCCATGAGCGGCGATATAAGCATGGCGCCTATGATGACCGCGGTGGAGTTGACGTTAAGGCCGAGCGACGCTATGAATATGGCTACTATAAGTATGATGATGTTGATGCCGCGAAACGACACACCTTCTCTTATGACTGCTTCGGCGTCGGCCTGCGGGATAAGATAACCGTTCAGGTCAAAGTAACCGAACAGTTTTGTCTTCAACGTATGAAGGTCAATATTTTTCATCGTCTTATGCGGATGAGTTGTTTAATTGTGATATGTTCCCTCCGACATACAATGCCCATATATATAATTAGTAACAATGTACGGAACATAAGGTTGGCCCATTCGGCATGAAAATCGACAAACATGGCGACGGCATACAGCACTGCAGCCACCAGACAGTAGAAGAGCAGGCGGGGTATGTTGTAGTCTATGGGGTATACGGAGCGCCCTACAAAGTAGCTTGCAAGCATCATGACGCCGTAGCAGGTGAGTGCGGCCCATGCGCAGCCCATGTAGCCCAGCCGGGGCACGAGCACTATGTTGAGCGTGACAGTGATGGCCGCGCCGAGCAGAGAGAACCATGCGCCCCATTGTGTGCGGTCGGTGAGTTTATACCACAGCGACAGGTTGAAGAATATGCCGAAAAACAGCTCGGCGAGCATGATTACGGGCACTACCTTGAGGCCCGAGAAGTAGGCCGGCGATATGAAGTACTTTATTATGTCGAGGTAGAACATGACGCCGAGGAAAATGAACAGAGCGAAGATGAGGAAGTACTTCATGGCGTCGCTGTAGGCTTGGAGCTTGTCGGCCCCTTTCTCCTTGTTCTGTGCGAATATAAACGGTTCGTAAGCGTATCGGAACGCCTGAATGAACATGACCATCACTACGGCTATCTTGTAGTTGGCGCCGTATATACCGAGTTCAGTCATGGCTTCGGCCTTGTCCGATATAAGCACCGGCAGCAGCAGCTTGTCGACTGTCTGGTTCATTATACCGGCTATGCCGAGTATGAGAAACGGCGATGAGTAGCGCAGCATCTCCTTGAGTAAGCGGCCGTTGAACACGAGCGGCACCGACAGTGTGTCGGGAAGCAGCAGTACAAGCATCAGGGCCGAGGTTATGAGATTGGCCAAGAATATGTAGCCTATGCCGTAGCCGGGGTCGTAGAACCAAGATATCGTTTCGGGGCATCGTGTCCAGAGCCATGGACACAGCAGTATGAAAAACAGGTTGAGCCCTATGTTGAGCCCTATGTTAAGCAGTTTCAGAGTGGCAAACCGTATGGGGCGCTTCCTGAAGCGGAGGTAAGCGAAGGGTATGGAGGTATATGCGTCGACAGCTACGGCAAGAGCCATAAGCCAGATGTATGACTCGTGGCCGGCGCAGTTGAGGGCGTCGCTTATCGGGCGCAGGAAGATAAGCGTGAGTGCGAAAAAGACCGTCGATGTCACTCCGAGCGATACGAGCGAGGTGGAGTATACCTCGTCGGGATTGTCGTAGCGGTCATGGTTGGCGAAACGGAAAAATCCGGTCTCCATGCCGTATGTAAGTATTATGAGCGCAAAGGCCACGACGGTGTATATATAGGTGACCACGCCGTACTGTGCGGCGGGAAACATGTTGGTGTACAACGGCACGAGACACCAGTTGAGAAAGCGTCCAACTATGCTGCTCAAGCCGTAGATGGCTGTGTCCTTTGCCAAACTTTTTACTCCTGCCATCGCTGAAACGTAAAAATAAGTTTTAACCGAATAATGACCCGGAGCGTCCTTCCGTGCCGTGGCCGAGGTGCATGTAGGCCAGCTCCGTCACTTCACGGCCGCGCGGAGTGCGTTTTATGAAGCCCTCCTTTATCAGGAACGGTTCATATACCTCCTCGATTGTGCCGGGGTCTTCGCCGAGGGCCGTGGCTATGGTGTTGAGGCCTACCGGGCCGCCTTTGAATTTGGTTATTATCGTTGTAAGTATCTTGTTGTCAATCTCATCAAGGCCATAACGGTCTATGTTGAGCGCTTCGAGAGCGTAACGCGCTATCTCAGGCTCTATTATGCCGCTGCCTTTTACCTGCGCGAAGTCGCGCACACGGCGCAGCAGGGCGTTGGCTATACGCGGGGTGCCTCGGCTGCGTAGAGCTATCTCGTGGGCGGCTTCAGCCGTGCATTTTACATTCAGCAGGCCGGCCGAGCGCAGCACTATTCGTTCAAGCACCTCGTGGTCGTAGTACTCGAGGTGGCAGTTTATGCCGAAGCGCGCACGCAGGGGCGAGGTGAGGAGTCCGCTGCGCGTTGTGGCGCCTATGAGAGTGAACGGTGACAGCGACAGCTGTACCGACCGGGCTCCGGGACCCTTGTCGATCATTATGTCGATGCGGTAATCCTCCATGGCGGAGTACAGATACTCCTCTACCACGGGGCTTAGCCGGTGTATCTCGTCGATGAACAGCACGTCGTTCTCTTCGAGCGAGGTAAGTATGCCGGCCAAGTCACCGGGCTTGTCGAGCACCGGTCCGGAGGTTATCTTTATGCCCACTCCGAGTTCGTTGGCTATGATCTGCGACAGAGTTGTCTTTCCGAGTCCGGGAGGGCCGTGCAGCAGTACGTGGTCGAGCGACTCGCCGCGCAGTTTTGCCGCGGCCACAAATACCTGAAGGTTGTCGACGACCTTGTCCTGCCCGCTGAATGAGTCAAATTCAGATGGGCGCAGGGCCTTTTCTATGTCTTTGTCGCGGTCGTAGCCGGTCTGTGAGTTGCGTATATCGAAGTCTTCTTCTGTCATTGTCCGTCAAGGATGGAATTGACTTTTGTAACAATAATCTGGGGAGGGAGGCCGGCGAGGCAGTAATAGTCGCCGCGGCTGCACGGTTTGTTGCCGAACACGGAGCAGGGGCGGCATGTCATGGGCAGCTGCACGATGTCGCTCTCGCGCTGTTTGAAGCCTTTGAAGCCGCAGTAGGGGTGTGTGGCGCCCCATATGCTCACCACACGTACGCCTACAAGTGAGGCCAAGTGCATGTTGGCCGAGTCCATCGATACCATGGTGTCAAGATGGCTCAGCAGCGCCAGCTCCACCGGAAATCCGTGTCTTTTATCGGCAAGGTTCTTCACATGCGGGTATTTTGCGGCCCATTCGCCGAGTATGCGGCTTTCCTCTTCGCCGCCGCCGAAAAGAAATATCCTTATATCTTCGCGCTTTGTAAGTTCGTCAATGACTTTTTCCATCAGTTCCGGAGGATATATCTTGCCTTTGTGCTTGGCAAACGGCGCTATACCCACCCATTTTTCGTTCTCTTTCTTGGGCGGAGTGACGGAGGCGAATATCGTCGGGTCTGCCTTGCCGTTGTCGTAGAGACTTGTGAATTTTTCTTCGAGGGCGAAGCCGAAGTTGAAGAACACCTCGCGGTAACGCGCCCTTGACGATATGAGCGGAAGCATGACCTTGTTGCGCGGACGTGTGAGGGCGCGCTTGTGGCGGCGCCCCTTACGTATCGACCGGCACCGTATGCCTTGCAGCATGCAGGCGGCGCGGAGCATGTAGGTGCGGAGTACGCCGTGCAGGTCGGCGAAGGCGTCTATGTCATAATCGCGGCGGAGCTCCTTCAGCAGGCGGCAGTAATCGCCTAAAGTGCGGTATTGCTTGACGTCTATGCCGATTACCGTCAGGTTCTCGGGCGGATTGACAAACATGGATGTCTGCCCGGGTTTGGTTATGAATATGAAGCGTGTGCCCGGATTGCAGCGGCATACCGAGTAGACCACGGGTATGGTCATGGCCACGTCGCCGAGGGCCGAGAAGCGGGCGACAAGAACGTTTTTGGGCAGGTTATTGTTTCTGGCCATAGAGTACCGGATTGGTGGCCGGGTCGTTGTACATTTTCATCTGACGGTACACCTTCATGTATTTTTTACCTGCGGCTATATCGTCAAGCAGCCGGTCGATGGCGCTGATGAGGTCGGCGCGCTGTTCGGTGAGTACGTCGAGTTTTGCGCGGCACTTGGCTATATGCTCCGCCGACGCGTCGTCGCGGGCCACCTCGGCCTGCATATGATATATTTTCAGAGCGAGTATAGACAGTCGGTCGAGGGCCCATGCCGGACTTTCGGTATTTATCGTGGCTTCGGCGCAGGGCACTACGTCGCTGTACTTCTCGCGGAAGTAAGTGTCGAGCTCCTCCACCATATCGGTGCGGTCCTGATTGGAGCGGTCGATACGGCGCTTGAGAGCAAGTGCCTCCACCGGATCGATAGCGGGGTCGCGTATTATGTCCTCAAGATGCCATTGTACGGCGTCAATCCAGTTTTTGGCGAAGAGCGTGTGCTCTATAGAGCCCTCCTTGTAGGGATTGTCCACTTTTGCGTCCACATTGTCGTAGTCATGATACAGAGCGGTCGTTTCCTCAAATATCCGATAACTGTCTTTTGCAAAATCCATAAATAAAAATTTTGTATTACATTTCACAAAGATAATGAAATTTGTATTGCAATAAGCAGGTATATGAAAAATTTAAGCATGACGACACGGTCATGAGGCTTTTTCACGTGTGGATTTCATGAAAAAGTACAGAAACAGGGCCGCGGCCATGAACAGACTTACCGAAAAACTGAGTATTATGCCGTATGTGCCAAGACCTGCGGTGAAGGCCAGAAGGTAGGTGGCCGGTATGCCTGCCACAATGTAGCATACAAAGGCTATCCATATCATGGGCATCACATGCGAGGTGCCGCGCAGTGCGTTGGCGAAGTTTATCTGTGTGGCGTCGCCGAGCTGGTATAGCACGAGCGGCACTATGAGCACCATTGTGGCTGCTATCACTTCGGGGTCCTCGGTGAAGGCGTGTATCATGTCCTCTTCAAAGAAAATGAAGATGAGCGACGACAGGGTGGCCAGAGCGAGCATGATGTGGTAGCCGGCAAAGGCGGTGCGCCTCATGCCGGTGCGGTCGCCGAGCCCGGCTGCGTTGGATACGAGTACCGATACGGCCGACCCCATGCTGTAGTATATGCAGAAGCCGAGTGTGCCGGTGATGACTATTATCTGAAACGCCGCGAGGCTTATGGCGCCGAGCCATCCGGCCATGACGGCGGCAATGGTGAACGAGCCCGACTCAAATGTCATCTGGAGCGCCACAGGCCATGACGTGCGGTTGATCTGTCCTATGGTGAGCGATGACAGCGAGGAATTGACGAAGCCGTCGCGGTACATACGGAAGCGCTTGGCGCAGAAAAATATGAGTATGACCGCCACCGGGCAGAGCACGCGGGCAAACAGTGTGCTGTAGCCGGCTCCGATAAGGCCGAGTTCGGGACATCCCCAATGTCCGTATATGAGCATGTAGTTGCCTATGATGTTGCAGAGGTTTGATGCAAGTATTATCCACATGGGCAGCGCGGTGCGGTTTATGGCGAAGAGCCATTGTGCGAATACATTGAAGAGCGCCACGGGCACCATGCCGCACAGCACTATAAGGTAATAGGGGCGTATGAGGGGCATAAGCTCCTCGGGCTGCCCGAGCTGGTCAAGATTGAGCCATATGACACCCATTATGGCCGATACGAGCAACGAGAATATTATGTTGACCAGCACGCCGTTGCGTATCATGGCGCCGATGGTGTCAAACCGTTTTTGCGAGAATAGCGCGCCGATAAGGGGGGTGAGTCCGTAGGTGAATCCGAGACAGGCAAATGTGGCTACGTTGAACACGTTGTTGACAAACGAGGCTGATGCGAGCGCTTCCGTCGAATAGCGCCCTACCATTATATTGTCGGCAAAGGCAACAACAATCATGCCGAGCTGACCTATAAGTATAGGCACACCGAGCTTGATGATGGCGGCATAATTTTCGCGATATTTTCTCCAGACCTGTTTCATAATATTGAAATTAAGAGTACAAAGTTACTCAAATACCGCGACATGGCAAAAATACTGCGTCGATGCGGCCGATGGCTGCGGATGCTTACAAATTACTTGATGTCACGCCCTTATTTGAAAAAAGTTGATTATCTTTGTGAAAAACCATCGTTACACTAAAATCATAATCCTATGCTTATAAAGACTTACGGAGCCGCGGTGCAGGGCATTGACGCCATAATAGTCACTATAGAGGTAGCCGTGGAGATAGGCGCGTCGTTCAATCTTGTAGGTCTGCCCGATACGGCGGTCAAAGAGAGCTATCAGCGAGTGAGGTCGGCCCTGAAGCAGTCGGGGCTGGAGTTTCCGCGCCGTTCGGTGGTCATAAACATGTCGCCGGCCGACGTGAAGAAGGAGGGCGCGGCCTATGACCTGCCCATAAGTCTTGCCATACTTGCCGCCTCGGAGCAGCTGGCCTGTCGTAATCTCGATGATTATCTCATCATGGGTGAGCTGTCGCTTGACGGCACGGTGCTGCCCATACGCGGAGTACTGCCTATGGCTATAAAGGCCCGTCAGCTCGGTTATAAGGGCATGATAGTGCCTAAGGACAATGTCACCGAGGCTGCGGTGGTCAACAACATAGACGTTTACGGCGTCGAGAGCCTTGTTCAGGTTGTGAAGTTTCTTAACGGGGAGATGCCTCTGGCTCCCACGGTTGTTAATACACGCGAGGAATTTAGCCGGGCCGTCACCGCCTTTGACCTTGACTTTGCCGAGGTCAAGGGGCAGGACAATGTCAAGCGAGCCTTTGAGGTGGCTTGTGCCGGCGGCCACAACATACTGCTCGTGGGTGCTCCCGGGTCAGGCAAGTCCATGATGGCTAAGCGATTGCCGTCGATATTGCCTCCGCTTACCCTTCAGGAGGCGCTTGAGACGACCAAAATACATTCCGTGGCCGGAAAGTTGAAGAGCGGTTCGCGGTTGATGACGCAGCGTCCGTTCCGGGCGCCCCATCATACCATATCGCCGGTGGCTCTTGTCGGTGGCGGAGCCAATCCCATGCCCGGCGAGATATCGCTGGCCCACAACGGGGTGCTGTTTCTTGACGAGTTTCCCGAATTTTCACGTTCGGTGCTTGAGGTCATGAGGCAGCCGCTTGAGGACCGGCACATAACAGTGTCGAGGGCCAAGTATTCGATTGATTATCCGGCGGGATTCATGTTGGTGGCTTCGATGAATCCGTGTCCGTGCGGTTACTACAATCATCCTGCAAAGGAGTGTACCTGCGCTCCCGGACAGGTGCAGAAATACCTTAACCGCATATCGGGTCCGTTGATGGACCGCATCGACATTCAGGTCGAGATAATGCCGGTGCCGTTCGAGGAGCTTTCGACCATGCAGCGCGGTGAGCCGAGCGCGGCCATCAGGGAACGGGTCATCCGTGCCCGTGCCATGCAGTCGAGGCGCTTTGCCGGCGAGAAGTCTATATACTGCAACGCCCAGATGAACACCCGGCTGCTTGAAAAGCACGTGACGCTCGACAAGTCGTGCATGGACATAGTACGCAACGCCATGAAGCGCTTCGACATGAGCGCCCGCGCCTATGACCGCATACTGAAAGTGGCCCGCACAATCGCCGACCTCGACGGCAGCGAGCCCATACTCCCCCGCCACATGTCGGAGGCAGTCAGCTACCGCAACCTCGACCGCGCCTCATGGGGCAGCACTTTCAACTACAAGGCTAATAAGACCAATAGGACCAATTAGACTAATTAGACTAATTAGACTAATTAGACTAATAACTAACCGGAGATTGAACTTCTCACGGAAAAGTTTTGTATCTTTACAAAGACGTTTTTGTTTCAACTGTTAATAAAGGTTTTTATGAGTACTCAGCTTAAGGTTTATTGCAAGAATGTGGAGCGCTATATCCCTTTCGAGGGCGGCGCCACACTCACCGACATATATGAAAGTATAGCCGACGAACTGCCGGAGCGTCCGATATGCGCGCAGGTCAACAACAAGACGGAGGACATGCAGTTTCCGCTCTTTTCGCCTAAGCAGGTGCTCTTCCTGACGGCGCAGAGTCCGTCGGGCCACCGTGTGTATGTACGTTCTCTGTGCATGATGCTTTACCGTGCCGTAGCGGCGCTTTATCCGGGTGTGCGCCTTATGATAGAGCATTCCGTGTCAAGAGGCTATTACTGTCGTCTTGAAGGCGACATAACGGTAGACGGCGGGGTGGTAAACAGCCTCAAGGCCTACATGAAGGAGCTGGTAGACCGCGACATACCTTTCGAGCGCAAGGAACGGCTTACTTCCGACGTCATAAAGATATTTGAGAAGCAGGGGCTTGACGACAAGGTGAAGCTGCTGCGCACCACTCATGAGCTTTACACCGTGTATTACCGTCTTGACGGAATATGCGACAGCTATTACGGAAATCTCGCTCCGTCGACAGGGATGTGTGCCGTATTTGACCTCATATTATATAAGGAGGGTTTCCTGCTTATGGGGGCTGACAGCAATAATCCCGAGGTGGCCGCGTCGCCGATAGCGCAGGAGAAGATGTATCAGGCATTTACCGATTATCTCGCGTTCAACCGTGTGATAGGGGTCGATGACGCAGGCGATCTTAACAACGCGGTAGCCGGCAAGGAGACGGCTATGCTCATAAATGTGGCCGAGGCTCTTCACGACAAGAAGATAGGACGTATATCCGACGAGATATCGAGGCGTTATGCCGAGGGTGGCGCACGGGTGGTGCTCATTGCCGGTCCGTCATCGTCGGGCAAGACTACCTTTACCAAGCGTCTTGCCATCCAGCTTATGACCAATCTGCTTGAACCAAAGATGATATCGCTCGACGACTACTTCGTCAACCGCGACAAGACCCCGCGCGACGCTGACGGTGACTACGACTTCGAGTCGCTTTACGCTCTTGACCTCGATACGTTTAACCGTGACCTCAACGCGCTCATCGCCGGCGAGGAGATCGATCTGCCTACTTACAATTTCGAGCTGGGCCAGCGTGTGTATAAAGGGCGCAAACTGAAGCTGAACGACAACTCCGTGCTGCTTATAGAAGGCATACACGGACTGAATCCAGAGCTGACATCGCACATCGATGCCAAGATGAAGTATATGATCTATGTATCGGCGCTCACCACACTGTCGATCGATGACCACAACTGGGTGCCCACGACCGATAACCGTCTGCTCCGTCGTATAATACGCGACTACAAGTACCGCGCCGTGTCGGCGGCCGATACCATAAAGCGCTGGCCGAGCGTGCGCCGGGGCGAAGAGCGCTGGATATTTCCGTTTCAGGAAAATGCCGACGCCATGTTTAACTCGTCGCTCATATTTGAACTTGGCGTCATGAAGGAATTTGCCGAAGAGATACTATTAGGAGTCCCGCGTGACATTCCGGAGTATGCCGAGGCGTTCCGATTGCGCAAGCTGTTGAGCTACTTCACCCCTATAACCGAGCGTCTCATACCTTCCACATCGTTGTTGAGGGAGTTTCTCGGTGGGTCGTCATTTCACTATTGATCAGCTCATACCCAGCCTTATAGCCGCGGGAGCATATGTGAGAAGAGCTGCCACAGGGCTATGCCTGCGCTTACCGATACGTTGAGTGAGTGCTTGGTGCCGAATTGCGGTATCTCAAGACACACATCGCTTGCATCGACAACATCCTGCGCCACACCCTTTACCTCGTTGCCGGCGACGAGGGCGTACTTCGTATTACCGTCGGGGACAAATGACTCAAGCGACACACTACCCTTGACCTGTTCGAGCGAGCATATCGTGTAGCCCTCGCGTTTAAGCCGCATGACCGCTTCAAGTGTGTCGTCGCAGTGCATCCACTCGACCGAGTCTTCGGCGCCGAGCGCTGTCTTGTGTATCTCGGGCGAGGGCGGAGTGCCGGTGACTCCACACAGCAGCACACGCTCTACGGCAAAGGCGTCGCATGTACGCAGTATGGCTCCTACGTTGCTCAGGCTGCGTATGTTGTCGAGCACCATGACTACAGGTATTTTGGGCGCTTTCTTGAAGTTGTCGGGAGTCATCCGGTGAAGGTCCCAGATCGTTTTTTTCTCCATTTGAATGATTATTTTGCACAAAATTACAGAAAAATTTGCGACCGAGTGAGTGTAAATTGTATTTGGAGAGTATATATAAATAAAAGATATGCTAAATTTGTACCTGATAAATAACCTTAAACGTCTGTATAAATGTGTAAACCGATGAAATACGCAGGCAGAACCGGCGCAAATATTGCATTGCGGCGCCTTTTGTTATTGCTGCTTGCGGCATGGGTCTATACAGGTTTATGCATGGCCGCGACAAGAAATTTTTATCATCTTTCTTCGTCGGAGGGGCTGAGCGACATATTGGTCAATACGATATACAAGGACTCCAAAGGCTATGTATGGCTGGGCACAGGTGTGGCTCTTGACCGTTTCGACGGCAACAACATCAAGTCATATCGCTTTCCCGGAGCCAAGTCAGACCCCGAACGGGTCAACGCCATCACGGAGGGTAAGGACGGAGAGATATTTGTAGGCAATCATCAGGGCCTCTTCGTGTTGCGTCCCGGTAGCAGGGAACTGTCGCCCTTATGTCCGTCCCAGATAAATTTTCCGGTAAACGCGCTTGTATACCGGGGTGACGAGAAGGCCGTGTACATAGGGTCGCGCTACGGGTTGTTTGTCTACAGGACGGCTTGCGATTCCATAGCCCAGCTGTTGCTCCGTGACGACGTGCTGTCGAAGGACAATGAGGTGACGGCTTTGTGGTCAGACGGCGACGGAGGCATGTGGATAGCCGCGTCGCGCACTCTTTACTATATGGATTTTGCCACCCGGCGTACCGAGGCCTACAGGGTTCCGGTGCGCAGTTCGGTGTCACGCCTTACAGGCCGCGACGGCATGCTTTTTGTAGGCACTGCCGGCGACGGTGTCATATTTTTTGACACGAAGCGCCGCGAGTTTACCGACAGCATAGATATAGGCAACGACATAATAACATCGCTGTCGGTCGACGATGACGGCTGTCTGTACATAGCCACCGACGGTGAGGGAATATTCATGTACTCCATACCCGGCCGCAATGTAGTGTGCAATCTGTCGTCGCGCTCCGCTGCCGGCTCCCGGCTTCGAAGCAACTCCATATATTCGATGCTTATCGATGACCGCGGACTCCTGTGGGTAGGCTATTATCAGGATGGTGTGGACTATACACCTTACTTTGACAGCATATTCGAGACTTATTCATACCCCGGCGTGATAGATACCGGCACCATGGCCGTAAGGGCCGTGTCGATCGACGGCCCGCGCAAGCTGATAGGCACACGCGAGGGCCTTTACTATATTGACGAGAGTACGGGACGTTCGGCCAAATTCAGTTTTCCCGACATACGTTCCAACATCATTTTCTCGATAGCTCCGTATCGCGGCAAGTACTATATAGGCACCTACGGCGGCGGCATGTATGTGTTTGACCCCGCCACATTGAAGCTGACCGACTTTGACAATACGCGCCAGCCTTTTTACGGCGAGTCCATATTCTCGATTGTCGTCGACAAGGACGATAACATGTGGGTGGGAACTTCGCGCGGACTGTTCCGCTTCAAGGACGGGCAGGAGACGGCATGCTACAACGAGGCCAACTCGCAGTTGCCGGCCGGAAATGTGTACGAGATATTCTTTGACAGCTCGGGACGCGGGTGGATGTGTGCCGAAAACGGCATGGCCGTGTGGAACGGCGAGACTCTGTCGGCCGACCGTTTCCCGAAAGGGTTTGTCAACAACACCAAGATACGCGACGTCTATGAGGATTCCGAACACAATCTTTACTTCGTGCCCGACCGCGGTCAGGTCATAAAGTCCAATCTGTCGCTCACGCACTTCGAGCCGATACCCTTTTCGAGCGATGTGGCCAACTCGATTATAACCTTTGTATTCGAGGATGCCGAGGGCTGGCTGTGGTTCGGTACGGAAAAGGGGCTTGTAAGGTACGACAAGAAGTCGGACTTCCGCATGTTCAACAACGCTGACGGACTGTTGCACCCCGTGTTCACGCTGTGTCCGCCGCAGTGCGATGTCGACGGCAACTTGTGGTTTGGCAACACGCTCGGTCTTATAAAGCTGGACTTCGACCGTCTTAAAAGTCAGCCGTCAATCGACACTCCGGTGTTTATAACCGATGTGTCGGCCAACGGGGAGAGCGTCACCGAACTTATAGACCGAGAGGACGGGATGGCCGTGCTTCGTCTGCCTCAGGACAAGAACAACCTGTCGATAAATTACTCCAATCCGCGGTATGTGGCTCCCGAGTACCAGTACATAGAGTATCGGCTCGACGGTTATGACTCGGAGTGGAAGAAGAAGATAGGCAAGGCGTCGCTGCTTTACTACGACCTGAAGCCGGGTACATATACGTTGCGCGTACGCCGGGGCGACGGTACTCCGGGTGAGACCGCCCTTAAGATAATGGTGGAGTCGCACTTCAGCTGGGCTGTCATATCCATGTCCGTACTGCTTATTCTGGCAGTGGCGCTGCTTGTCGTGTTTTTAGTAAGACACAGACGCCACCGCGAGGAGCTTCGCGTACACTTCGAATTTGCCGAGCGTACCGCTCAGCAAGCAGCCGCGGCTGCTGAAGATGAGAGGCGCAATCGGTATAAATCGATGCGTATGACCAACGATGAGTGTCGCCGGCTGCTGAAGCATCTCGACAAGATAATGAAGTCGAAGAAGCCCTATACCGATCCCGGACTTAAAATAGGCGATCTGGCCCAGCTGGCCGATGTGTCGGGACACGAACTTTCGTTTTTATTCAATCAGTATCTTAAAAAGAGCTACTACGACTATGTCAACGAGTATCGTGTGGCCGAGTTCAAGCACATAGTGGATAATTCCGACCCTTCGCGCTATACACTGACGGCGTTGTCGCAGTTATGCGGATTTTCATCACGCGCCACGTTCTTCCGTCATTTCAAAAACGTGACCGGAGTCACTCCCGCCGAATATCTCAGAGGTAAGGGCCGCGATAAAATTCCTGTATAAATTATATATTATTGAAGAATTATCGTTAATTTCGCAGAAATTGAAATAATAGTATAATTATGGATACAGAATTGGACTGGGGTAAATTGTCATTCGGCTACATCCCCACTGACTACAATGTACGTTGTTATTACCGTGATGGAAAATGGGGCGAGATAGAAGTATCGCAGTCCGAGACCATCGACCTTCACATCGCCGCTACCTCCCTGCACTACGGACAGGAGATTTTCGAGGGTCTTAAAGCGTTTCGTGGAAAGGACGGTAAAATAAGAATATTCAGACTTGAAGAAAACGCCAAGCGCATTATAAGTTCGGCCAAAGGACTGCTTATGGCCCCCGTACCCGAAGAGCTCTTCTGCGAGATGGTAAAGAAAGTGGTTAAGCTCAACGAGCGTTTTGTGCCTCCTTACGGAAGCGGAGCGTCGCTTTACATACGTCCTCTTGAGATCGGCATCTCGGCGCAGGTGGGTGTGAAGCCGGCTACGGAGTATCTGTTCCTTATTCTCGTCACTCCCGTAGGTCCTTATTTCAAAGAGGGTTTCAAGCCTACCAACATATGTATAATGCGTGAGTTTGACCGCGTGGCTCCCAAAGGCACAGGCCGCTGGAAAGTGGGCGGTAACTATGCCGCAAGCCTTGAGGCCGGCGAGAAGGCTCATGAACTCGGCTATTCGGCCGTACTTTACCTCGACCCGAAGGAGAAGAAGTACCTTGACGAGTGTGGCCCGGCCAACTTCTTCGCTATCAAGGACGGCAAGTACATAACGCCTGCATCGGACTCCATACTGCCTTCGATAACCAACAAGAGCCTCATGCAGCTTGCCCGCGACATGGGTATTGAAGTGGAGCAGCGCCACATACCTATCGAGGAGCTCGACTCGATACAGGAGGCCGCCGCCTGCGGTACCGCCGCCGTGGCATCGCCCGTTGCGGAGATCGACGACCTCGACACCGGCAAGAAGTACGTGGTGAGCAAGGACGGCAATCCCGGTCCGGTGGTTACGGCCCTTTACAACCGTCTGCGTGCCATACAGCTCGGTGAAGAGGAGGATGTCCATAACTGGAACACCATAGTCGACTGATGACCTTACATGCCGATTATCAGGCAATAATAGACAAGTATTATCCCGCTGACAACGAGTTGCGGGCCATATACATGAAGCATGCGTCGCAGGTGACAGAGCTTGCTCTCGCCATCAACCGCGAGCGCGGTCTCGGACTTGACGAGCATGAAGTGGCCGGTGCGGCCATGCTCCATGACATAGGTATATTTGCGACCTCCGCGCCCGGCATACATTGCACGGGCACGGAGTCGTATATGCGCCACGGGGTCATAGGGGCCCGGCTGTTGCGCGACGAGGGCATGCCCGAGGAATGGGCGCGTGTGGCCGAGCGGCATACCGGCACCGGTATAACGATGGAGGATATAATAAGCCAGAACCTCGACCTGCCGCTTGCCGATTATTGTCCGGTGACAATGCTTGAAAAGCTTGTATGCTATGCCGATAAGTTTTACTCGAAAAGCGGCAATATGGAAAAGAAGCCGCTCAGCCGTGTGCGCAACTCGATAGCGCGTCACGGAGGCGATTCTCTGGCCCGGTTCGACGAGCTTTATCGTTTATTTGGAGAAGTATAAGCGCAATTTATCTATTTTTACATAAAGTTAATATATAAATCCAAATATTCTCTCTAATTTTGCAAACTTACTTATAATTAAAACAGTGACTGTTATGGACAATCAGAATTTAGACCGTATAAGCTATGCGCTCGGACTCAGCATGGGAAATAATTTCCGCGGTTCGGGTATAAAGACTCTCAATATAAAGGATTTCGCCGACGGTGTGGCTGCCGTGTTTGAAGGCGCACAGCCCAAGATGAGCTATGACGAGGCCAAAGCCGAAATCAAGAACTTTTTCGAGGCCATGGAGGCCGAGCAGCGTGCAGCCGCAGCCAAGATGGGCGAGGTAAACGAAGCTGCCGGAAAAAAATTTCTTGAGGAAAACGGCAAACGTGTCGAGGTAAAGACCACCGCATCGGGACTTCAGTACGAGGTACTCAGCGAAGGTACCGGCAAGCAGCCTGTGGCAAGCGACAGCGTTACCGTACATTATACCGGCAAGTTGATTGACGGCACTGTCTTTGACAGCTCGGTAGAGAGAGGCGCTCCGGCCACATTCGGTGTGACTCAGGTGATACCCGGATGGGTGGAGGCTCTTCAGATGATGAAGGAGGGCGCTAAATGGCGTCTTTTCATCCCCTCCAATCTCGCCTACGGTCCTAACGGCGCCGGCAATGTCATAGGCCCTAACTCGACCCTTATTTTTGATGTGGAATTAATAAAAGTAAATTAATAAACCGTTATTACAATGAAGAAATTTATTCTTGCCTGTGGTGTGGGGGCCATGCTTATGAGCGTGACCGCCTGTAACAAATCGCAGGCTGCAAGCAGCGAGGACGCTGCATTGAACGACTCTGTGTCGGTGCTGTTCGGTAAGGTTGTCGGCAGCCAGTTTAATGAAAACTTCACCCGCGAGGCCGATCCCAAGATGGATAAGGCCGCTTTCATACGCGGTCTGCAGACAGCAGTCATGGTTGACACCGCTGACGTGTCTTATCTGCAGGGTCTGAGCATGGGTACACGCTTCGCCCAGCAGTTCAACTACTTCTACCAGCAGCTCGGCGTCGATGTTGATCGCAACGAGTTCATGGCTGAGTTCAAGAAGGCTTTCATGGCCGACAGCGTAGGCGACACCATGATGGACCAGCAGCTTCTCAACAATCTTATGGAGAAGGCTCAGGCCCGTGCCGAAGAGCGTAAACTCGAAGAGCTTAACAACGCTCCCGAAGCCGTAGCCAACCGCAAGGCCGGCGAAGCTTACATCGACTCTATAAAGGCTAAGGATCCCGCCATCAAGACTACCGCATCGGGACTCTCCTATAAGGTTCTCAACGAAGGTGCCGGCGACTCTATCACCGACAAGGATCAGGTGGCTGTCATATATACCGGTGAGCTTATCGACGGTACTGTGTTTGACGACTCGAAGGGCGAGGCTCGCACATTCAGCCCGCGCAACGTCGTTCCCGGTTTCGGCGAAGGCCTCAAGATGATGAAGAAGGGCGCCAAGTATGTGCTTTACATCCCCGGCGACCTCGCTTACGGCGTCAAGGGACAGCCCTATGCCAAGATCGGTCCTAACCAGACCCTTGTCTTCAATGTAGAGGTGGCTGACGTCAACCCCAAGAAGTAACATAACAAGACATATACCATCGGCGGGCCGTGACTCGACTGTCAACGGCCCGCTTTTTTATCACTTTTCTGCATGAGAGAGCGTGTAGCGACGGCCGATTTTGTAAAGTGTGTATGCATCATACTCATGGTGCTGTTTCATCTGGCGTGTGTCGAGGACGCCTATCCTTACGCCAAAGCTGTAGTGTATACGTTTCATATGCCGGTATTTCTGTTTCTGTCGGGCTTTTTTGCCAACATGGTCAAGCCGGCTGCCGCTTTCGGCCGGTACATTCTGTGGATATTCATACCTTATGCCGTCATGGAGTCGGCCTATACGGGCATGTCGGCCGTGCTGCCGGTCAGAGACCCCGTGGAGTCCCTGTCGCCTGTGCTGATACTTCACAATGTATTTTTACGTCCTATAGGGCCGTACTGGTATCTGCACACTCTTATTGTGGCTCTGCTGACGTGCTATCTGTGCAGTGTGGCGTGTCGACGTTTGCCGACAGTGCTGTTTCTAATCGTATTTTCGCTGTGTCTCGTCTTGTTGTCATACGTAGGGCTGCTGTCGACCGGTAACGCGCTCTATTTTATATTCGGAGTCGCCGCAAGCCGCTTCAGTATGGATTTCGACACACTTTTCCGTCCTGCGGCATGGGCTGTCGTGCCGCTGGCGGTACTCTGCTGTTTTCCTGAAAATCTGTATCGCTTCTCCATTGCCGGCGTGGCCATAGTATACTTCGCCGTATGCCTGATGCTGTGGATCTACCGGTTTATTCCCATGCGGATTAAGACGGTGCTGCATTTCATAGGCAGAAACACTCTGCCCATACTGTTGTTTTCGCCTGTCTTTACCATGTCGAGCAAGGCGTTCTTGCCGTTGTTCGGTTTCGATCCTACGTTTATCACGTTTGCCTGCGTTGCCGTACCGTTTGTCATAGGCGGCTCGCTGTTCATAGCATGGGCTATGGACAAAACGCGATTTTCCGTCATATTTTTCGGAAAACCGCGTTCTATCAGTGCTTATTCAGGGTCAATGTAAAAAGAGTAGGGAGGGTTTTGCTGCCGATGCCTTATCCCGCGCAATTGGACCAATAGGCCCCGTAGGGTTAATTACGGGAGCAGGATGACTCAGTGCCGTAGAGGTACTGCGGGGTGTATCCGCCGAGGTCCACAATGATTTTTTCAAATACGGTGCCTTCGTCGATAGGACGCAGGGTGAGTGTGGCGTAGCCGTCTTTGTCGACCGCTACAGGTAGCTCCACGGTTTTTTCCACCACGCGTCGGGCCACGGTAGGATAGAATATGCTGTATATGTTTTCTTTCGCTTCGTTGAGATTATGATTGTAGTTCACTACAGCAGGCTCTCCGGCGCCGAAATCGACTTCGTAGCGGTGTCCGTCACGGTTCTTGAACGCGAGGGTCGACTTCACCACTACCGTCACTTTGGCCTTTGACGTGCCTTTGGGCAGCTTCATGCGGTAGGTGAGCGATGCTCCGTCGACGGGTGCGGTGTAGGGCATGGCGCATACTCCGCTGAGTGTGCGTCCCATGTAGGGTATTACGGTCCATTTCACCGAGTCGCCGTCGCATGCCTTGTAGAAGTGCTCGGCTTCTATGATGACGCATCCGCGGCCCCCTTCGTCAAAGGTGTATCCGCCTTTTGCCGTGTCGGTGACACGCTTTACGGTCGGCATTGTGTCGGCGGGGAAGCCGTCGTGCCAGCTCGTATAGCTGATATGTTTCTGTGTCATCATACCGTTCCATTTGCCACCGGCTATATCATGGTTGTAGGCGTCGCAGAGTTCACGGTCGCGGTTGAAGCAGCGCTCCACGTTGTCGGCATACTCGTTGGCCCTCGGGTCGCCCTGTTTGTGAAGAGCCAGATTCATGGCCTGCGAATAATACATCTCGTAAAGGTTGGACATGGCCTGAACGGGGAAGAGGATGAGCTGCTGGTAAGCGTCGCGATATTCGGGCTTGAGCGTTATGAACTGACGCAGTGCTTCGGCTTCGAGACGGGCGTAGTCGTCGGCTACGGCTTTCCACTCGCCTGTGGCGAGGTTGTATGTCGTGTGGTTGAGCATTTCGGGGGTCACGCGGCCGTTGTATTTGCTGTAGAGGTTGAGTATTCTCGCGGCTTCGTCGGCTTGGTCTTCACCGAACTGGGCTGCGCAGAAGCGGCGGGTGTGGCCGGTTATGTCGTCGACACCGTATTCACGGGGATTCCATGCCATGTCAAGAAACAGGGTTATGGGGTATTCCATGGGCTTGAGGTCGCCTACATTGAGTATCCACAGTCTGTCGACACCGTAGTCGTAGGTGAGCGACAGCTGCTCCCACATGTTCTGCACCGGGGTGACGTTGATCCACTTGGTGTTGCGCGGCGCCCCCACATAGTCTACGTGGTAGTACATGCCCCATCCTCCGGGATGTTTACGCTCTTTGTCGTCGGGTAGTCGGCGTACATTGCCCCAGTTGTCATCGCAGAGAAGCATTATGACGTCATCGGGCACTCTCATGCCGGCGTCGTAGTAGTCGAGCACCTCTTTGTACAGAGCCCATATCTGCGGGGTCTCCGAGGCGGCCCGTCCCGTCTCGCGGGCTATGATGCGCCGCTGGTTTTTGACTATCGACTCCATCAGCTTTATGTTGGTGCCCTCCTCCATGGCCTCGTCGCCGTCGCCTCGCATGCCTATGGTGACGATGTCCTCGGTGTCTTTCAGGCGTCGCACGCCTTCGCTGAAAAAGCGGTCGAGGGTCTTTTTGTTGGTTTTGTAGTCCCACGCGCCGTAATTCTTGCGGTTGCGTGCCCACTCCTGATGATTGCGGCCCATAGGCTCGTGGTGCGACGTGCCCATGACTATGCCCATGCGGTCGGCTGTGGCCGAGTTCTCGGGGTCGTCGGCATAGAACGCCCAGCTCCACATGGCGGGCCACATGAAGTTGCCCTTAAGCCGGAGTATCAGTTCAAATACATCGGCATAGAAGCGGTGGTCGCCATAACCGGTGCCGTAATGGTTTTTGACCCATCCGGTGAGGCACGGGGCCTCGTCGTTTAGAAATATGCCTCGGTATTTTACGGCAGGCTCTCCGTCAGTATATACGCCCGGTTTTATATATACATTGTCGCGGCGGGCTACCGGTACGTCGGCCCACCAGTACCACGGCGACACGCCCATTTGCTCCGACAGCTCGTAAATGCCGTATACGGTACCGCGACGGTCGCTTCCGGCTATGACCAGCGCCTCGTCCACGCCCGGGGCGGGATTGCTTACCACGGTAAGCAGATACTTTTCATATTTGCCTTTGAGCGCCGGGCCGTCAATGGCACCTTTCTCGATGAGGCGGTCTATCACGGGGGTGCCGCATGTACCTATTATTATACCGCGCGCGGGTGCTTGTGCGGCAATGGCGGCCGGAGTGCCCGATACGCGCCCGAAGTCTTCGCACAGCGCCTTGGCGGCTATGCTTACGGCCTCGTCCACGCCCTCGTCGAGATAGACGGGCAGTGGTCGGCCATTATCGATGACAGTGAAAAACTCCTCACCGGGAGTGAATGATACAAACGGCTCCGCGGCGTTAAAAACGGCTACGCACAGCAATGTCGCAAGAAAGCATAATGAACGTCTCATAACAGTAAAATGGGTTGTTTTCTCAAAGTTACTCAATAGTACGCGGTAAGACAACCCCATTGTGCAAAATGAGACGAAAGCATAAAAAATTGTAACGTGGGGATAGAGTTAATTAGTCTAATGGGGCTAATCAGTCTAATAAAACGACAGGCCGCATCGGTCGATGCAGCCTGTCGGGTGGTGTCGGCGAGCCATAGGGGCATCGGCTCTCCGGGAGTCTAAAATAATCTTTACCTTAGTTTTTTGCCCCAGTATGTCGTGCGGTTGTCAATACCGGCGTATACTATTGTATGGGTACGCGGGGCGGCCTCCCAGTCACACTCGCGCATGAGATACAGTTCTACCGAGCCTATGGTCAGTATACGTGCTTCGGCGTCGTAGCTCCATGTGGCTCCGTCCCACGGCGCTCCGGCTACAGTGTGGTCATCGTTGAGCGTTATGGTCACCGACTCCTTCATGGTTTCGTACTGATAGCCGAGGTCTATGTTCTCCCAGTTGCCTATCAGTTCTTCTTCGGCAATGGCTACCTGCGGCACTGCTCCGTAGCGTTCGGGCATCACCACGGGCCATCCGCTCTTGGTCCATCGTATGCTGCGCACATGACCGGTCATGAGAGCGTTGCTGGCGTCGTTGCCCTGAATGCCGCCGGGAAGTCGTCCCTGCGAGGCGTAGAACCAGTTGCCCTCGCCGTCATCGAATACGGCGCAGTGCGATATGCCTACCCAGCCGTAGTGGCCGTTGAACTTGTAGGGGTGGGTGACGATGGGGTATGCGTCGCCGCCGGCGTTGGTGCAGTCGGTGCCGTCTATGCCGAGATAGGGACCGGTGATGTTCTTGGAACGTACGACGCGGGTGTTGTAGGGCACTCCGAGAGCGTCATAGGCGAGGAAGAGGTAGTAGTAGCCGTCACGGTATACAATCTCCGGGCCTTCCGAAGCCTGCCAGCGGTTGCCCATCTGACGGGTGTATATCAGTTTGCCGTACGAGGCTATTTCGGCATCCGTACCCCACGGGTTGCCGAGGTTGGCGGGCTTTCCGCTTTCGGCATCGACCTTCACGGCGGCTATGCCGCTGTTCCAAGATCCGTATATGAGCCAGTGCTCGCCTGCATCGGTTATTATATAGGCGGGGTCTATGGCGTTGAACTTGTAGTAGCAGTTGGCCCAGTCGTTGGCGGCCACGTTGAAGTTCAGGCCGCGGTCAGATGCATTTGTTATGACATAGCCCTTGTCGACCCAGCCCGAGTTGTCGGCGGGATTGGAGTTTTCCATCAGGCCTATGAACGCGCGCTCGGCCCATGTGCCGTCGCCGTTGATAGTACCGGGACATACTATGGAGTAGTACATGCGGTAGAGGTTGTCGTTGACTTTGCGTACTACGGGAGCCCAGTAGCCGAATGCGTTGACATCGGGATTGGCTTCCTCAAGACCCATGGCCTTGCGGATCTCGTTGAGCTTGGGCACAACCCACTCGGGAAGTTCGGGCATAGTGGCGCCGAGGTATTCCCAGTTTACGAGGTCCTTGGAGCGGCGTCCGTGGAAGTGTCCTCCGCCCTCCATATGTGCGTTGCCGTACGAAGCGTCGGTCTGATACATGTAGTAGTATCCGTCGGCGGCCTTCACGACAGAGGGGTCGTGTACGTTGGCGAGGTTCCATTGGTCGCGTGCGCTCCATCCGGCAATGGCCACATAGTAGTCATTGTCTTTGGGTGCAACATAATTTTCAAGCATCTCCTCGGGTGTTCCCTCGCCGGTGGTTATGGTGAATTCGGGAGAGTATTCAAGGTCGCTGTTGTCATACACGGCCACATAAGCGCGTATGTAATATGTGGTGGACGGGGCGAGGCCGGTGATGGTGGCCTTCATCTTGTTGTCGGTGACAGTGGCTTTTACGGCGTTGCCGTAGATGGTGGGTCCGGGTTTGACGTCATAGCAGAAGCCCGCGCCGCTTGTGCGGAAGTCGGCGGCCATATCGAATGTGGCCTCCACTTCGGCCGAGGTAGCGTTTATCACCGGGGCGACAGGCGTCGATACCACGGCTTTGGGGTCGCCGTACTTGTAGCCGTTGTCGTCATCGTCGCAGGCACCCGTGAGAAGGGTGACTGCCGACAATGCGCTGTAAAGAAATATACGTGATATTTTCATGAGTTGTCAATATTAATTATGTGAGCTTACAATTCCCATCCGGGATTCTGCGTCATACCGGTCTTCTGGATTTCGGAATAGGGTATGGGGAAGTAGTAGTTCTTGGGCGAGTTGAAGGTCTGCGAGGAGTATTTTTCCGACAGGCCGTAGTTGAACCGTGTGCCTCCGTCCTCTTTGATGGCTACGCCGTAGAGGTTGTAGACCTGACGGTAGCGGGGCTGATTCTTTTCCGACGCGGGAGTCTTGCCTTCGAATAGCTTCCAGCGGCGGCAGTCGAAGAAGCGGTGGTCCTCGAAGCAGAGTTCTATGCGGCGCTCATTCTGTATGCGCTCGCGGAGCTGGCCCTCGTTCATGCCGGAGTAGGCGGGCATGCCCACGCGGTCGCGCAGTTCGTTGATGTACGCGTAGGCCTGACCTGTCTGGCCGGCTTCGTTGAGAGCCTCGGCCGCGTTAAGCAGAATCTCGGCATAACGGAATATAGGACACGCCACACGCTGGTTGCCTACCGTACCGTCGAAGCGTATGTTGTGCACGTACTTCTTGCAGTAGTAGCCCGTACATGTGCCGCCGTTACCGCGCGAGTAGTCGATGCCGACATCCTCGGAGTCGTTGCGCATGTTAAGCTCGCGTGCTTCGTCGCCGTCGCCCCATGTCATACCGTGGTAGAAAATGGTCTGTGCCAGTCGCGGGTCACGGTTCTTGTAGGGATCCTGCGGGTCGTAGGAGGGGTCTTGGTCGATGGGGAGGCCGTTGGCGGTCTCGTATGCGTCGACAAGGTTCTGGGTGGGGTTGTTGTAGCCGGTGTTGCTTATCTTGCCGGCGAAGCCGCAGGGACCGTTGAAGTACACGAGGTTGAGGGTGTTCCATACTGAGCGGCTCAGTATGTATTCGTTGGACATCACGGGGTCGGAGGTGAACACGTCGTAGTAGTTTTTCTGCGGGTCGTTGTCAACGGTGCGGTGCAGACGATACTTGTTGGCTACGGTGTTGTTTTTGGTGATGAAGTCGGTGGCTGCCGTAGCCGCTGCCTGCCACAGCGCTTTGTCGCCCGAGGGATTGTTGAGCGGCGAAGCCTTGTAGAGGAGCGCGCGCGATTTGAGCGCATAGGCTGCGGCGCCGTTCACACGTCCCCAGTTTTCATCCTCATTGGCGTAGCGGAAGGGCAGTTTGTCTTTCCATGTCTCCATCTCGTTAGCCACCCAGTCAAGAGCCTCGACTGCCGGAGTGCGTTCGGGCAGGGCTGTGCCGGGCGACAGTATGATGGGGTTGCCCTCCTCGTCATCGGCCACGATGGGTATGGCTCCGAAGTAGCATATGAGGTCGAAGTGCAGGAGTGCGCGGATTACGCGTACCTCGGCGCACCAGCGGTCATAGAGCTTGTTGTCGTCGCCGGGCTTCTCGGCATTACCGATTACCGAGGGTTTGGCGTTGGCAAGGAACTGGTTGCAGGCGCGGATGCCGCGATAACGGCTGCTCCATACGTCGGAAGCAAACCAGTGGTTGGTAGCATCGTAGGCGTCGTCCATCACGGAGTGATAGCGGCCCACACCCCAGTAGTCGATTGAGTTGTCGGTCATACAGTCCTGCGACAGGCGGAACTGGGTGTCGGAGTAGCCGGCAAACGCATCGGGAAGATAGGTATATATGTGCATCTAACATTTGAAAAGGGACCC
>LUJO01000058.1 GCA_001689405.1 Candidatus Homeothermus arabinoxylanisolvens | reverse complement strand
ATAAACATTTTTCAGTGAACCCTAATTAAAATATTGTTTTAATAGGTTTTAAATACCATATTTTCGATGTCAAACCGTCATTCATCCTTAATAATCAAGCCCCAACCCGATACAATTGTTTGACCAAAAATGGCGGTCCGGACACTTCGTACCCGGCTTACAACCGGCGTGAGCCTTTACAGGCTCGCAGATTGTCGAATCGCTATGGCATAAAAAAAAAATTACTCGTCATCACGACGAATAATCTTTTTACCTTAAATCTAATACCATGAAAAACTGATGCAAAGTTACAAATAAAAATGTTTCACAACATATTTTTGACAAACAAATTTCACCCGTTTAACTTAATTTATACTATCGCATGCTTTTATAGCCTATTCCGAAACATATCGGCAAACAATAGGCTGCGGCAGAAACCTACCGCCTGATGTTGTTTTTTCCAAAAATTACATTACCTTTGTAGTGGATAATACCGTTAAACTTAATACCCCTTCCGCTATGAATGTAGTTGATCGTTTTTTGCAATACGTTAAATTTGACACTCAAAGTGACGAATTAACCAATCTATGGCCCTCGACTCCCGGCCAAATGATATTTGCCCAGCATCTGGAAAAAGAATTGCAGAAGCTCGGACTCGAAGAGATTAGCCTTGACGAAAACGGCTACCTGATGGCAACACTGCCCGCCAACACCGACAAACCGATAGCCACCGTAGGCTTCATCGCACATCTTGACACCTCGCCCGACCTGTCGGGACGGCATGTAAAGCCGCGCATAGTCAAGAACTACGACGGAGGCGACATAACACTCAACGAAGAGAAAGGCATAGTGCTCTCACCGCGCCAGTTCCCCGAGCTTGACCACTACAAAGGTCAGGACCTGATTGTGACCGACGGCAACACCCTGCTCGGTGCCGACGACAAAGCCGGCATAGCCGAGATAATATCGGCTGTCGAATACCTTATGCAGCATCCCGAAATCAAGCACGGAAAGATACGCATAGCCTTCAACCCCGATGAAGAGATAGGTCAGGGAGCACACAAGTTTGACGTGGATAAGTTCGGAGCCGACTGGGCCTACACGATGGACGGCGGCGAAATCGGCGAACTCGAGTACGAGAACTTCAATGCCGCGGCTGCAAAAATAACATTCACAGGCCGCAACGTGCATCCGGGCTATGCCAAGCACAAGATGCTAAACTCCATACGCATAGCCAACCAGTTCACCTCAATGCTGCCCCGATGGGAGACTCCCGAGCACACCGAAGGCTACGAGGGCTTCTTCCACCTTATATCGATAAAAGGCGATGTCGAGAAGACGGAAGTAACATATATAATACGCGACCATGACCGCGACCGCTTCGAACGCCGCAAAAAGGAGCTTGAGCACCTCGTAAGAAAAGTAAACAACGAGTTCCCCAACAGCACCGCCATAGAGATCAAGGACCAGTACTACAACATGCGCGAGAAAATCGAGCCTGTCATGTACGTGGTGGACTTTGCCGAACAAGCCATGATCAACGTAGGCGTGACGCCCCATGTGGTGCCCATTCGCGGGGGGACAGACGGGGCACAGCTGTCGTTCAAGGGGCTGCCCTGTCCCAACATATTCGCCGGAGGTCTCAACTTCCACGGACGCTATGAGTTTGTACCCATAAAATCGATGGAAAAAGCGGCCGAAGTGATTGTTGAGATAGCCCGTCTGGTAGCCGAGAGCTGACCATGCCGGAGCATCGACCGACCGATAACACCCTGATTGTCATAACCGGGCCCACGGGTTCGGGAAAGACCGATTTATCCATACAGCTGGCGCGGAGGCTCGGATGTGAAATCATCTCGGCCGACTCGCGCCAACTGTTTCGCGACATACCTATAGGCACCGCCGCGCCCGACAGTTCGCAACTTGCCGCCGTGCCCCACCACTTCGTGGGCACACTGTCGCTCGGCGACTACTACAGCGCCGCCCGCTATGAGGAGGATGTCATGGCGCTTCTGCCCTCGCTGTGGGAGCGTTCGCCCTACGCTGTAATGTGCGGCGGCTCCATGATGTACATCGACGCAGTGTGCCGGGGCATCGACGACCTGCCCACCATTAGCGACCACGTGCGCCGCGACGTGGCGGCAATATACGAGACCGAAGGCATAGAGGGACTGCGCATGAGGCTGCGCATACTCGACCCCGACTACCTTAAAACCGCCGACCCCGCCAACCACCGGCGACTGATACATGCCGTAGAGATATGCCTTGAAGCCGGAGCCCCCTACTCGACACTTCGCACGGGCACCATAAAGCCACGGCCATTCAAAATCATAAAAATGATGATTGACTATCAGCGCGACGAGCTTTTCGACCGCATCAACAGGCGCGTGGACAGGATGATAGAGCAAGGACTTATCGAAGAGGCACGGCGCGTGTACCCTATGCGCAGCCTGAATGCTCTCAACACCGTAGGCTACAAGGAGCTGTTTGCATGGATGGACGGCATCATGGACCGCGACACAGCCATAGCGCGCATAGCCAAAAACACCCGCGTCTACGCAAAAAAACAGCTCACGTGGCTCAAGCGCGACCCCTCGGTCATAAGGCTGTCGCCCTCCGCCGCACTCGATGACGCACTCGCCGCACTCGGACTGCCGACATAAATGTACCGGCAACCCCGTGCAGCTCACTTTTTCGACAGCCTGCTTTTACTTTGGGCCAATTTTTATTAACTTCGCACATTATAATCATTATCATAAGAATCATGGCCGATACTTCACAGAAATCAGACCCCATCGCCGACGACAACGGCGTGTCAGGACTGCCCGAAAACGCGTTCCGCGAACTCGCAGCCGACGAACAGTACCACCCCGTCATGCACCCGGCTCACGACTATCCCGAGGTGACACCCTATTCCGTCATCATGGGCCTCGTGCTTGCCGTAATTTTCAGCGCTGCGGCAGCCTATCTCGGACTGCGTGTCGGTCAGGTGTTTGAAGCCGCCATACCCATAGCCATCATAGCAGTAGGTCTTTCGGGGGCGCTCAACAAGAAAAACGCCATAGGACAGAACGTGATCATACAGTCGATAGGAGCATGCTCGGGCGTCATCGTGGCCGGAGCCATTTTCACCCTCCCCGCGTTGTACATACTTCAGGCCAAATACCCCGACATAACGGTGAACTTCATGGAGATATTCCTCAGCTCGCTGTTCGGCGGCATACTCGGCATACTCTTCTTCATACCCTTCCGCAAGTACTTCGTGAAGGACATGCACGGCAAATACCCCTTCCCCGAAGCCACCGCCACAACACAGGTGCTCGTGAGCGGCGAAGGCTCGAAATCGAGCAACGGCTCACAGGCCAAGACCCTCGTCATAGCCTCGCTAATAGGAGGTATATACGACTACCTGCTGGCCACATTCGGCTGGTGGGCTGAAAACGTCACCTCCACGGCATCGCAGTGGGGTACGGCACTGGCCGAAAAGACCAAGCTCGTGTTCAGCGTCAACACCGGCGCGGCGCTCCTCGGTCTGGGCTACATCGTGGGACTGAAATACGCGTTTGTCATTTTTGCCGGCTCAATATTTGTATGGTGGATCATAATCCCCCTCATCGGCGCATACGGAGCACCGGCGATAGCCTCGCTTGAGCCCGCCGCCATATTCAGCGACTACGCCCGACTGATCGGTATCGGCGGTATAGCCATGGCCGGAGTCATAGGCATCATCAAGTCATCGTCGATCATAGCGCAGGCCATCGGTCTTGCAGGCCGCGAGCTGAAAGGCAAGCAGCAGGGCATCAAGGAAGTACGCTGGCAGACCGACATATCGATGAAACACATCGTCTACATGGTGGCCATAGCGCTCATAGCCGTGCTCGCATTCTTCTACATAGGTGTCATACACACATTCTGGCAGGCGCTCATAGCTTGGCTTGTGGTGACGGTAATAGCGTTCCTGTTTACCACCGTGGCGGCCAACGCCATAGCTATCGTAGGGTCAAACCCCGTATCGGGCATGACACTGATGACCCTGATCATAGCATCGGCCATATTTGTCAGCATAGGGCTCAACGACACCTCGGGCATAGTGGCCTCGATGGTGATAGGCGGCGTGGTATGTACGGCGCTCTCCATGGCCGGAGGCTTCGTCACCGACCTCAAGATAGGCTACTGGATAGGCTCCACTCCTAAAAAGCAGGAGACATGGAAATTTCTCGGCACACTCGTATCGGCAGCTACCGTAGGCGGCGTCATCCTTGTGCTCAACAAAGTGTACGGCTTCTCCGGACCCGACGCGCTCGTAGCTCCGCAGGCCAACGCCATGGCCAAGGTCATCGAACCGCTCATGATGGGCGGCGACACTCCGTGGATACTCTACATGGTAGGAGCCATACTCGCACTGATACTCAACTGGCTCGGAGTGCCCGCGCTGGCATTCTGTCTCGGCATGTTCATTCCGCTTCAGCTCAACACCCCCATGCTTGTGGGCGGCGCCATAGCTTACTTCGTGTCCAACCGTTCGGCCGACTCCGCCGTCAACAACGCCCGTCGCGACCGCGGCACGCTGATAGCCTCGGGTCTTATAGCCGGAGGCGCCCTGTTCGGAGTATTTGCCGCACTGACCCGCTTCGCCGGCTTCGAGTATGACAATCCTCTGTCAATGGGCACGACCCAGATGCTCGGATGCATCATGTATCTGCTCATCATAGCCTACCTCATTTGGGACAGCATGAGAGCCAAATCACTACGTTAAAAGACTTGAATTGCACATTTCAGCCATAAACCGGCAGATACTGTCGCTCTCCGTACCCTCGATAGTCACCAACATCACCACCCCGTTGCTGAGTCTGGTCGACGTGGCTATCGTGGGCCACATGGGAGCGTCGGACTACATCGCGGCCATAGCCGTAGGCGGCTCGATGTTCAATATGCTCTATTGGCTTTTCGGCTTCCTGCGCATGGGTTCGAGCGGCATGACAGCGCAGGCTTTCGGCGCCGGCGATGGCAAAGCGCAGTCGCGCGTGCTCAAACAGGCACTTCTTGTGGCCGTCATAGCCGGTGCGCTGATGATAGCGCTCCAACGCCCCGTGTGCGACATTGTGCTCCGCTTCATGGACGTGTCGGGCGACACGGCGCTGTATGCCAAGACCTATTTCTACATATTGATATGGGGCGCCCCCGCAGTGCTCGGCAATTATGTGCTCTGCGGCTGGCTTCTCGGCATGCAGAACTCCAAGGCCACGATGTGGATATCCATATTCATCAACGTGTGCAACATAGCGGCCAGCTGTATGCTTGTCTTTGTATTCCGGCTCGGCATAACGGGCGTGGCCACGGGTACGCTTACGGCGCAGTGGCTCGGATTCGGATTGGCGCTGGTCATAGCCGCCACCCGATATAATATTGTGAAGATAACCTTTCGCGAGATTGTCGAATGGACCGGCCTACGGCGCTTCTTTCAGGTAAATGTCGACATATTTCTGCGCACCGTATGTCTGGTCACCGTCACCATATGGTTTACCCGCACCGGAGCGCTGCAAGGGCCCGAGATGCTGGCGGTCAACGCACTGCTGATGCAGTTTTTCACCCTGTTTTCATTCTTCATGGACGGTTTCGGCTTTGCAGGCGAGGCCATGGCCGGCAAATACGTGGGTGCCAACGACCGGCCCAATCTCAAGGCAAGCGTCGACGCACTCTGCCGCTGGGCATTTGTCATAGCCGTCATGTTCACCCTGCTTTATCTTGCCGGAGGCGACCTGCTGCTGTCGCTGCTTAGCGACGACAAGACTGTCGTGGCGCACGCCCACGAGTACCTGCACTGGGTTGTGACAATACCTGTGGTCGGATTTCTCGCCTTCACTTGGGACGGAATATTCATCGGCGCTACTGCCACGCGCGACATGCTCCGCTCCATGCTCGGCGCTACCGCTATCTTCTTTACGGTATACTTCATAGCCTACCCCCGTATGCACAACGACGGGCTTTGGCTGGCATTTCTCTGCTACCTGTTCACCCGCGGACTCATTCTCACCATAATAGGCCGCCGCTACCGCCACATCCAATAACCTGCCCCCCCGCAAAACGCTAAACTGCACCGCTCCCGCAGTTCCCGGACGCTGTGCTACCGACGTCCATACTATCGGTGTGCCATAGTCGTTTAACAACCTGAGGGTGTTGCAGAACCTCTCAATTCAAAGAGCCTGAGAATTGACTATTCACGTCAAACATTGAAATTATCTGCTTCCGACCGAATTTTCGGTTCTCGAGAGT
>LUJO01000057.1 GCA_001689405.1 Candidatus Homeothermus arabinoxylanisolvens | reverse complement strand
CGGTGGGTGCTTTTTTTTTAACCATGCGTCCAGTGACGGTGTGGCTGTATGAGTTGCTCGACGCCTCAATGTCGTGTGGCGACAAAAAGGACGGTTCAGGCAGGACGGAACAAATACTACCTCCGCAGGAGTGTGGAGATTTTTCCGAGACTGAATGAACTGGCCTTAGCCATACGTTACATCCGGCGAGCGACTTATACTTGCCCATCCGTTAGTGAGATGCCTTGATTGAATGGCACCCCCGGTATGACGGCACAAAGCGGCATATATGTCGGCAATCTTTCTATTGCCGATGGACTATGAAATCACTGAAAAACAAAAGTTGAAGAAATATTAGTCACAAACATACTGCACATTCATAAAAAAGCAGTAACTTTGTGATTGAAATAGTAATCAACAAAGACATGATTCAAAACGACAACGGCATTATACGCGCCGACCGTGACAATAATACGGAATACCGTAAGATATTGGCGGCGGCTAAAGAGGGGGAACTTGTGCGCCTTCGTAACGGTCTTTATGCCGATCCGGATGCACTTACCGGAAGTGTGGTTGATATTGACGCTATAATTCCCGGTGGCATAATGTGTCTGTATTCGGCATGGTCTAATTATAATCTGACGACACAGGTCCCCGATGCTTTCTATGTTGCAGTCAGTCGAAGCAGAAAAATAAAATTGCCGGCATTTCCTGACATCAAACTTGTATTCCAGCGCAACGAGTTACTTGAAATAGGTAAAGTAGAAATCGAAGAACAAGGTATGAAAGTTTGGATGACAGATATTGAGCGTTCGGTGTGCGATGCCGTAAAATATCGCAATAAAATTGGCATTGATGTGATGACCGAAATCATTGACAATTATCTTCGGCGCGTTGACCGAAATCTCTCAAGACTGATAGAATATGCGAAAAAACTGCATGTGTATTCCACACTACATCAAATATTGCAGGTAAAACTATGACAGAAACCAACTACCCCCAATCTATAAAAGCTCGCCTACTGAATATGGCAGACGGCGACAATAAAAAATATCAGCAGCTTGTAGTGAGATTTTTCCATGAGAGATTGCTCTTCAGACTATCCAAAAGCGACTATCGGGAGCGTTTCATCCTTAAAGGAGGGGCACTGCTATATGCTTTCGATGAGTTTATGCCCCGCCCAACTTTGGATATAGACTTTATGGGACGTCGGATTGATAATGATAAGGCTAATATCCTGACTGCATTCAAAACGATTGCGGCGATGTCTTTCCCGGAAGACGGCATAACATTCCAAACCGAAACCTTGACCGCCGAAGAGATAACGGTTGAGAAAAAGTATCCCGGAGTGAGAATCAGCATGGTGGCAAATATAGGTTCATACAAGCAGAATCTTACTTTCGACATCGGCTTTGGCGATGTTATAGTTCCAAGACCTCAGGAACTTGAATATCCAACACTGTTTGATGCAATGGAGGAACCGGACATACTGGCGTATTCATTGGAGACGGTAGTAGCTGAAAAATTTCAGACGATGATAGACAGGGGAAGATTCAACAGCAGAATGAAAGACTATTTTGATCTATACCGAATTTTCACAGTTCATCATTTTGACGACACATTGTTGTCGGAGGCAATTAAGGCAACCTTTGAGAACCGTGGGACAGAGTTTGTTGAAGAACATGATTTTTTCAGTGAAGACTTTGGAAAGGATACAATGCTTAATCAGCAATGGAAGAATTATACCCGTAAGATGAAACTTGATTTGCCGTCATTTACTGAAATCCACAATTCTATCATAAATTGGCTCACGCCATATTGGATAATGCTGAAAAAGGCATAAAGTATTGATGAGGCAGCCCCAATAAGGCGAAGTCTATGCCAATGCAGCGAGGAACGAGCAAATTGGCATAGTCTTCGACAGGTGGCTGCAATAAGCGATGAGGGGCTGAGCGGTCAGAAAAAATCCTTGCGAGGCAATGCGTCCCGGAACACGGACAGCTGCCATTACAGTCTTATGGTATCAGGCAGCGTCCTCGATGCCCACCATAAGGCGATGGCGGTTGTCGGTGTTCAGCATTGCCCATAGGCGTGATGCGGTCAAGGGGTGTCAGTGCTTGCACCGTCACCTATTGACGGCATAACGCCGCCAACTCGGAAGACCGCTCCGCCTCTCATCGCTTTCGTAAGAGCAAAATATAGGGTCTCCTCAATAATATACCGTGGCAAATCGTTGTAACATGAAAATAATTTAGTAAAATTGCAATCTAAAACAAATTCAATATGGACAATAGGATAATCGCTCGAAACTTGAAGAAACTCAGGGAAGCAGCCAGATATACTCAGGATGAAATGGCTCAAGCACTCGGAGTTAAAAGGTCGGCATACAGTAACTATGAGTCTGGCGACAGAGAAGTGCCATACAATGTAATAGAGAAAGCAAGCGACTTTTTCGGTTGCGACATGACTGCGCTTTTCGAGGAAAACGAGAATGTTGATGCCATGATTCTTGCATCGGCTTTCCAACTTGACGGTATGACAGCCGATGATGCTATTGAAATAATGCGCTTCAAAGATATTGTGAAGTCTTATCTTAAAATGGAGGCGATAGAGGCACGACTGTAATACTGACCTGAATTGTAGCCAATCCTTACATATACACACTGCGTTTTCTGAAAATGCGGTACCTTTGCTAATAACACCATCCGCTCCATCTCTAATCCTTGATATGAGCATCTGAAATAGGTGGCTTTTCAAATTACGACTGAAATAAATTGCCACCGTTAACACTACATTTATAGTAACCTTTTATGAGCCGGTTCGAGGGCGATATTGCCATTGAAATGCAGACAGTGACTTATTGGCTACTGACTGCCTGCAATCAGGTTCAAATGGTGGATTTTCCGATGGTTGTAAAAGGCTCGGGCGGTCGCTCGGATGTAAAATAGAGACGATGCTTGACAACGGCTTGCCAAAACCATAAAAACCGCCGGATTCTGAAAAATCGCTAAATCCGTGAAAATTCGATGATTGTAATATTGTGAGTGTCAGAGAAAATATGTAACTTTGTAACCGAACTCAGGTTCTTGCTCTCGCAGAGGCGGGAGTTTGCTGATTGAAAAGCCCTTTTCAAAACGGTTACTAACCGGCGACCACATATCAAGCAGCTATTATATATTCTTAACCTTCCGCGCTGGTCAAAAATAGAAACGGCGTTAACATTTCGGTACTGCTCCCTGCCATACACGACGCATGGTAATAAACCGGCACCTCACCAATCATCGTCACAGTCTTCTTCTGAATCTTCTAAGTCATCATAGAGGTCATCCAGTTCGTCTTGCAGGTCGTCATATGTATCCTGCCTGTCCTCTATATCATCGAGTCGATTCTGTAGTCGGTCTATCTCGTCCTGAATGCGATCATAGTGATCGGACATCACGTCGCAATTGTCGAGTTGCTCTTCGAGTGTGTCTATGCGCTCTTGTAGCTCGTCTGCATCTGCGTCGTCAATGCCATACGTGTTTTCGCTGTCAACGATTCGCTGATACTCGGCAATCTTCGCTTTGGAAAGCTCGATTTCTCGTTGCAATTCCTCAATGCGAGTTTCATATTCCCCGTCATGGGCATTGTCGTGAAGCAATGGGTATGACCGATGTTTCGACTTCGGCTTCCCGGAAAACCAGTCGCAAATCATGTTGAACAGGGCGAACCCGCCAAGAAAATTCCAGAAAGACATTTCATATTATTGGGTTACGTTATACATCGGCTCCGTCTTTGAGAGCCTAACCAATCCATGCAAAAGCGCAGATAATAGCAATGATAAATGTCATACATTGTTGAGTTTATATGTCCCATGGAAAGCCACTATAACTTTCACAAACAAAATTAGCGTTAATATGGGCAATAATATGGTACACCAAAGCTAAATAATATTAAGATTGCCCCGATTTAATTCTAATTTTAAGAATAATATTAAGGTACTTACGGAAATAATTAGTAGCTTTGCGTCGATTTACAAACTGAAAATATTTTTGGATTTGTAAAATATTAAAATATGAGACTCATAGATAGACCACTGTACCTCCGACAGTTGGATGATTTGATAAATACTCCTGATATTAAGATAATAACGGGAATACGGCGTTCCGGCAAATCAAAACTGCTGAGTGCCTTCTCTGAGCATATCCTTAGACAGGATGCGTCGGCCAATATTATCAGCATAGACCTGACTAAGATAAAGTTTGAACATCTCAAGGATTATCATGCCCTCAATGATTTCATTGAGGCTAAATACAAAGAAGATGTCGCTAACTATCTTATGATCGATGAGGTGCAGCTTTGTCCTAATTTTGAGATTACAATTAACAGTCTGCACTCAGAAGAAAAATACGACATGTATCTGACCGGCTCAAATGCGTTTCTATTGAGCAGCGATCTTGCAACATTGTTCACAGGCAGATATATGGAGATACATGTCTATCCTTTCAGTTTTAAGGAATATTGCACATACTTCGAGGTTGATGAAGGTTTTGACGGGCATTTCGACCGTTATATCCGGCTCGGCGGGTTGTCAGGTTCTTACCCGTATAAAAACGATTCGGATAAAGGAAAGTATATCCGGGATGTCTACGATACCATTCTTATAAGGGATCTTGTCGAAAAATATAAGCTCGGCAATGCCACGTTGCTTAAGAAGGTGTCGGATTACTTAATGGACAACACCAGCAATATATCTTCTCCGCGTAATATTGCGTCGGCACTGAACGCGAATGGCAATGAGACCAACCACATGACTGTAAGAAGTTATCTTGAGCATCTATGCCATGCTTTCGTATTTTATGAGGCGAGACGGTATGATGTGAGGGGGAAAACTTATCTCCAGTCGTTGAGTAAATATTATCTTGTCGATACAGGGATTCGTTTTGCTGTGCTTGGCAAACGTAACATGGACTGGGGACGAATGCTTGAAAACATCGTCTATATCGAACTTTTAAGACGCGGATATGAAATATATGTAGGAAAACTTTATCAAAAGGAGATAGATTTTGTTGCCATGAAGGGAGGGGAGAAAATATACATACAGGTCAGCGACAATATTACGGAAGAAGAAACATTCCGACGCGAGGTCGGGCCGCTTTTGCAGATTCGTGATGCTTATCCGAAAATGTTGCTGGCTCGAACCAGACATGAGGATAGCGATTACGAGGGTGTCTCCATTGTAGATATTCCCCGATGGCTACTTCAGGAATGAACTGGAAACTGGAAAGGAAAATTGTCAGGTCAAAATTAGGCATTACTTCAATATTATACCGTGACAAATAATTGTGATATAAAAATTTAGCTCCTTTGCCACGCAAAACAGATAAGATATGGATAAATTTGGTAGTCTGCGGTTTTTTCGTGTCTATCCCTTTCAACTCAGTACTGAAATATGGAGCTATGACTTCGCTTCGGCAAAACAAAGCGCTAAAGCGATTAGGCAATGAAATCCCGTGAAAAACAGTAATTTTGCAATATGGAGATAGTAAGATGCAATGGAAAAGATTATAAGACGCTTGCCGGAATATGGGAGCGTTCAGTAATGGCTACGCATAATTTCCTGAAAGAAGAAGATTTCAATGAGATAAAGGCTGTTTTGATTTCCGAATATTTCCCCAATGTTGATCTCTATGCAATTGCCGACAAAGGAGCGTATGCCGGATTCATTGGATTAAGCCCGGACACAATAGAAATGCTCTTTATAGACAGCATCTGTCTCAATCAGGGCTATGGATCTGCCCTTATAGAATTTGCAAAACAACGAGGTGCGACAAAGGTCGATGTAAACGAACAGAATTCCTCCGCATTAAACTTCTACAAAGCAAAAGGATTCCGTGTATTGTCACGCGATGAAACTGATGATGCCGGTCGTCCTTATCCTATACTCCATCTGTCCCTATAAAAATGGCACTGACCGGCTCCGGATGAGCAGTCTGCGATAAACCAGTGACACAGGAAGGCGAATTATAACTGTCTCGCCCCATGGCCTGCTGAACCATTCTTGGTGTTCCGCCATTGCCCATACACGTAATGCAGTCAAGTATTTATTATATTTCGTCGCTTAATCCTAATATGGAATCGTTATTCTACCATCATTCAATGATATTTCGCCGTCATATACGGGCGCGTCATGATTGAAGCTTCCGGTTGTGTCACCGTGATAAATCCTTAAGGTAAAATCATGTTGTGGTATATTTTCTATAAGGAAAGATGCACAGACTTCACTGCTATCTATAACAGACAGGCTCGAAATTCTCGATGGCCCAACGGACAAGGCCCTCGATATGTGGCATAAGACTTTTGCCGAGTTCCGTCAGTGAGTATTCTACTTTAGGTGGAATTTCGGCGTAAATTTTTCTCGCAATCAGGCCCGCGGCTTCAAGGTTTTTTAAAGTATCGGTAAGAACTTTAGGTGAAATATCGGGAATTGAGCGGCCAATTTCGTTAAATCTTGTCACCTCGTTTTCTGACAGCACACACAATACAAGTATCGACCACTTGCCGGAAAAACGGGCGATGACATTTCTTACAGGACATACCTCTATGCCTGTATATTTTTTCAAATTTTCTTTGAGCGGCAATGTGTTCATAATCAGCTATTGGTTACTTTATGGTAACTATATTTCGCAGACGTAACGTCTTGCAAAATGAATATTCCGTAATTAACTTTGCACTATCAAAACAATAGTGACTATCTGCTGCAAAGTTAAAAAAATAAATTTTAAAACCAAAATCTATGAACGAAGTTAAGGTTCTCAACTCCGGCGAAAAATTCGCCCATGCCTCCGTAGGCACTATCCATGCCTTCGAAGGAAAACAGTTTATAAAAGATGCCACCGGCGCAACATCGTGCGAGATTTCATTCGGCACACTCCCTACGGGTCAGGCTGTCCCGTTCTTCCACAGCCACAAGGAAAACGAGGAAAACTATATCATTCTCTCGGGTACAGGCAAGTTTCAGGTCGACGGCGAAGTGTTCGAAGTTGCCGAAGGCTCTGTGATCCGCGTAGCCACCGGCTGCGACCGCAATCTCAAATGCACATCCGCCACACCGATGATCTACATATGCATACAGGCAAAAGAGGGCAGTCTCGGCGGCTATACCATGATCGATGCCGAAATCACCGAGCGGGAAAACCTGCTGTGATAAAAAGCATAGGCCCATCTATCCTTATAGATAAACAAGACAGCCACCTGCGCCTATATGATGCAGACGGCTGTCTTGTCAGCGTATTTATCAAACTAATATATCATACAATCGGGGCCAAATCTTGCAATCAAGGACAAAACAATAATATTGTAAACAAAATTTAAGCCACGACTACATAATATTTTGTTATATATTATGGACATTTTCATTCATGGTCATAATAATATCATAGTATAATGGTACACCCGCACAATCACCAACACAATCATTCGATACAGTCATTGAACAGTATCTTTGTATTCTCGATACTTCTGAATGCCGCTTTTGTGATTGTAGAGGCCGGCGTCGGCTTCTATGAAAACTCTCTCGGACTGCTTTCCGACGCCGGACATAATCTTGGCGACGTGTTCAGCCTGATTCTCGCAATGGTTGCTTTCCGGTTAACAAAAATACACGGTAACCGTCGTTTTACCTACGGCTACCAGAAAAGTACCGTAATGATTTCCTTACTCAATGCAATCATATTGCTTGTAGCTGTCGGGGCAATTATTGTAGAGAGCATATATAAGTTCAGGAATCCTACGCCGATCAACGGGGAGGCTATAAGCTGGACGGCAGGTGTAGGCATAGTGGTAAACGGTCTCACCGCATGGATGCTTATGAAAAACCAAAAACATGACATCAATGTGCGTGGTGCCTTTCTTCACATGGCCGCCGACACCCTTGTTTCGCTCGGTGTCGTCATTTCGGGCCTTATCATAACATTTACCGGATGGGATATGATAGACCCGATAATAAGCCTTGTAATCGCCGCGATGATACTTATATCGACATGGAAACTTTTGGCTGAAAGCATGCGGTTGTCATTGGATGCCGTGCCTGAAAATATCGACTATGACAAAGTCGTCAATGCTATTTTGGATGTAAAGCACGTCATAGGCGTGCATCACATACACATCTGGGCCATAAGCACCACCAACACGGCAATGACTGCGCATGTGGTGGTTGATGATGTTTCAAAATCCGATGAAATCAGGGATTGTATTGAAAAGAAGATACATCAATTAGGAATTACACATCCCACATTGGAAATCGAGTCTGAACTATACCGGTGTAATACTCCTGAATGTATATGATTACCCCTCTGCCATGAGGGGGACATAATGCCGCACGACAAAGTGGGCATTTTCAAGGGGGGGGCTCCGTTCCACATACATCGGTCCTCGAAATCCTCACACCCGAGAGCCGTGACAACAGAGAACGGAAATGTTTCATAACGACAGTTTTACATAGTATCGGCAAAATTCTACAACCGTTTTCGACATGGGCTGAAACCGGAGCAGCGATTTTTTCGGGTTGACGGTGACCAACATCACACGTAAAGTATTACCTTTGCGTATGAATTCAAACAAGCCGCCACAGGCCATCCTACCGGATGTGCCGGCCCCAAAAAGATGACAATGGAAACGAAATTCTGTCAGATATGCGGAATGCCGCACGCAAATGAAAACCCGGGTATGAATACCGGCAGTACGCCGGACGAGGATTATTGCATAAATTGCGGCAAAAGCCAAATGATACGCCGGGGGTTCCCACATAACAAACGCCGGAAAAACTTGATCTGGTCCTTGATGTTAACCGTTGCGTTTATGCTGTCGCCGATCAGTGTTTACGGACTTAACGGCTCATGGCGCGGTGACCTGAACTTAGGGCAGATGAAGATACCGTTGGTATTGAATTTCACGGAAGCCCCGTCAGGTGAAACACAATGCACTATGGACTCTCCGTCACAAGGAGCGAAAGGCATACCGGCAGAGGTCGTGTTTTGCTCCGCCGACTCGATAGCGCTTACATGCAATGCCATAGGAGCGTCATATACGGGTAAAATATCCGCTGATGCCATAAAAGGACATTTCAAACAGCGAGGCTACGGGTTTACACTCGATTTAACCCCTGCCGGGTCTATTGAGGAGCGTCGACCACAAACTCCCAAGCCGCCATTCCCTTACAGTGTCGTAGACACTACATTCACGGCTCCCGACGGAGCGGTAATGAGCGCGACACTCACTCTACCGCTAAATGCCGACAGCAGAAAGATGCCGGCTGTAGTGATGGTTACGGGAAGTGGTCCGCAGAATCGCGACGAGGAATACTGTGACCATAAACCATTTGCCGTCATTGCCGACTTTCTCGCCCGCAACGGCATTGCCTCTCTGCGTTACGATGACCGCGGCACAGGCAGATCCACGGGCAATTATCTTACCTCCACAACCCATACGATCAAGGACGACGCTGTTAGCGGTCTTGAATTGCTGCGTTCCATATCTTGTATAGGCAAAGCAGGTGTGCTCGGTCATTCAGAGGGGGGCTCCGTATCATTTATGATCGGTGCCGAAGATAAGGCGGACTTCATCATATCGTTGGCAGGAATGGCTGTCTCCGGCAAAGAGACACTGATGAGACAGAACAGTCACGCTCTCGATAAAATGGCATTATCTGACGCAGACAAAGCCAATAGCCTTAAACTGATTGAACTCGTATTTGACACAATTATCGGTCAAGCACGGCAAGGCATCATGGCCCCCGTCGACATAGACGCGCTTGCGGCCGACAATAACATACAGGTGCCCCTGCAAATTCTTCAGTCGTTAAAGATGACTCAGAGCACACGCGCCCCATGGTTTGATGCTTTCCTCGTGTTCAACCCCCGCGAATATCTTGAAAAAGTGAAATGCCCCACATTGGCAATAAACGGAGAAAAGGACAGACAAGTTTATCCCGACAATCTTACTGTGATAAAAGAGTATGTTCCACACGCAGAAACGATTCTGATGCCGGAGCTAAACCACCTGATGCAGCATGCGGTCACAGGCGAAATGACGGAGTATGACGAAATTCGTGAGACTATTTCTCCCGATGTGCTTGACGCCATTGTCCAGTTCATCAAGGACATCTGCAAATAATCTCCATGACTTTTCCCGATGACACATCGTATCCCGATATTTTTCGGTAACTTTACAATCTAAATACAGCTGATTATCAGAACATAAAATCGAAATAAATAATGGATCAAAAATTTTGTCAGAGTTGCGGAATGCCGCTCAACGAGAACAATTACGGCACAAACGCCGACGGTACACCCAACGATGATTACTGCATGTACTGCTACAAGGACGGCAAGTTCACGCAGGATATGACTATGGAACAGATGATTGAACACTGTGCACGGTTTACTGACGAAATCAACAGACAGTCCGGTCAGAATCTGACTGTAGAACAGGCAAAGGAGATGATGCGCCGGTTCTTCCCTCACCTCAAACGATGGAAGCAGTAATGATGATTGTGACGGACAGGCTTATCCTGCGGCCTTGGCGAGAGGAAGATGCCGAGGCTCTGTATCGCTATGCCTCCGACCCGGAGATTGGCCCGATTGCCGGTTGGCCTCCGCACACCTCCGTGGAAAACAGTCTTGATATTATCCGGACTGTGTTTTCCGCGCCGGAAACTTACGCCGTTGTGTTGAAAGAGACCGACGAGCCTGTCGGCTGTTGCGGTATAATGTTTGCCAACAGCCTCCACACGGCAGATATGAAGCAACGCGAAGCAGAAATCGGCTATTGGATCGGCAAGCCGTATTGGGGTCAAGGTTTGATTCCCGAAGCGGTCAAAGCCCTGTTGTCGAGATGCTTCAATGACCTTGAACTCGATGCTGTATGGTGCGGATACTATGAGGGGAACGACAAATCCAGACGGGTCTGTGAGAAATGCGGATTCAAGTATCACCACACGAATCATGACATCATTTCTCCGCTCGGAGACAAACGCACAGAACATTTTCATCTAATGACCAAAGAAGATTATCATGCCATACATCTCGATTGAAAGCGGCAACCTAAGCCTGTTGCCAAAGTACAAGCACGACCGTGACGGATATACCGACGCCAAATCTGCTTTTGTCAGTAAAATATCGGGAATAGCCAAGTCATGCAGCAGACAGTCAAACAAGAATTGAATATGTTACGGTATGCGTTTATAATTTTGATGGTTGTCCTATATGCATTTAACATATCGGGATACGCCCATAACGCTATTGTGGCCGATTACGCCACACGGAAGCCCCTCCCCAATGCTACCGTATTTGACCGTCAAGGAAGTGTCATCGGCATATGCAATTCAAAGGGCAAGACACCATACATATCCGACATTGATTATCCTGTCACTGTACGCTATTTGGGATATGAGGAAAAAACATTTGACACAACGCTTCACGACACTATATTCCTTAAAGAAATTTTCACCGAACTGCCGGAGGTCATAGTCCAGTCGCGCCGACACAAGGTACTGCACATGTTGGCATACATACGTGAATACTCGACACTGACCACATATACCGACACTGTGTTTCTTTTCAGAGAAAAGATGGCTGACTATATGCTCACTCCCGATAGAAAGATGAGATTTAAAGGTTGGTCAGGTCCGAGAACCCTGAACAGTAAATCATATTACCGCTTCACCGATTCAAAAGGCACCGACAGCGTCAGCGACAAGTGCAGCTACCATTTCTCTTGGTCAGACTGGATAGGAGCCGTGACTACACCACGGATACCGCCACGGTTAAAGTCTGTCGATTATGGCACCGATACGCTCCGTGGCAAATACAGCCCGACGGAAGTATGGCTGCGTAACAATGGCAGGGTTACTGTAGATGTCAATGTACTGGCCGACACCACAAGCCGGAAATGGGTGCCCAATCTTTCTGTATTTTTCCGAAACCGTCTTGATTTTGAGAATTTCAGAATCAGATTCAATTACAGCAATGTGGTCGGAGACTCGATATCGCCTATGGATATAACCGGCTACTCGTTCAACATAGAGTCAAACGGTCGAGGACACGAGATGTTTATGTTCAATCATATAAATGAACCTTTTTTCGTAAGCACATATGCCGAGGTCTATATAATCGACAAAGAATATATAACGATAAAAGACGCGAAGAAATGGGAGCGTCTCAAATTTGACCCCGCCGCCATTGAGATAATAGAACCTGCCGATGCGCCGCAGTTACAGGCACCTGTTCAGGAGCTCATAGCTCGTGTCAACACTATAAGACACGATAATGTAAGGTTGAATTTTACTCCCGACCACCGACTGGCAGGGCGAGGAGTACGTCGACAAAACATCGGGCAGAGAGCATTGGTATTGTTAAAACAGCTGACCGGAATCACATATTTCAAGTCGCACCGCAATTTCAACAAAAGGTGGTCGGAATTCAGAAAAGAGAATGTGCAAAAAAACAACAGCCACACCGACTAAGAGCCATAATCGCCTTACCGTTACATCAAAATCAAACGATGTAAATTATAAGGTTTTCAAATAATTGTAGCATTTTAATTGGCCGCTTGACATTTATTCACTATCTTTGTACGATTTTTTAGTATAAGAACACTGACTAACTATTTTATGGCAAAACCTATTAAGAAAACCATCGAGCTCGGTGACGGACGTACCATCACCCTTGAGACAGGTAAGCTGGCCAAGCAAGCCGATGGAGCGGTAGAGTTGCGCATGGGCAATACGATGCTCCTCGCAACAGTTGTTTCGGCTAAGGAAGCCGGAGAAGGGGTTGACTTCATGCCCCTGCAAGTTGAATACAAAGAGAAATTCTCGTCCAACGGACGTTTCCCCGGCGGATTCCTTAAGCGCGAAGGCCGTGCATCGGATTATGAGATCCTTACGGCACGACTCGTTGACCGCGTACTCCGTCCTCTATTCCCCGACAATTATCACGCTGACACATTTGTCAACATCATCATGTTCTCGGCCGACGGCGAAGACATGCCCGATGCACTGGCCGGTCTGGCTGCTTCAGCGGCTCTCGCTGTCAGCGACATACCCTTCAACGGCCCCATTTCAGAGGTGCGCGTGGCCCGTATAGACGGTGAATTCGTCATCAACCCCACATTCGCACAGCTTGAAAAAGCCGACATGGAGCTAATGGTAGGAGCTACCTATGACAACATCATGATGGTGGAAGGCGAAATGAAAGAAGTGTCGGAAGCCGACCTTCTCGCAGCTCTTAAAGCAGCTCACGAAGCTATCAAAGTTCAGTGCAAGGCACAGATGGAACTTGCCGAAGAAGCCGGCACTACCGTAAAACGTGAATATTGCCATGAAGTAAACGATGAAGACCTGCGCAAGGACGTGCACGACAAGTGCTACGACAAAGCTTATGCCGTAGCAAAGGCCGGATGCGCCGACAAGCATTGGCGTCAGGACTCGTTTGACGCAATATGCGACGAGTACATCGAGTCGCTTCCCGAAGAGGAACGCGAAGAAAAGGCTCCTCTCGTCAAGCGTTACTATCATGACGTGGAGCGCGAGGCCGTGCGCCGCTGCATACTCGACGAAGGCGTGCGTCTCGACGGTCGCAAGACAACCGACATACGCCCCATCTGGATCGAGACCGACTACGTGCCCGGACCTCACGGATCAGCTATATTCACCCGCGGCGAGACTCAGGCCCTTGCCACTGTGACCCTCGGCACCAAGCTCGACGAAAAGATACTCGACGACGTGCTTAACCAAGGCCGCGAGCGCTTCCTCCTCCACTACAACTTCCCGCCCTTCTCTACCGGCGAGGCCAAAGCACAGCGTGGAGTCGGCCGTCGCGAGGTAGGACACGGCAATCTCGCACACCGCGCCCTCAAGAGCATGCTCCCCGACAACTTCCCCTACGTTTGCCGCATAGTGAGCGACATACTTGAGTCAAACGGTTCCTCATCTATGGCCACCGTATGTGCCGGTACTTTGGCTCTTCTTGACGCCGGTGTGAAGATGAAGAAACCCGTCAGCGGTATAGCTATGGGTCTTATCACCGACACCGACGGCTCAAAGTACGCCGTACTCTCCGACATACTCGGTGACGAGGACCACCTCGGCGACATGGACTTCAAGGTAACCGGTACTCGCGACGGTATCACTGCCACACAGATGGATATCAAGGTCGACGGTCTGTCTTATGAAGTACTTGAGAAGGCTCTTCTTCAGGCACGCGACGGCCGCATGCACATCCTCGACAAGATTCAGGAAGCCATAGCCGAACCGCGCGAAGACTACAAGCCTCACGTACCGCGCATAGTCACCATGACAATACCCAAAGAGCTAATCGGCGCCGTCATAGGCCCGGGCGGAAAAATCATTCAGGGTATTCAGGAAGCCAGCGGCGCTACAGTGTCAATCGACGAAATCGACAATGCCGGATATATCGAAGTGGCCGCCAACAACCGCGAAGCCATGGACAAGGCTCTCGAACTCATCAACGCCATTGTGGAACTTCCCGAAGAAGGCAAAGTATACACCGGTACCGTACGCTCAATCCTTGAGTTCGGCGCGTTTGTAGAGTTCATGCCCAACCGTGACGGTCTTCTCCATATATCGGAAATCAGCTGGGACCGTCTTGAGAACATGGAGGCATCGGGTCTTAAGGAGGGCGATACTGTACAGGTAAAGCTCATCGAGATTGACAAGAAGACCGGCAAATACCGCCTGTCCATGCGTGCCTTGATGGAGAAACCCGAAGGATACGTAGAGCCCCAGCGCGCTCCCCGCGGCGACCGCGGACCACGTCGTGACGATCGCCGTCGCGATGACCGCCGCCGTGATGACCGTCGCGGACCGCGTCGTGATGACCGCCGTGACGACCGCCGTCGTAATGACCGCAACGAAGACTGATATTTGCCATAAAATGACAATTCCATACAGAAAAGGACTGCGCTCGGCGCAGTCCTTTTTTATTGACATACATCCGACGGCCGCATCAGCCCGACATACCGACTGCAAGAACCGACAGCACCCCGGCAATCGATGACGCAGCCACAAGCCATGCCGAACGCGACGACAGCCTCATACCGTATCGGCCGAAATATACCCCGCCGGTTATACACATATATACGGCATACCATATTATATAGGCATATCCGGCCCCGTCAAGGCCATAGCCGTTATATAGGAGCACAGTCATAAAATAATACACCAGAGCGCTCGTAACCTCGGTAAACAGATACACAATGCCGTCGCCACGCGCCAATATGACATAGGCCATGCACCAGCCGACCGCACGGAACGGCATTCCGGCAACGGCCCAAGAAATATAAGTCTCTATACAATAAAAATCAGGTGTATAAAGCAGCCACACTATAAAATGTCGGAAAACGACAAACAACAGCACTACCGGGATAAGCAGAGCCGAAATAACCGCAATCTCATGGCTTACATAAACCGATGTTGTTCTGCACGACCGCACCGCAGATGCCATGCGAGGATAAAACTCCATACCTATCGCCGCAAAAAGCACAGCCACACAGCGGTTGACCAAAGTATATCCCGCCTGAAAATAACCGGTCTCCGCCATGCCTCCCCGCGCATTTATATAAGCGATGATGGCATACTGCGCAAGCACGGCGGCAAAGGATGACACCGTCATCCACGCACCGAGTTTTATAAAACCTACGCCTGCCGACACCGTATCACGACATGTCACACTGACTTTTTCAGGGCGCTCGCGCACAAATAGAGCGGCAATGAGGGTGGCAAGGGCATATACCGCGATTGACGGAACGACAGAATCTATTCTGAAAAAGTAAAACAACGGCACCGACAGTGCCAGACCACCCGCTGCTCCCCACAACGAGGCCCGGGCAAGACGCCGCAGCATGCCGCATCCTTGCATAATAGCAAGTTCGCCGCCGGTAAGCGACGATATCAGCAGTACGACCGACAGCCACATGAAACCGCCTGAATGAGCGTCGTCACCGAAAGTCCACCGGCTAAGCGCCGGAGCCGACACAAGTGTCAGAAACGCACCTAAAAGGCCCAGAAACCAAGCCCAGCGACGCAATGCCGTAAATATACGTGCGACAACAGGAGGACGCGACGAGGCAATGTCGCGCACGGCCGCACTGCGCATATTAAATTGCGTAACCGACGCTATGAGTTCTATGGCCGTATTGTAAAGTCCGAACAGACCCACACCGGCCGCGCCTATCCATAGCGCGATAAGTTTCACTCTGACAAGTGAACATAGTATCGTCACGGACTGTGCGCCGCCTAATATACCTATCGCCGACAAAACCCGCTTTGACATGAAATGTCGCGCGACATTCCTGACCGACAGCCTCATCATCTTACCCAAGCCGAAGGATTGAGTTTCTGGGTCTCTTTTCGGAGTTCGAAGTGCAGAATCGACCGGTTGTCGTCATCCGGGTCGGAGTATATGCGTCCGAGGGTCTGCCCCTGTTTAAGCACATCGCCCTTCTTGACAAGTATATCGGTAAGATTGGCATAGATTGTCAGGTAGCTTCCGTGGCGCACCATAACTATTGTATTGAAACCCGGCTGGCGGAATATAGCCGATACAGTGCCGCCGAACACGGCCCGGGCATTGCCTCCGGGCGGTACTTCTATATCGATACCGCTGTTGTCGGTCACGACATGAGGAAGATCGGGATGCTTGTGTCGGCCAAACGGACGCACTATCTTGTACTTCCCGCTTACAGGGAACAGCAACCGGCCCTTGTTGCTTTCAAAGCTGCCCGTCAGCTTACGGTCAGCCTCCGCCGTGGCATAATTGGCGGCCGATGACGACGCTTTGGGTTTCGGTGCGGGCTTTGGGGCGCTGCCTTTCGCTTCAGTCTCTTTAGTCTTCTCGCCTTTGGCCTTCCCCTGAGCGAGTTGCTTCTCCTGCTGCTTGCGACGGGCTTCCTCCGCCTTACGACGCTCAGCCTCCTGACGCCTCTGCTCCTCTGCAATAAGCCTGTCAAGTTCGGCATCGAGCGCACGGGCCTGTGCCTCTTTCTCCTTAAGCACTTTTTTCAGACTCGCTCCCTCCTTTTTAAGCTGGGCCACAAGTACCGACGTCTCTTTCTGTTTCTTTTCAAGGTCGGCTTTGGTCGACGTCATCTTGGCCATAGCTGCGCTTTTATCGGCCTGAAGCGCGGCATAATGCTTGCGTTGTCCGTCAAGTTGCGCCTGCGCCTCCTTTATCTCGGTACTTTTTTTATCCTTCCAAGCAGCAAATTCACGCAGGTACCTGACCCGTCTGTAGGCTTGGGTAAACGAGTCTGATGCAAAAATAAATGCCAGCGCCGACATAGAACCGCTGTTGGCTTTGTGCATGCTCTTTATCGAGTTGGCATAGCTTGCGCGCATGGCTTCAAGACGCTCGTCAAGTATCCTTATCGAGTCACTTATCACGGCTATTGAAGCATCTATGGAGTCAATCTGTCCGGCAATCTCGGTGATGGACCTGCTTTGTTGTGTTATTTCCGCATTGAGTGCGTTAAGAGCGCTAAGTGTACGGCCTGTCTTTTTGGCATTGGCTTCTATCTGCTCCGCCGTAAGTTTTATAGCTCTCTGCGTAGCTTTCTGCTCTTTTTTCACACTGCTCAGATTGTGCTGTTTCTTACGCGCTGCCGAAGCGTCGCCGCTCGCGAGCAGCAATGCAAGCATGATTATCAACAAATGCCTCAACATACCTTTTCCCACTTGCTCTTTACTCCGAAATACCCTTTTTCAACATATCGGCCACTTTCACGCGCCGATAGCCCGACGGACAGCTCCACCGGGAGTCGATCCCTTCATTCCACTTGGCACTCGCCCACTTCCATTGAAGCGCAACTCTCACCCTGTTCTTTCCGGTGACGTTGACGTCGACCGCAGAAGCGAGTTCGCCTACCGGAGCCCAGTATCCGCAATCGCCGTACTTAGCCGTACACACCACGTCAGTGCCGGTGACGGTTATCATGAGCGTCCTCACTATGTCATCATAGCCTGCCACAAAACCGTAGCGGGCCTTTGAAGGCTGTTTTTTCGGTATGGCGAGCCATTCATCCGACTCTGCGCCTGACGGCTCGATGTCAAAACTGCCGTAGCCGGCTCCGCCCGGTCTGTTGTCGCCCAGCATAAACATACGCCCTATAAGCATATCCTGAACGTTCTCTATCGACAGAGACACATGGGAGGATACAATCGAGTACGGCTCGGCCATATAGGTCTTGCCGGGCTTCATCTTCATAAACATGGAGTCGGGGGTTATGTATATACGCCCCACTTCAAAGCCGAACATGCGCATACTTATGTCAATCAACTTGCCGCGTATCATACTGACACGACCCGACACCGACACATTCTGCGGCGACGATATGGCTATGCTCACCGGCACACTGACATCGGTCCAATCACCGTACGACTTCACCATGTGTTCGTAGTGCTGACGCAATGAGGCGCCCTCGGGAAGCTGAGCCGACACTTCGGTACGCGATGCCTCGCGCGAGGAGCGGCACCCGGCCGCAACCGCTGTCAGCAATATAGCTATAAGTATTAACTGTGATGATTTTTTCATTGATAATTTAGTTAGCTGACAGTCGGTTATTCGTAAAAATATGCCTTATGCTTAACTTTCTTCTTCAGAAGCTCGTTTTCGGGGTCAAGGGCAAGGGCCTTTTTCCAGAAGTCTATAGCTTCGTCATACTCTTTGTTCATGAAATATATGTCGCCGGCGTGATGAAACAGCTCTTCTGACGGCTCCGGTGAATTTTCGATAGCCTTGTCGATATACACCATAGCCTCGACATAGTTGTTTTTCTTGAACATTATCCATGCGTAGGTGTCAAGCGAGGTGGCGTTATCCGGATCCTCCTTTATGGTCACGGCACTCATGCGCTCCGCTTTATCAAGATCCTTGCCGGCTTCGGCCAGATAGTAAGCGCAATTGTTGAGAGCCAGCAGATTGGACGGATTGGTGGCTATGGCCCTGTCATAGTATACAAAGGCGGAGTCGGCATCGCCTTTGGCATAATATGCATCGCCTATCGACGACAGTACCTGCGACACCGCCTCGTAGTCGGCCGAGTCGGTATACTCCAGCGATCTGTTCAATGCCGCCAGTCCTTTGTCATACTCCTTGAGTTGCGTGTAGGCCGACCCGAGCACGAGATTTATAAGCGGACTTTGCGGATGATAATGTACGGCACGCTCGCCCTCTTTCACCGCTTTCTGAAAGTCATTGTTCTGTATGTCAAGGCTCATGAGTGTACGCCAGCGGTCCTCCGATGCCGGATCGATGTCCACGGCATAGCCCATCTGCTCCGCGGCCTGTTCATAGTCCTGCACGGCTATCAGATAAGAGCAGTAAAGGTCATGTATGGCCACCTCGTGAGGATGTTGCTCAAGAAGAGTGGCAAAGAGTTCCTGAATACGCGGCTGCTGCGCCGGATCCTCGTATAGAGCGCGTATATAGCCCGTAAGAAGCTCAAGTTTGGTGTCAAGCTCAAGACTCTCCTGCTTCAGCGCCTGAAACACTTCACGGTCATAGCTCACGCTGTCGTCTATCGACTTGTAGAAATTGGCACGCGAATAGTAGGCAAGTCCCGAAGTCGGGTCAATCTCGCAGGCACGGTTATAATATTTAAGCGCCGAGTCACGCTCCGAAAACATGGCATATATGTCACCTGCAAACACATTGTTTTCCGGGCTGCGCGGCGAAGCCTCCAGAAGCTCATTCACCTCGTTGAATATCGATGCCGTGTCCTGCGACACGAAATAAGCCCTGATTTTTCTCGTCGATATAGGTATGTTTTTACCCTGCGCCTTCTCTATGCGCCGGTATACGTCGATTGACTTGGCCACATTTGACGAGTCCTGCGAGGCTACAAGCGCCTCGGCCAGTTTATAGGCTACATCGGGTTTCGTGGGAAATACGCTGTCCATCACCGACCACACCCGCAGAGCCTCGTCGCGGCGTCCGAGCTGGTCATTGATCGAGCCGTATACGAAATTACAGTAAAAATCCTCGGGGTTGCTGTCAAAGTGGCTTTTCATCATATCGTAGCCGCGCTGAAAGGTAACAGAGTCCTCGCGGGCTATCATTACGCTGTAGTAGCCGAGATAAAATGCCACGTCGGTATTTGACGGATCAAGTTCATAAGCTCTGCGAAGCAAATCATAATAGGCGTCGTCATTATCCTTTTCATGGTGGCGCAGAGCCTCCATAAACAGATAGTCGGCCTTCAGCCCGTCGGCATCGGGATTGAACGATACATTCTTGGCGGTGCCCGAAAGTACCGAAAAGAGTATCATCAGCGCAGCCGGCCATATCAATATGTTTCGCAGTTTTGAAGTCATATAGCAAGAGAATAAAGTCAATTAACACCGGTATGGCCGAACGCTCCGTCGCCACGTTTTGTCTCGTCAAGGCGCTCCACGGGTTCCCAGTCGACACGTGTATATTCTTTTATGACCATCTGGCATATGCGTTCTCCGTTATTGATGACAAAAGGCTCGTCGCTCAGATTTATCACGATAACGCCTATCTCGCCGCGATAGTCGGAATCGACAGTGCCGGGAGTGTTGACGAGCGATATGCCGTGTTTAAGAGCAAGCCCCGAACGCGGGCGTATCTGACACTCGTAGCCGTGGGGCAACTGTATGTACAATCCGGTCGGTATAAGCGCACGCTGAAGCGGCTTCAAGGTAACGGGCTCTTTAAGAAACGCCCTGACATCCATACCCGCCGACGAAGGCGTCTCGTAAGCGGGCAACTCGTTGCCCGACCTGTTTATTATTTTTACCTTAATAGTCTCCATTATATTCTCAATAAATAAACCGTTACGCGAAAATAGTCAAAAAGCGGCATTAACCCGCTCTTTTATCTCGTTTTTTATTTAAACGCCGCGAGACGACGTTAAGTTTACCCGTAAATGCACGCAAGGACACACCGGTATAGGTGTGTCCTTGTATTATGCGGCATCGTGCGGTTATTATTTTTCGCTCACTTTATTGTAGCGTGCGTTAAGGCCCTTGATGACTTCGTCAGTTATGTCAAGTTCGGGGTTGAAATATACGCCGGCGGCCTTGTAGAGTATCATGTCGTAGTGCATCTTGGCGTTATAGTCCTTTATAAAGGCCGCGATAGAGTCGCTGAGTTGCATCTGCTGCTGAAGCATCTCCTGCTGGGCCTCGCGCTGTAGGCTTGCAAGGTAGTTTTCGGCATCGGCCTGCTTCTTGTTAAGGTTTTTCATGTCTTCCTCATAGCTTGCCTGCGAGAGGTAGCCGTTGCTGTTCACTTTCTGCTGAATGGAGTTGGCAAGTTTCTGCAACTCGGCTCCGCGTGTACGCTGGGCGTTGTCTATTTTGCTTATCGAACGCAACTGAGCCTCGCTGAAGTCCTTGGCAAGATTATAATGAGCCGCGATAGAGTCGGCGTCAATATAACGTATGTTTAAAGAACCTGTTTTTTCAGAAGATGCCGATGCTGAGTTCTGTTTGTCGGCGGGGGCGTTGTTGGAGCAGGACATGGCTACTACAGCCAACATGAGCATAAGTGACTTGGCACAAAGTGCGAGTTTCTTCATTGTAATATGTTAATGTAATTTTTAGTTTATTGTTCCTTTTTGTCACGTAAAGCCGGGATGTCGTGGGCATGCCCGGACGGAAACCGTCCGCCTTTGACAAAAAATACTTTGACTCCCAAAAGCACCATTGCAAGAGCAAGCAATATTATTGACAGGACTACGAGTTTCACTATGCCTTTACGTTTTTACGGTGCAAATATAAGAAAGGAAAATAAATTTTGGTAATATCTAAATTTTATTTTGTAACTTAGGGTGCGAAATGTGAATTATTTAACAATTTTATACACATTCCGACCGTGATTTAAAACATAATCTTACACAATAAGTACATTTTTTAATTATGACAATCAAGGATCTGAAACCGACTCTCATCTGGTCGATATTTGACCAGATAACCAAAGTCCCCCGTCCCTCGAAAAAGGAGGAAAAGATACGCGAATTTCTTCTCGATTTCGCAAGCAAGCATAATATCGCCGTAAAGACCGACGCCGTTGGCAACGTAGTCATGAGCAAACCCGCCACCCCGGGATACGAAAACGCGCCCACCGTGATTCTTCAGGGTCACATGGACATGGTATGTGAATCCAACGACAAGAACTTCGACTTCGAGAACAACCCCATAACCACTATTATAGACGGCGACTGGGTACATGCCGACGGCACCACTCTCGGAGCCGACAACGGCATAGGCATGGCCGCTTCGCTCGCGGTGATGGCCGACGACTCGCTCCGGCACGGTCCGGTGGAGGCCCTGTTCACCGTCGATGAAGAGACCGGCATGACAGGAGCTAACAATCTCGGCGCCGACATGATGAACGGCACGATACTCCTCAACCTCGACTCCGAGGATGACGGAGAGGTATTTATAGGATGTGCCGGCGGTGTAGACACGACCGTAACGTTCGAGTACAAGCGCGAAATGGCCCCCGCCGACAACCACTGGTTCCACATCGACCTGTCAAACCTCAGCGGAGGACACTCCGGCGGCGACATACACGAAGGACGCGCCAACTCCAACAAGCTGCTCGCACGCTTCCTGTTCAGACTTACGACCGACGAGACGGTTACCCTCGCCGAAATCAGCGGCGGCAATCTGCGCAACGCCATACCGCGTGCGGCGCATGCCGTATTTGGCGTACCGTCATCCAAGAAAGAGAAAGTCATCGTGGCTTTCAACGAATTTGTGGCTGCCGTTGAAAACGAGTACAAGGTCACCGACCCCAACATGAAGATTACCATCGAGAGTGTCGACAAACCCCAGTACGCCATCGACAGCACCACGAGCCTCAATCTTATACGCGCACTCTACGCATGTCCTCATGGCGTGATATCCATGAGCCATGACCTCGAAGGACTCGTTGAGACCTCGACCAACCTTGCCGCTGTCAAGATGCAGCCCGACTCCACCATACTTGTCACCACAAGCCAGCGCAGTTCCGTAGAGTCACGCAAATGGGACATAGCCCGTCAGGTAGAGGCCGTATTCCTTCTTGCCGGCGCGAAAGTCACTCACGGCGACGGATATCCCGGATGGACTCCCAACATGAACTCGCCCATCATGAAGATCGCAAGCGACGCTTACGAGGAACTGTACGGTGTCAAACCGGCCATAAAGGCCATCCATGCAGGTCTTGAGTGCGGTCTTTTCCTCACCAAGTATCCTCACCTCGACATGGTATCGTTCGGTCCCACACTGCGAGGAGTACACTCTCCGTCAGAGAAGATGCACATACCCGCAGTAGAGAAGTTCTGGAACCAGCTCACACTTATATTGAAAAAGGTAGCCGAACTCGGCAAGTAACAAGTTGATATATCGCCACAGCCCCGGCTGTCAGAAGCCGCAGGCTGTGGCGATTTTTTATGCTTATACATGCAGGCCATGTCCCACCTCATACTCTGCCTCGCCGCCATATCGGCGCTATCGCTACAGGCCGACCCCGACACCTCGGCGGTGTCAGTCATGCCCGACAGTTTGACCGCCATAGATTGTGAAACGACGGCGCGACACACCGACGGCCCCGTACTGCGGCTATCGGAGGAGGACTACAGCAAAGCCGCGGAAAGACTCGGCGTCGAGACAGCCGTCATAAAAGCGGTAGTGGAGATTGAGGCCGGACGAAACCACAACGGCTTTCATGCTCCCGGCATGCCGCTGGTCAACTTTGACCTCGCCATGTTCAAAAGAGCGGCGGCAAGAAGAGGCATAAAACTGTCAAAATACCACAAAAGCCACCGTGAGGTGTTTGCCCGTCCCGACATACGCCGCTACGGCTCACGTCAGACGGCACAACACGCCCGGCTCTCCGGGGCCATGTCCATTGACTCCACAGCCGCTATCGACGGCACGTTCTGGGGCATGTTTCAGATAGGAGGCTTCAACTGGAAGAAGTGCGGCGCCTCGTCACGCGAGGATTTCGTCATGCGCATGTCCCGGTCCGAGCACGACCAGCTCGACCTGTTTGTCAACTTCGTAATAAACGGAGGCATGGACCGTTTCCTACGCAAAAAAGACTGGGCAGGCTTCGCCCGGCGATACAACGGAGCCTCATACAAAAAACGCCGTTACGACACCCGCATGGCCAACGCTTACCGACGCCTGCGTAAAAGCGCGTCGACAAAACGACAATAAAAACCAACCAATATCATAACGCAATGAAACCCAATTCAAAAATTTATCTTACCACAGCACTGTGCGTGCTGCTCGGCATTGTACTTCTTCTCGGCGCATTCATAGCCATCCCTTACTACAACGTATGGCAACAGGAGATGTCGGGACGAGCCGAATTTGCCAAGGCCGAACAAAACCGTAAAATAAAAATCGAAGAGGCTAAAGCCAATCTTGAGGCCGAAAAGCTAAACGCACAGGCCGAAATAGAGCGTGCACGAGGCGCAGCCGAAGCCATACGCATCGAGAACGGCAGTCTTACTCCCACGTACATACAGTATCTTTGGGTACGACAGCAGAGCGACCTCAACAACAAAACCGTCATCTACGTGCCCACCGAGACCAACCTGCCTATACTGGAGGCCACAAGACTGCCTCAACCCTGACCGGTTCACCCACGCGGAAGAAACTTCGCCATATCATCCTCCGACATGCCGCGGCGCCTCCTGTAGTCGTCGCGCTGTCGCAGGTCTATGTCACCCGTCACAAAATAGCGGCTGTCAGGATGCGACAGTATAAGGCCGGTCGTGGAAGCCGCGGGCGACATGGCTCCGTTTTCAGTAACGGTTATACCCATCCCGGCATAATCTATTATGCGGTCCGTGACAAATATAAGCGACTGATCGGGCAATGACGGATAGCCGATAGCCGGACGTATGCCTTTATAATATTGGCGCAGTCTGTTGCCGTCGTTGTCATCCTCATCAACGGCATACCCCCAAAGCTTTCTGCGCACGACAAGGTGCATGAGTTCGGTAGCGGCCTCGACAAGACGGTCGGCCACAGTCTGCATAAGTATGGCCTCGTAGTCGTCGCCTTCCTCGCGATAACGCTTTATACGGTCGGCAGGCACCGGTCCGGAAGTAACGGCAAACACGCCTGCAAAGTCTTTCAGCTCCCCGTCCTTTCCTACAGGGCATATGTAATCTGACAACGCCACACAATCGCCTTCGGGTCCGGGACGCTGCTGTCTCAAAACCGGCAGCTCGATTCTCTCGCCGTTGTACTCCATAAATATCGTGTCGTCATATGAACCCGCCGGCAACAATACGACTTTGGCCGACAGCTTGACACCGTCACGCTCCAGCTCATCAAGCATACGCCCGGCCTCTTTCAGCAATTGCATGGCCTCGGCGGCCTTGTTAACCTTATCGGTCGGTACCGACGCGAGCCATTGCGCACGGCAATGATCGCAGCCCTCGATATCCATAACCGATGCATAGGAGGCGTCGAGCTTCCATGCCGACAGAAACGGACGCCAGTTTATGAAACGGCGCACCTCGCCGATGCCGAACGTCAATTCATGTACACCCGGCATGGCCGGACGGTAACACGGATAATCAGGCTCGGGCTTGCGACGACGAGCTTCGTCAAGCGACAACAGCCGGCTATGGCCTGCATACTCCTCACGCAGACGCAACTGCTCGGAACGCACCTCCTCTATCATGGCGTCACGAGTAAGCGGGTTGAGAAGACGCTGGGCCACCGACGGCATCATGGCGGCATCACGTGTATATATCACCGGGCCGCTGTAACAAGGCGCTATCTTGACCGCGGTATGAAGGGCCGACGCCGTGGCGCCCCCTACAAGCAGCGGTATGTCGAGCCCGCGCGCTTCCATAAGACGGGCCACGTGACACATCTCGTCAAGCGACGGAGTGATAAGCCCGCTCAGGCCCACGAAGTCGGCCTTCTCCTCGACGGCACGCGCCACTATATCCTCACCGGGCACCATGACACCCATGTCGATCATTTCGACCCCGTTGCAGTTCATTATCACACTTACTATATTCTTGCCTATGTCGTGCACATCGCCCTTTACAGTGGCTATGACCATACGCCCCGACGAAGCTCCCGAACGGGTCTTCTCCTCTTCTATGTACGGTGTAAGCCATGTCACGGCCTGCTTCATGGTACGGGCACTCTTCACCACCTGCGGGAGAAACAGTTTTCCCTTGCCAAACAGTTCGCCTACCCTGTTCATACCGGCCATGAGCGGACCGTCGATAACTCCGACAGCCGAGCCGCACTCTTTCATTGCCTCCTCAAGACAACGCTCCATGCCGTCATAAATACCGGCTACAAGCATACGCTCTATCCTCACGGCAGCATCCACACTCTCGTCAGCAGCAGGCGCGGCCTTATTGCCGGAAACCTTCTCGTCCTTCAGTTTCCCGGCTTCGGCTATCAGGCGGTCGGTGGCTCCGGCATCGGTATTTAACAGCACATCGTCGATAGCCTTGCGTAAAGCGGGGTCTATATCCTCTACATTCATGATAGCGGCCGGATTGACGATAGCCATATCCATTCCCCGCCCTATGGCATGATACAGCATCAGCGAGTGCATGGCCTCACGCACATAATTATTGCCTCGGAATGAGAACGACAGATTGCTGACGCCGCCGCTCACCTTGGCTCCGGGAAGATGACTCTTTATCCACGCCACACTGTCAAGAAAATCCGCTGCATAAGAGTTATGGGCCTCGATGCCCGTGGCTACCGCAAGCACATTGGGGTCAAACACTATATCGCATCCGTCGAAGCCGATAACTTCCGTAAGCAGACGGTATGCGCGGTCACATACCTCGACACGCCGCTGAAACGTATCGGCCTGTCCCGCCTCGTCAAAGGCCATGACCACTACAGCCGCGCCCATCTCTTTTATATGACGCGCTTTTTGCAGGAATGCGGCCTCACCCTCTTTAAGGCTTATGGAGTTGACGACAGGACGTCCCTGAACACACTTCAACGCCGCAGTTATAGTGTTCCAGTCCGAAGAGTCTATCATCACCGGCGCCTTCGCCACATCGGGCTCGACACCAATCCGGCTTATAAACCGCGCCATCTCCGACGGCGCGTCAAGCATAGCATCGTCCATGTTCACGTCAATTATGCCGGCGCCGTCCTCGACTTGGCGTCGGGCTATGTCGACTGCCTCGTCTATGTTGTGTTCTTTTATCAGCCGCAGAAATTTACGGCTTCCGGCTACGTTGCACCGCTCGCCAACGTTTACGAAATTACGCGACGGTGTCACCGTAAGGAGTTCAAGACCTGCGAGCTGCATCTCATGCTCCCGCCGGGGCAACTTGCGCGGTCTGTGACGCGATGCGGCTTCGGCAATAACAGCTATGTGGGCCGGAGTGGTACCGCAGCATCCGCCTATTATATTTACAAGGCCTCCGGCCAGCATAGGCTCTATCATCCCCGCCATATCGGAGGGCGTCTGGTCATACTCGCCCATTTCATTGGGCAATCCGGCATTCGGATATACAATCACCGCATAAGGTACGGATGCGAGCGCCTCGACATACCGGCCCATGCTGTCGGCGCCGAAACTGCAGTTGAGCCCCACGGCAAGCGGTTCGGCATGCGACACGGTGGCTACGAAAGCCTCCGGAGTCTGACCGGCAAGAGTGCGTCCCGACTCCGTAAGAGTCATCGACACGATGACCGGCACACGGCGTCCTGACGCTTCCATGGCCCTTCGTGCGCTCCACAGCGCGGCCTTGGCGTTCAGTCCGTCATAAGAGGTCTCCATAAGCAGCAAGTCGACACCACCTTCTACCAAGGCCCTGCATTGTACGAAATAAGCATCGGCAAGCTCATCCCAAGTCACCGCATCACTGCGGCCATCCGCAAGACCCTGCGACATGGTAAGCGACTTGCTCGTAGGCCCAACGCTGCCGGCCACCCAGCAGCGGTCGGCTCCGTTATCCGACATCCAGCGGTCGGCCGCCTTGCGGGCCACCGCAGCCGCGCGGCGGTTGATCTCATCGGCATAATCCGACAGTCCATAGTCGGAAAGCGACACCGCGTTGGCATTAAACGAGTCGGTCTCTATTATCCTCGCCCCGGCGTCAAGATACTCTCTGTGTATCGACTCAATCAGTTCGGGACGGGTAATAGCCAGCAGGTCATTGCATCCTTTCAGGCGGCACTTCCACGATGCGAAGCGCTCGCCGCGGAACTCCTCTTCGGAAAGGCCGTGACGCTGTATCATGGTGCCCATGGCGCCGTCAAGCACGACAATACGCTCTTCGAGAGCCGCCGACAAAGCACGCGCGCTCTCGTCATATGGTAATTGTTCAATATCTGTCATCAGAAAAAAAATAATAGTAACTTTCCTTATGCAAAATTATAAAATCCGGTGTATTTTCATTCTGTTTTTAACGCTTTCGGGCAAAAAAATCGCGCATCAGCGAAGCACATTCATCGGCCAACACGCCGGTGACAACCACAGCCTTGGGATGAAACGGAGGCTTCGACATAACCGTAGAATAGCCCCGCTTCGGATCAGACGCTCCTACCACTATGCGCCGTATCTGGCTCCACCCGATAGCGCCGGCACACATGACACACGGTTCTACGGTTACGTATAAAGTACTATCGGGCAGATACTTGCCCCCGAGAGTATTGGCTGCTGCGGTTATGGCCTGCATCTCGGCGTGGGCGGTAACGTCGTTGAGCGTCTCGGTCAGATTATGTCCGCGCCCTATAACACGGCCTTTGTTTACCACAACGGCGCCTACCGGCACCTCATCCATGTCAAACGCCATACGCGCCTCTATGAGAGCAAGCTCCATAAACCGGCGGTCATCATCGTTAAAGTTCATAATAAATCCAGTTTCATACCTTCAGAGGCTATAACAGTATCGGGAAATATGGCTCGCGCCTCCTCAAGATGCAGCGTCTCGTCATCATAACGTTTCGAGAAGTGGCCGAGCACAAGCTGACGGGCACCCGCAAGCCGGGCTATGCGTGCGGCCTCGGCAGCGGTGGAGTGACCGCGGCTATGTGCCTTGTCGGCATACTCCGAGGTATATGTAGCCTCATGATAGAGAGTATGCACGCCTTCCACCGATTTTGCCACCCGCTCGTCGTAGACCGTGTCAGAGCAGTACGCATAGCTTACCGACGGATCGGCCGGAGTAGTAAGCAGTTCATTGGCTATGGTGCGGCCGTCGGGGGTCACATAAGGGTGCCCCTCCTTGATAGCACGATATTCCTTTACAGGCACATTGTGAAAACGCACCATATCGCCGCGCAGATGGCGCAGCTTGGGCTTTTCGGCAAACATAAACCCGCAGCACGGCACTCTGTGATATAGCGGAAAAGAGGTCACGGTAAGCGCATCGTTGTCAAGAAGCACCGAAGTAGCTTTAGGATCTATTAGCTCATACCTTATGTCAAACGGCATCTCCCTGCAGAAAAAGCCGAGCATGCGCTGAAATATCTCCTTGCCCTCCTTGAATGTATGTATGACTATCTCACCCCCGTCCTTGCCTGTAAGTGCCAGCGTCGATATAAGCCCCGGAAGCCCGAGACAGTGGTCGCCGTGAAGGTGCGAGATAAAGATATGGTTCAAACGGGTAAACTTCAGCCGCTGACGCCTGACGGACAACTGTGCGCACTCGCCGCAGTCGACCATAAACAGATTGTCGCGGAAATCCACGACCTGACAACTCGGCAAATGCCTTAATGTAGGGGTAGCCGAACCGCAGCCAAGATAATTTATTCTAAATTGTGCCATATCGCAAAGTTAATGTTTTATTTTAAATTCTGAACGGTTTCGTC
>LUJO01000056.1 GCA_001689405.1 Candidatus Homeothermus arabinoxylanisolvens | reverse complement strand
CAATAATTGGCAACGACTCAGCTATACGAAATTACTAATTATTCGTTTATTGCATAGGGGTAATTTCAATAAAAATCTCCGATTCTTATTAAAATGCAGTATAATATCAAAGTTATATCTTTTGATAATCAGATGTTTAAATATATTTTGATAGCTGCGTAGTTACAATAATTGATAAATTAGGCTTTCTTTTGGAATTGAGCCGAAAAACATACCGATACTTCATATTTCATATGCGTAAGCTTCATAAATCAACCAATAGCCTCCCTTTATATCATAAAAAATCGGAGATAAAGTGAACAAACTATTGCTATAATTTGGTTGGCAGAGATATTAAGAGTAAATTTGCGTCATAAAACAATAATGAAGCGAATGGAGAAACTGATAGGCCGTGGAGCCGAACGAAGAGAGATTGACCGATGTCTTAAGTCTGACCGTTCAGAGCTTGTCATAGTATATGGCCGGAGACGTATTGGCAAGACTTTCCTGATAGAACAGCATTTCAATCAGACGTTTGATTTCTGGTATGTCGGTTATCGCAGAATACCGACAAAAGAGCAGTTACGCAGGTTCGGAAAGGCTCTGACGAAATTTTCTGGTGGTACTAAATACAAATTATCCACATGGTTTGAGGCGTTTGACGCATTAGAGGAATATCTTGAATCTTTGCCGAAAGATAGAAAAAAGGTTATATTCATAGACGAAATGCCGTGGATGGACAGGATAAACTCCAATTTCGTAGCCGCTCTCGAAGGATTCTGGAATGGATGGGCAATGAGCAGGGGCGACATCATGCTGATTGCGACAGGCTCCGCGACCTCTTGGATGCGGGATAAGCTCATAGGTAACAAAGGAGGTCTGCACGCAAGGATTACCAGCCAGTTACACATACTTCCATTCACACTTGGTGAGACTGAAAAGTATCTTGAGTCCGAAGGAATCTCATGGGACAGGTATCAAATCTTACAGTCATATATGATTTTGGGAGGTGTGCCGTTTTATTACAGCATTCTCAATCCAGAACTGAGCCTTGCACAAAATATTGATGAATTGTTTTTCAAACCTGACGGCAAACTAAGGCTGGAGTTTGACGAACTATACACAGCACTGTTCCAGTATGCTGACAAGTATATTGATGTTGTCAGGACACTGAGCGGTTATAAATACGGCATGACATACAGTGACCTGTCAAAAGCCATAAAGACAGAAGGCAGCCAGCTCAGCCGCATAATAAAAAATCTCGAAAGGTGTGATTTCATCGAGAGGTGGTCGCAATATGGCAACAAGAAACGGGAGGAGGTGTTTCGCCTCACCGATTTCTATACTCTTTTCTATTATAAGTTCATCGAGCCTGACAACAGGCATGAGGAACACTGGTGGAGCAAGAATTTCGATTCTCCCGGTGTACTTTCATGGATGGGGACATCATTCGAGACGGTATGCCTCCGTCACCACAGACAGATAAAGCAGGCTCTCGGGCTGACAGCCATATCAACGGAGACCTCCAACTGGCATGTCAAGCCAAACCAGCAGGAGCAGACTCCCGGGGCGCAGATTGATATGATAATAGAGCGTGCCGACCGCATCATCCATTTATGCGAAATAAAATTTTCCGTCGGGGAATACATCATTTCGCAGGAATACGAAAAGAAACTGCGCCAACGGATGAGCCTGTTCCAGTATCATACCAAGAATAAAAAATCGTTGGTACATACCTTTATAACAACATACGGTGTCGCCAACGGCAAGAACAAGAGTATAGTGCATAGCGAGGTTACAATGGATGACCTTTTTAACTCATGATTGGAATGATTACACATATATTGGCCCGGCTCGAAGAGATCAACGGGATAGTGGGCGCTTATCATGGCGACACGATGCCTTTTGAACAGGCGTTTGCGCTTGCAAGGTTCTATTATGACTTTCAGGACACCAACGCGCTTATAGCCGATGCGGAGGCGATGGCCGGGGAGAATCCGGAACAGTTGAAAGAAATTGCACTATCCCTCGAAGCCGAGACAGCGACACTCCTTAATAATATAGGTCGGCTTGACGGCATTGATTTCCGGGGGATTGCCAACGCGCACTCACGGCGTCACCATGCCATATTTCAAGAGGCTTCCGACGGGCTTAACCCTTACTGGAAACGGTACTGCGGGCTGAACCACCGCCTTGACTATCTCCCTCTCGGCTCAAAGGAGTATGCCGAGGCTGAGAAGGAGTGCGAGGCGGCAAAGGCGGAACATGACAGGCGGCAGACCGATGTAAGGAGGATATATGAGGAATACGAGCGTGAGAGCCGACGCGCCGGGGATGTGTTCTCCCTCAAAGCCTCACACCTGTATGCGCTTGCCACGAAACTGAACGGCATAGCCGGAAGTATCATGACCGATCTTGACCGCATGGAGAAAGGGGAAGGCCGATGAGCGGAAGCCGACTGCTTGAAACAGCCAAATGGCGTGATGTGGTAGAACTGGGGCTGTGCATGGCGATACACGATGTATGCAATGACAGCCAGTTTGAGAACTGCACACCGCTCGATTTTGCAAATTTCCTCAACGTGAGGGAAGAGGCAAAATCCATTGCCGTGTTGCCGAAAGAGAAGCTGCGGGTCTGCTACATGGTCTTTGCAGTGGCGAGGAACATCAGCCCGCGCAAGGAGGCGGAGACATGGGCGCGGTTGTTCCTGCAACGCTGCGGCATCGCCGGGTCATATTACAACAAGCACCGCTCCGACATCTGCGCCGACCATGCCACCGAGGACAACAAAAACTACCGCAAATCCATCGACGGAGCCATAGATGAATGGCGTTCAAGGCGAGGAACCCCGTAATATCCCTGCCGTTCCCCATTTACAGCATATAAAGACATCTTACAAACGCACTATGCGGCTGAAATCCAGCGCATAGTGCGTTTGCCATTTTTAACCTTTCCCCACGGACACCACATTGCACCCCACGGGAACGGCTGTAATTTTGCATCGGAACCCAAAGGCTGACAAGCCTATCAATCAGCATGTTCCATAATCAAAGAATACGAACTTATAAATTAAAGAACCGATGCAGACAAAACGAAAACTACTCAACTCTCAGGAGGCCGCCGACTATCTCGGCTTCTCCCTGTCGTACTTCCGCAAGATGATGATGCGGCGTGTGATACCGATGTACAAGCCGAGCGGCAAGATATGCTTCTTCGACCCCGACGACCTCGACGCATACCTCAAGAGCGTGCGCATATCCTCGCAGGACGAGATAGACGCCGAAGCCGCCCGCTATCTCGCGAACAAGAAACCTATTTAACCACTCACAAATCCAATCATTAAAGACTATGCCGACTGACATAACAACCACACCGGGAGGAATGCCCGACAAATCATCGGAGACCAAATCCAAAGAGTCAAAATCCGGGAATCAGAAGAAAGCTCAAATCATCATGGAGTTTCTTGGTGAATGTACCCCGTATGAAGCAGACGCGCTCCGCTCCATGCTCTTGATCGCGGCAGGGAAAAGCACGTTGGAGACCATGCCGCAGTATGACCGCTCCGCGCTCAACCGCTATCTCAACTTCGGATGCGACAAGGAAACCGGAGGCATGGACGGCATCCGCGCACACCGGCAGAAACGGGCACTCGGACTGATGAAATCGGTATCGCAATATGTAGGCAAGGAAGAGATAATAGACATCACCACCGCACTTCTCACCGTATCTTCCGATAGGCAGGACATACAGACGGTGTTGAACAGCCTTCCGAAATTGCAGATTCCGGGTGGTGCAAATGCAGGAAACGCGCCGTCAAACGCGCCGATGCCGAAATAGAGAATCATTGTCAGCCCTCTTTTCCCTCCGTTTTCGTTGTTCCCCAATCCTCAATTAGAAAATTGTCGGAACCGATATTTGAAGGATATTTGGAAACGCAATCCTATATGAATTGAATACCATAGGAATATTGACTGACGAGCAAAGGGGGCAAGGAGAACGACCGACAAATTATCATGCACAAATTTTCTATTGTAAAAATCCAATCTTTGGCATTTCGCCAATAATCCATCTCTCAGAAAACAAGGAACATGGAACAACAAGACATATATCCCTTTTCATCGGTAAACATCCGGCTTACAGTTGAAGCCGTTGAATGGCTGTCGGGAACGACCACCGACAACGACGGCAAAGCAATCAGTCACATGGCGATGTTCAGCGGACTGCTGAAAGAGATGCGTATAGCTCCCGGATATGACGGCACTTTCCGCAGACCGCTCAACCTGAACCCCGGTCAGGCACAATTCTCGGAAATTGGCCTCGCTGACAACTGGAACCTCGGACGGAAGAAAATGCACAATCTCCTGTCGAGGATGGAAGCCGCCGGGCTTGTAAGCATATACAATTCCCGTATAGCCTCGGCACTCTCTTTCACCTGCATAACGGGCTGGAAGAACCACGACGGATAACCTATAACTAACGGTTTCCTCGCAGGGTGAGCAATGAAATCCGATGTGCGGCTGCAAGCAGGGAACTATGGCGTGAAGGCAGGTCTTTTGAGAAGTGTTGCGAGATATGTTTTGGTGTTACACCCGGCTCCGCCCGGTTGCACCAAAACGCCTCGCCCCTCCCTGCGGTCAGGGTCATGGCCGCTCGCAGGCTCGCACCCGACAATTCGATTTTATAAGTCCATTGAACATTTCCGATTATATGAATAATAAGGATACCGATAAAGCAAATATTGGCAATACGAAGCGAAAGAAACTGCCGCCGGAGGCTGTGCGCTCTTGCACCGTCACCACGAAGATGACAGCCGCAGAGCGTGAGAAGATACAC
>LUJO01000055.1 GCA_001689405.1 Candidatus Homeothermus arabinoxylanisolvens | reverse complement strand
GGTCCCTTTTCAAATGTTAGATGCACTGATGATGAACAGGATGGCTCCGACTACCATGATTATCTCTTTCTTTATACCTTCCTCACCGACATTCATCTTGATGTATATCTGCAGGCTTGCTATCACAGCGACAATTCCGGCAATGGCGTATGAGAGATAGACGACATAGAGAAGCATGGTGATCACGAAGTCGTGCGCCTTGGCAAGACCGTCCGCGCCCCAGCTGTAATCCACACCGCCGCATTTGGCCATTGCCGCCTGGCAACATCCCATGCCGAGGATGGCAAGCTGTATGCGTATCGAATCAGATTGTCTCACGAGTCTCGGTTATTTTTCCTGAACGGAACATATCGGTTGGGTTCTGTCGGTTCTGTACCATCCAGTCAATCATGTCGGGTTCAGACAATCCGCCCTCGCTCTGGACATCCGCATCTTCCAACTGCCTTTTCATCTCATCATACTTGTCCGATCTGGACTCAGGTGCAGGAGATACAATTTCAGATGTATCACTTATGGTATCTCCAAAAGAAAAGCCGCCGTCAACTTCCCTGACGGAAGTGGCGACAACTTCATCGGACATGGATTCAATATCGAACACCTCTTCAGTATCCTGATTTTCATTCCTTTTACCGTACAGGTCTTTGCTGATATTATAGCCGTAATAGATAATGTAGGCTATCGTTAGGACTATGACGAAAATTGCGTAAGGTGTCATTTTACTTTGCGGTTTTGAATTTTAATTGGCTGCAAAGTAACGTCTAAAAAAGTAGGGAGAGAAATAATCAGAGTATAAAATATGACCGCTTAACTATAATTATTATACAAAGATATAATCATACTCTAAATAAGATTTAAACCGATAATTTGGAGAGGTAATTTCTATTTTCTCTGTCATTCATATGCACTCATATTTGTTAATATTTTATATAAATATGGCAATAAATTCGTTTTATTGCCATATTTATATTACCTTTGCACTGAAATAACAATAGGAGGGCTTATGACAGGAATCAACTGCATACTTGATTACGCAAAATATCATGGCTCGGTAACAGCCAAGGATATAACATCTGAATATGGCATGAAATTAACGACAGCCAGACAGCACTTGAGCAGATTGTCATCTAATGGCAATCTTGTCAGGATAGGATACGGTGTATACGCATTAAGGGACTCCGGTGAGGATTTTCTGATGCAGACCACGCCGGAGGCTGATACCATTTATAATGAGCTTCACGCATTGCTGCCTCTTGCTGACTTCTGTACATATCCCGGCTGTGTGTATGAACCTTTGCAGCATCACATTTCTATAAATCATGCCACATATGTGGAGACCAACCGGGATACGGTCGAGTCTGTATTCTCGATATTAAAGGATAAATATGACAATGTGTATCTGCAGCCGGATATGGATTTCACAAGAAAATATATTGACTTGCGTAAAGACTGTATTATCATCAAACCTCTGGTAACAGAAGCCCCGGTATCTACTGTAAATGGAATACCTGTTCCTACATTGGAAAAACTGCTGGTGGATATACTCAAGGATCCGGATTTGGAATACTTGCGTGGCATGGAGTATCAATATATGCTTGAAACGGCACTCAAACAATACCGTATGTCCATCTCCAAACTGCTCAGGTATGCAAGACGACGTGGGGTATATGACAAAATAAAATCGCAAATAGACACTATATCAAATTCTTATAATGATTAACAAGGAATGTTTTACAACGGAATGGATTTCTGCCAAGTCTAAAGAGTTTGGATATCCTGACCGGAATATTATTGAAAAAGTTATCCGTGCATTCTCGCTGCTTGATATGCTGGCGGCATCTGGATGTCCGTTCCACTTCAAAGGGGGCTCATGCCTGATGCTGCTTCTTACTGACCAGCCATACCGTCTGTCTATAGACATTGACATAATCTGTCCTCCGGGAACAGACATTGAACGCTATCTGGAAAAATTTGAAGAGTACGGGTTTATCAAATATGAATCGGTAGAACGCATACAGCGTGGCACGGACATTCCAAAAAGCCATTCCAAGTTCTTCTATAACATTGCATTTCTTGCAGACAGCCAGCGAAGCAGTCACATTCTTTTGGATGTGCTCAATGAAGACTGCCACTACTGCGAGGCTTCCCGTGTGCCTATCTCAAGTCCGTTCATTAAGATGGATGGAGAGGCCGGGAGCGTGATGGTTCCATCCATAGGGGATATTCTTGGGGACAAACTGACGGCATTTGCGCCGAATACCACAGGAATACCTTATTTCAAAGGTGACAACGATTGCAGTCTGGAAATAATCAAACAGCTGTATGATGTAGGACGTCTGTTCGATAAAATTTCAGATCTTGATGTGGCATCCCGCTCTTTCAGCCGTATTGTAGAAGTGGAATTGTCATATCGCAGGCTGGATAATAATCCTGCACTTGTGTTTGAGGACATCAGACAGACCGCATTGTGTCTTGCTACAAGAGGCAAGGAAGGCATTGGTAATTTTGATATGCTTCTCAGCGGTGTGGGGAAAATCAAGTCTTTCATGTTCCGCTCGAACTATTCTCTTGAAAAGGCTATCGTAGATGCAGCAAAGGCTGCATATGTTGCGACTTCCATTGAGAAAGGAGTGCTTCAACCGGTTAAATATTCAGGTGCCCCCAACTCTGTTGCCGGGTTGGAGACACCTTCTATTCTGACAACCAGACTGAACAAATTGAAAAGGTCATTACCGGAGGCCTACTTCTACTGGGTACAGACTGGATTGATTATGTCATAATAGTTATATAAATATGGCAATAAATGGTGATTATTGCCATATTTATATTAAATAATTTTTGAGTTTTGCACATAAAACATTTGCTGTATCTTGAAAAACATTTCAACATAAACCTTTGTTAATTCAAAAAACAGTACCTTTGCAACATCAAAAGTGCCGGTACTGACTTTAAGGCTCAATGCCAACACTATAAAAGGGGAAAAAAGAGGTCGTACATTTCGCTGTACGACCTCGTTCTTTTATTGGCGGTATTTTGTAGCGTTATCACCAATACTGATAATGGTACAAAATGAATGAAAACAACTGATATTCAGGATGACCGCATGTCGATTATTTATGGACAATAGGGCTTCTTGCGAAGAAAGTCATTCAAATCCTTATATCCTTTATACACATCCGACACATCAAAAACTCCGTCACGGACTTCTCCAAGCATATCAACAGCACGTCTCCCGGCATCGTCATTATCCATGCAACAGGTGACTGTCTGATAATGCTCCAGCCATGACATCGCCCGTCTAAGGTTGCTCACGGAATTGAGAACAAGGAAATCCATCGACCCGGTTATACCCAGCATATCACCACGTTTATTGAAGGTTAGATAAGACAGAAAGTCCATGAAGCCCTCAAATACCGTTATATCGACATTATTTTTGTCTTGACGGATTAAGGATATGTCCTTTGGACCGACACATCCCTTGAACGAAATGTTGCGGGCTTCGTAACCGTGCCGTACATTCTCGAAGCCTAAGGCATAATAATGCCGGGCACCGAATGTATAGTGAAGCTCTACACAGTATTTTCGCGCTATTTCCATGTCTGCATCTAACATTTGAAAAGGGACCC
>LUJO01000054.1 GCA_001689405.1 Candidatus Homeothermus arabinoxylanisolvens | reverse complement strand
CTCCTGTGTGGCTGTCCGGCTACGACCCGTATGGCCATCCGGATATGCGGGCGCCGCACTACCGGTGCCCCTACCAATCCGTTATATTTTAACAGTTCAACCGACTTTTGCTGCTGACCCGGAATTACGGCGCCCCTACCGACCTGCTGTAATCCGGGGGGAAATAAAAACGGGCTGCGTCAATGACACAGCCCGTTTTCAAGGGTGAGGTGTGGGGGTCGAACCCACGACCTTCGGAACCACAATCCGACGCTCTAACCAACTGAGCTAAACTCACCATTTTGGTGATGCAAAGGTACAACTATTTTTGTAACCCACCAAACGTTTTGAATAAAAATCTTTCGATCGGCGACATTTTTTTCTCCGGGAAATATGTGGTATCACGCATGACGCCGACATTATGGCGCAGGAATATATTGTCGGCCGATGACTCAAACGCCTTACACTGTGACTTCCACGCCGAGCCGTCATACCTTTCGACAGGCACCAGTCGGAAATTATGGCCGGCGGCAGGAGGAACCGTAAACACCAGACGATAATCGGCCTTGTCGACAACAGCCCTGCCCTCGGCATCGCGTGTAAGGACCACTTTTGCCATGGCCCCGCCACGTGTGTCACGCGTTTTCATATTGGAAATAAAATTTCCAAGCGAGTAGACCAACAGCACATTGCGCCCATGCGCGTTATGCCGCATCTCCATAGGCTGTATCACATGAGGATGAGAACCGATTATAACATCGACTCCTTCGTCAATAAGAAAATCGGCAAGAGTGCGTTGCGATGACGCAGGCAATAATTCATACTCATTGCCCCAATGTATGCATACAATGACAATCTCGGCTCCGGCCGACCGCGCGGCAGCGATGTCGCTTTTCATCAACGGTCTGTCAATGTAGTCGACCTTTGCCGGCGTAGTAAGTTTTATGCCGTTGGTGCCGTAAGTATAATTAAGGAAAGCCACCCAGAAACCGTTGATATCCTTTAACAGCGGCAGTACCGAGTCACGCTCCTGCAGGTTGCGGTATGTGCCTATATGATCTACTCCCCGGCCGTCAAGGCAATCGATAGTGCGCAACAATCCTTTGTCGCGCTTGTCAAGAGTATGGTTATTGGCGGTAAGCATCATGTCGAAACCGGCATCGGCAAGCGCATCAAGATAACTGTCGGGCGCACTGAAACACGGATAGCCCGAGTATGGCTTTCCGCCAAGCGGGGTCTCAAGATTCACCACGGCATAATCGGCGGCGTCCACGTATGCTTCCACAGCGGAGAAACATTCCGAATAATCGTATGTGCCGTCATCACGACGCGCGGCATCGATCTGCGCCTGATGCTGCATGGCATCGCCGGCAAACACAATTTCAGCCTTAGGCTCTTCGGCAAAGAACGAGCCTAAGGTGAACAGTATGATATTTAACAGAGGAGAGATCATGTAAGGTCGCTATTTTCCGTATATGGCGCCTTGTCCGGCAAGAAGCGTATTTTTCATCAGCGAACAAATGGTCATGGGACCCACTCCGCCGGGAACTGGCGTGATGTAGGAGCACAGAGGAGCCACATTGTCAAAGTCTACATCGCCGCGCAGTCTGAAACCGCTCTTGCGGGTAGCATCGGGTACACGCGTAGTGCCGACATCGATAATCACCGCACCGGGTTTTACCATATCGGCCGTAACGAAACCGGGATGACCCAGAGCCGCTATGATTATGTCGGCTTCACGGCATATAGCCTTTATGTCCTTTGTAGCGCTATGACATACAGTGACGGTGGCATCGCCGGGATTGTGCTTCTGCATCATCAGGCTGGCCACCGGCTTACCTACTATGTTGCTGCGGCCAAGCACCACACAACGTTTGCCCTTAGTGTCGATTTCGTAACGTGCGAGCAGCTCCATTATACCGGCAGGAGTAGCTGACAGATAACACGGGAGTCCGATGGACATGCGTCCTACATTTATAGGATGGAATCCGTCGACATCCTTGCGATAGTCTATGGCCTCGATGATTTTCTGCTCCGAGATGTGGGCAGGCAGAGGCAACTGTACAATGAATCCGTCGACATCTTCGTCGCGGTTAAGAGTGTCAATAGCCTCCAGCAGACGCTCCTCGGTGACATCGGCCTCAAACCGGATAAGCGTAGACTTGAACCCGCACTGCGCGCATGCGCGCACCTTGTGGGCCACATAGGTCTCGCTTCCACCGTCATGGCCTACCAGTATCGCGGCCAAGTGAGGACGTTTTTTACCCTCGGCGAGCATTTTCTCGACCATCGCCGCTATTTCTTCCTTTATAGTGTCGGCTACCTTTTTACCGTCAATAAGTGTCATCACAACCAATGATTTTTAATTTTATAAAATAAAAAACAGCGCACCGGCAACTGCATACCGATGCGCTTTATGAGTTAACGTTCTCCGCGTGTATTACTTGCGAGCGATAGTATCACTTACAGTAAGATGAGCACGACCCTTAGCGCGACGGCGGGCAAGTACCTTGCGACCATCGGGGGTAGACATGCGTTCACGGAATCCATGCTTGTTCACTCTTTTTCTGTTAGAGGGCTGAAACGTTCTTTTCATCGTTTTATAATGTTATTGTTTTATAATCAAGACGCATAAAGCGAGTGCAAAATTACATAAAACATTTTATTAATGCAACATCTAAAATACTTTTTAGTATCTTTTTCAGTCGCGGACTAATGTTTACGCACTTAACCGACAACGGAGTCAGCGCTGGAGCACAACAAGCCGGGGGGTGTCGCCTTCGCCGACAAACAGCTTGCGGCCCTTAAGATAACGCATTGACCGCAATACGGCAACCTCGACAAGCGGAGCGTTGCGTACTATGCGCACAAGCTGGTCGACACCGACATCGGTGATGCGGTTTTCGGCCACCACGGCTATTATGCCCGATACAAAGACGGTGGAATGTTCCTCCCGGTCAAAGCGTCGTACATCGACCTGACCGTCGACAATCTCGACAAGCGACTGCCGATATACCTTACCGGCATGCAGTACGGCATGACTAAGATATCTCATGACTGCGCCGTCCTACTCTTTCTTACCGTTAAGATAGCGTTTTACACCGGCACGGTTATACTTGTCGGGATTATAACGTGTACGTATCAGCGATATACTGTCGACATACGTAACCTCGCCTTTACCGGGCGAGACACTGAGAACACCGTATACATACCGCAGATTTTTGGCGGTATCGACAGGGAATGTTATAGTATTCCAGCCGTCCTGACTTACAGTATGCGCTATATAATCGGTAGTACCGTCATTGTATTCTCCGGCAATGGTCCAGCGTATAGGCGACCGGCGGTTGCGCACATAGACATTCCACGTGTATACGTCGCCACGCTCCCAGTTATCATCACGCTTCAGCCCGAACTTCATGTTCTCGGAAGGCATGCCGTAGGCAAAACGGCGGTATTTGGCATCGCTCCACGCATCGACCGAGTCGCCCACGACCGCAAGCTGCACCCTCTCGCCGCTGCTTGACACATCGGCATCCTTAAGCTCGGCCTCAAGCCGCTCGATGACCATGTCATAGACCTCGATATACTTCTCCACATTATGTCCGTACCACACGAGCGAGGTATCGACCTGCTCGGCAGTGACGCCGTGCTTCATGTATACCGACTGTTTAAGCACCTTGCGTAACGAGTCGTTGCGATAAGAAGCGCTGTTAAGATCTATGACTCCTTCACCTTTATGTATGTCGACCAACAGGTCGGCCATGTCATCGGGAGCTATCACATAGTCGGGCGTACGGTCGCATGCAACCGCACCGAGCGCTATGACACCACATATCAAATATTGCCGAAATCTATTCATTTTCCTTTTCAACACTCTTTTCCACAATAGGTGCGGAAAGGTATTTGGAATAAAACAATATCAAGACAAATATGCCTACCGTAATAGCGGCATCGGCGATATTAAATATCGGTTGGAAGAACAGAAAGTACTCGCCGCCGACAAAAGGCACCCATGAAGGCCAGTAGAAACTGAACAACGGGAAATAAAGCATGTCCACAACCTTGCCGTGAAACAGCGGGGCATATCCGCCATCCGGCGGAAACATGACCGCCACCTCCGGGGGATAAGGATTATTGAATATAAGCCCGTAGAACACCGAGTCCACGATATTGCCGGCCGCACCCGCGGTTATGAGGGCACAACATGCTATATATCCCGCCTTGATGTCAGGACGTTTTCTCATATGGCATATGTACCATATGCCAAATCCCACAGCCACGATACGAAACAGCGTCAGAAACAGCTTGCTCCCGAGCTCCATACCGAAAGCCATACCGTTATTCTCGATAAAATATATTCTAAACCAGTCGGTTATCACGAACTCCTGTCCAAGATACATGTGGGTCTTCACCCATATCTTCACTATCTGGTCAATCAGGAGTACCCCGACTATGATTATAACGGCAAGCCAGCCTTTTGACAGCTTCATCTATAATTGTTTGTTATCTTTTAATGTTTTTTGCCACTTTCCTTGGCCTCTACGCTCAGGGTAGCATGGGGCACTGCAAGAAGACGTTCTTTAGGTATGAGTTTGCCTGTCTGACGACATATACCGTAAGTCTTGTTTTCTATTCTGACGAGAGCGGCCTGCAGATGCTGTATAAACTTCATCTGACGCTGTGCCAGCTGGCCGGCCTCCTCCTTGCCGAGGGTACTGGCACCCTCTTCAAGCACTTTAAATGTGGGCGATGTATCGGCCGTGTCATTTCCGTCACTGTTCATGACATTGGCTTTCAACAGGTCATAATCGCGCTGTGCCTTTTCAAGTTTCTTTAGGATAAGCTCTTTGAACTCCTGTAATTCCTCATCAGTGTAACGTGTTTTTTCACTCATAATAATATTTACATTTTAGGTTAGGGTAACAAATTAATCACCGCCTTCAGCTCTATGCCGTCAAGATCGAGAGTCTCGACCACGGCGTCATCGGCTATCGGCGCTACAGACACGGATGAAGCGAGTACCTGCTTGGCTATATAGTCGCCATAAGCCTCAATAGCGGCATCAGTGTTTTCGTTAGGAGCGAAGACAACGACAATCTTGTCGACTATGTCGTAGTTGCGTCCCTTACGTATGTTCTGAATACGGTTGACTATGTCGCGGGCAATACCCTCACGACGCAGGTCATCGGTCACCGTCACGTCAAGAGCCACGGTAAGATTACCGTCATTGGCCACCTGCCATCCGGGAATATCCTCCGATATGATCTCGACATCGGCCAGTTCTATTTCCGCAGCCGCGCCGTCGATGTTGAAAGCAAACCGTCCGTCGCGCTCGAGAGCGAGAATGTCGGCCTGCGACATAGATGACACTTTTGCGGCAAGCGCCTTCATGATCTTGCCATATTTCGGGCCGAGTTTTTTGAAGTCGGGTTTTACTCGCTTAACGAGTATGCCTTCATCGTTGCCGACAAATTTTATCGACTTGACATTTACTTCACTCAATATCAGATCGGACATAGTCGCTATCATGTCTTTCTGACGATTGTCAAGTACGGGTATCATAAGGGTCGACAGCGGCTGACGCACCTTTATATTGACCTTACGGCGCAGGGCGAGCACCATCGAAGTCACATCCTGCGCGAGCTTCATACGCTCTTCAAGATCGGCATCGCTCTCGCCCGCAACCGGGAACTTGGCAAGATGTACCGACGAAACGCTGTCCTTGGTCACTGAAGTAAGGTCAGTATACAAGCGGTCGGCGAAGAACGGCGATATCGGCGCTATAAGCAACGCCACTGTCTCAAGACATGTGTAGAGAGTCTGATAGGCGGCAAGTTTATCCTTGTCCATCTCTCCGCCCCAGAAGCGTTTGCGGTTAAGGCGCACATACCAGTTGCTGAGGTTGTCATTGACAAAATCATTTATGGCGCGTGCGGCCTTCGTAGGCTCGTAGTCGTCCAATGCCGACTCAACCTCACGGATGAGGGTGTTAAGGAGCGAAAGTATCCACCGGTCTATCTCGGGTCTTTCAGCTACCGGCACCTGCGGCTGCGAATTGTCAAATCCGTCGACATTGGCATAAAGTGCGAAGAACGAATAAGTATTGTATAGTGTTGCAAACAGCTTGCGTGCCGTCTCCTTCACACCTTCGGGATCATACTTGAGGTTGTCCCACGGTGAAGAATTCGCAATCATGTACCAGCGCAACGGATCGGATCCGAACTCATTTATGGCATCAAACGGGTTCACGGCATTGCCGAGACGCTTCGACATCTTGTTTCCGAAACGGTCGAGCACAAGTCCGTTGGAAATCACGGCTTTGTATGCTACCGAGTCAAATACCATGCCGGCAATGGCATGAAGCGTGAAGAACCATCCGCGAGTCTGATCGACACCTTCGGCTATGAAATCGGCAGGATAAAGCTCGCCGGAGTCAAGACCTTCCTTGTTCTCAAACGGGTAATGTATCTGTGCATAAGGCATGGCGCCCGAGTCAAACCACACGTCAATCAGGTCAAGCTCGCGATGCATGGGCTTGCCGGTCGACGACACAAGTACAATGTCATCCACATAAGGACGGTGCAGGTCAATCTTCTCATAATTTGCCTTGGAATAATCACCGGGCACAAAACCCTTTTCCTTATAGGGATTAGCCTTCATCACTCCGGCCTTGACCGATTTCTCGATCTCGTCATAGAGCGACTGTACGCTGTCGATACATATCTCCTCGACGCCGTCGTCAGTACGCCATATAGGAAGCGGAGTACCCCAATAGCGGCTGCGCGACAGGTTCCAGTCCTGAAGGTTTTCGAGCCATTTTCCGAAACGGCCCGAACCGGTAGACTGAGGCTTCCATTTTATCGTCTCATTGTTGGCCATGAGCTTTTCGCGGGCGGCCGTAGTACGTATAAACCAGCTGTCAAGCGGATAATAAAGCACCGGCTTGTCAGTACGCCAGCAGTGAGGATAGTTGTGCACATGCTTCTCTATCTTGAATGCCTCGCCGGCCTGCTTCATCTCTATGGCTATGACCACATTAAGGTCCTCGGCTTTCTCAGCGGCCTTGTCATCATACTTGCCGTCTACGTTAAAACGCGGGTCGTAAGCGTTTTTGACATAATCGCCTTCATGACGCTTGTACAGCTCCACATTGACGCAATGCTCTATAAACGGCTCGGCACAGTCATCGAGGAGATAATACTTTCCGGTAAGATCGACCATAGGACGGGTCTCGCCCTTTGTATTGATCATAAATAGCGAAGGTATGCCGGCGGCCTTGGCCACACGTGCGTCATCAGCACCGAAAGTAGGCGCTATGTGTACTATGCCGGTACCGTCTTCAGTGGTCACGTAATCGCCGGGAATCACCCGGAACGCTTCAGAAGAAAGCTCGACAAAATTATCCTTGCCTACAGCAAATACCTTTTCGGGGCAACGTGCGGCATATTCTTTTACAAATTCGGGCGAATTGTCATTAAGTTTTTCGGTCGGCTTCACCCACGGCATAAGCTGGTCATACTTCATGCCTATGAGGTCAGAAGCCTCGTACTCGGCCACTATACGGTAAGGCACCGTCTTGTCGCCGGGTTTATATGCGTCCATAGGCAGCTCGGCGCCTTCGGGCTTGAAATACGCGTTGACACGCGCCTTTGCCAGCACGACGCTTATCTTATCGCCATTATACGGATTATATGTGTTGACAAGCACGTACTCAATCCTCGGACCCACACACAGAGCGGTATTGGAGGGCAGGGTCCAAGGGGTGGTAGTCCAAGCGAGAATACAGGGTGTGCCCCATCCGAGCATCTCGGGTTTAGGCTCCGATATACGGAACATAGCCGTCACCGTAGTATCCTTTACATCGCGGTAGCATCCGGGCTGATTCAGTTCGTGCGTGCTCAATCCGGTACCCGCAGCGGGCGAGTAAGGCTGGATTGTATAACCTTTGTAAAGATAGCCTTTCTTATACAGACGGCTCAGCAGCCACCATACAGTCTCTATATAACGGTTGTCGTAAGTGATATACGGGTCATTCATGTCGACCCAATAGCCCATCGAGTTGGTGAGATTTTCCCACTCTTTAGTGTATTTCATCACCTCGCGACGACAGGCGGCATTATAGTCGTCAACCGAGATTTTCTTGCCGATATCCTCTTTGGTTATGCCGAGCGACTTCTCGACGCCAAGTTCTACCGGAAGTCCGTGAGTATCCCAACCGGCCTTACGCTTCACATGGAAGCCTTTCATAGTCTTGTAACGGCAAAATATATCCTTTATGGTACGGGCCATAACGTGATGGATACCGGGCATACCGTTGGCCGAAGGAGGCCCCTCGTAAAACACAAACGACGGAGCGCCCTCACGCACCTTCATGCTCTGCTCAAACAGGTTCTCGGCATTCCAGCGTTCAAGAACGCTTCTATTTATCTCGGAAAGATTGAAATTGTTATATTCGTTAAATTTCTTTTTCATCTCAGTGACTAATTTGCCTAATGTAAATTTTTTGCAAATTTACAACAAATCAGCCAAATTAAAAACTTTTATATGCGCTTACTTATAAAAGAGTGAGATAATTAATTTATGTCACGAATAAGGCTGAAAAACTCCGCTCTCATATCGGGAGCCGAAAAAAGACCGTTGTATTCAATTGTGGTAGTGCTCGAATCCTGCTTCTCCACGCCGCGCATCTTCATGCACAGATGCTGGGCATTGCAGGCGACGATAACCCCCTTTGTATGAAGCGAGCGCGAAATACATGCACATATTTCGGCCGTAAGACGCTCCTGAACCTGAAGCCTGCGGGCATACACGTTTACTACACGGGCGAGTTTCGAGAGACCTATCATCTCCCCGTCGGGAATATATCCGACCGACACACGGCCGAAGAACGGCAGTATGTGGTGCTCACAGAACGAATAGAACTCGATGTCCTTTACAATAACCATCTGCGAGCCGGCATATTCAAATATGGCCGACTTCATTATATCATCGGCATTTTCGCGATAACCCTGCGTGGCATAGTACAAAGCCTTGGCCGCCCTCACGGGTGTCTTTTCAAGTCCATGCCGCGACGGGTCATCGCCGAGCAGACGTATTATACTTTCATAATGCTCCGCTATCCGCGCTATTACCTGATCCTTGTCCATCGCTTGAATATAATCAGTCATCCGCTACAATTATACGGTCGCGTACCACCCTTATCTCTCTGCTATAACGGGGAAAAGCTTCTTTGAGCTCATGAGCGGCGGCATTGGCGTCGTCCTGAGTGCGGAAATTGCCCACACGCAGTCGCCAATAAGGCGAGCTGTACACTACGTAAGTCGGATATTGAGGAAATCTTGCCGCCACATTGCGGGCACGGGTACGGGCCTCGGCCTTTGCCGTGCGGGCATTGTTGTCGGAAAACACCTGAATACGATAACCGCCGGTCTTGCCTGACACAGGGCGCGCCTCCTCGGTAGCATGAGGCGCTTCATATACAAGCCTTTGCGCCAATGCCTCGGGCATAATGACGGTTATGGCGCTGTCGGCCTCGATATGCTCCACAATCGACACCCTACGCGATAGAGAATCGGCAGTCTCGGCGCTTGCTGACATGTGCCACATACCGAGCAGCAACATTATCAAAATCCTTGTTATCTTCACTTATGTATCGGATTGAATTTCGTGCAAAGTTAGTTAAAATATAATATACTTGCAATATAAAAAGACGGACGCCGCCGTAATATACCGGGGCGTCCGCCGTACAATGACTATTTCAATATCGTGTATCAGTATCAGAATGCATTTACAATGCCCATGAACGATGCGGCGTCAAGAGCGGCACCACCGATAAGTCCGCCGTCAACATCGGGCTTTGCAAAAAGCTGGGGAGCATTGGTAGGCTTGCAGCTTCCGCCATAAAGTATCGAAGTGTCCTCGGCCACTTCCTTGCCGTAACGCTCGGCGATGACACCGCGAATGAACGCATGCATGTCCTCAGCCTGATCGTCGGTAGCGGTCTTGCCGGTACCGATAGCCCATACGGGTTCGTAAGCGAGGATAATCTTGCCGAAGTCCTCAGCCGACAGATGGAAGAGTGCGTCCTCGATCTGCTTCTTCACAACATCGTTGTAAGTACCGTTTTCACGTTCGGCAAGCACTTCACCTATACAGAAGATAGGAGTAAGGTTGTTTTCAAGGGCAAGGGCTACCTTTTCCTTAAGAGTCTCCGAAGTCTCGCCGTAGTACTGACGACGCTCGGAGTGTCCGAGTATCACATAAGTGGCACCGGTGGAAGCTACCATTGAAGCCGATACCTCGCCGGTGTAAGCGCCCGACTTATGGTCAGCGCAGTTTTCGGCACCAAGACCGAGCTTGCTCTTGTCGATAACTTCATTTACAGTTGCGAGATGAGTAAATGGAACGGCAATAACAACATCGCACTTGGGAGTTGCATCCTTCAATGCCTTGTTCACTTCACATGCAAGAGCCACACCTTCCTGAAGATTGGTGTTCATCTTCCAGTTTCCTGCTACAATTTTCTTTCTCATTCTTAATATATATTAATTGATATATTTGGTGTTGTATTATTATCTGCAAAATTAATTATTTTTTCCGATTTCTACGCGAGAAATGCAATTTTACCGCCCTTCCGCTCCTGTCGATGCCCCATATGACCGCTTCAGCGCCCAAGAACAGTACCGTCAGCAGCCAGAACAGGAATGTACCGGAGTATGTCAGCATGTCAAGCGCATTACCGTCAGCTGTGGCAAACCAGTCGCTGTCAATTGATGACAGAGAGCGCTTCCACACTATCACGCCGTCTTTAAGATATACAACCGACACATTGCCGCGGGCCAGCTCTTTAAGCGAAGTGTCTTCGGCCGTATAGATGTCATATGAAGCCATCGAGAAATCGCGCCAGAACTCCACGCCCCTGCTGTCGGACCCGAGTATGGCTATCATCTCGCCGCCGAGCGACATCACATAACGGTTCATGTCGTTTATAAGATATGTCGACGAAGCGTCAAGATTTTTCATTTCCGGAATAAGCACCATAACCTGTATGCCGTCGGTGGCTATCACCTCGCCGGTCACATCCTCATCGCCGTCAAATACCGCCAATGTACGTTCTTCGGCAACGTTCACGCGCTCCGGTTCTACACGGTCGACAAAAGTCCATGTACTGTCGGGCAGCTCATCCTCGCCGAACTCCCTGCTTTCACCGTCTTTTTCGTATATGAACCGCCACTCGCCTTCCTCCTCGTCATTACGGTCAGACAACAATGCCGTGCCCTCCTTGTAGGGACGGAAATCGACAAGAGGCTGTATATTATAGCCGAAAAGTCCTATTACAATTATATATATGAGCGCCACAAAACCGACAAGCCACTGCGAATAGGCGGAAAACAAGCCGTCGACCCCGCGGTTATGAAACAGCAGATAGACCAACATGGCCGATATGACCACGTTTTTAATAAATGTGGCCGTATTGGATATAAGCAGAAAATCGCCAAAACATCCGCAATCGCTCACGGGATTGGCCACGGCTATATAAAACGTGAGCGGCAGCATGCCAAGCATGGTCAATGACATGATCCACACACACGTACGCTTATAACATCCGGTTATAAGAAACCATCCGGTAAGAAATTCAACGGCTGAAAGGCCCATGGCCACCACAAGGACAAGAGAGCGCGGTTGCGGCCATGACCAAACGTTGAGATATTGTTCTATCTTATAGATAAAGCCCCATACGTCGATCATCTTCGTCGTACCCGACACGATGAAGACCGCTCCCACCAGTATGCGGAAAGTCCATACAATAGCCTTGTTGTGTCGTCGGACAAACTCACTCATCGCCTTCTGTCAGCTTTATTATGGCGAATACCGAGTAATTTATCATGTCCTGATAATTGGCGTCGATGCCTTCCGACACAAGAGTCACCCCGGCGTTGTCCTCGATCTGCTTGGTACGCATAAGTTTCTGAAGTATGATGTCGGTGTAAGAGTGTACCCTCATGCCGCGCCAAGCCTCATCATAGTCATGATTTTTCTTGATCATTAGCTCGCGCGTAAGAGCTATATAACGGTCATAGAGCTGTATGGCCTTCTCCACATCGAGGTCCTCCTTGTCGCTGAACCCGAGTTCAAGCTGAATAAGTCCTATGACACCGTAATTCACTATGGCGATAAACTCGGGAAGTATGCCCTCGCCCACCTTTGACACTTTCTTGGTCTCAAGCGACCGTATGCGTGTGGCTTTTATAAATATCTGGTCGGTAACCGACTCCGGGCGCATTATGCGCCACGAGGCACCGTAATCCTTCAACTTTTTAACAAACACGTCACGACACTTTTCAAGCGCGCGATCAAACTGAGCTATTGTATCGGCCATAGAAATATTTGCTTTTATCATTGCAAAGATAACATTATTACACGACATCCCGAAAACAAGAAGCGACTTAAAATGCGCCGCCTGCTCAACAATAATACGAAATACGCATTTATTTTATATAACTACACGAAAATATTACTATCTTTACGTAACCAAACGAGACTGAAATGAATATCACTTCTGCAAAATTCGAGATAAGCAATTCAAATGTGGCTAAATGTCCTGACACGACACGTCATGAGTATGCCTTCATCGGGCGGTCCAATGTCGGCAAGTCATCGCTCATAAACATGCTTACAGGACGGAAAGGATTGGCCATGACATCATCCACTCCCGGAAAGACCACGCTTATCAACCATTTTCTGATAAACGACGAGTGGTACATAGTCGACCTGCCCGGCTACGGATATGCCCAGCGCGGCAAAAAAATGCAGAGCGAGATAAAACGTATAATCGAGGACTATATACTCGAACGACGTCAGATGACCAACCTGTTTGTGCTCGTCGACTCACGTCATGACCCGCAGAAAATAGACTTGGAGTTCATGGAATGGCTCGGAGAAAACGAAGTGCCGTTTGCCATCGTATTTACCAAACTTGACAAGCTGTCGTCGGCCGCAGGCAAAATACAGACAGGCAAATACCTCGACCGTCTGCGAGAACAGTGGGAAGAGCTGCCGCCCGTATTCTATACGTCAAGCAACAACGGACGCGGCCGGAAAGAGCTTCTCGATTATATGGAAGAACTGAACAAGCTTCCCCTGCCATCGCCCGGCGAGTGACTGTGAACACGACTAAAAACGTTCCATTTTAAAAAGGCTTTTTAATTATGGAAGAAAAATATCTGACCCCTGAAGAAAAAGAATATATGCTTACGGCGTTTCGCAAGCTGCTCGCACATACACATGATGTAACCGAGCGCGGCGACATAGCAAAAGTAAGACACATAATAAACGAAGGCATACATCAGAATCATTACCGCCGCGACCGTTACGGCATAAACCCCACGGTACACAATCTGTCGACAGCTCTCGCTCTATGCGAGATGATAAGCCCCGACAGAAACATGATAATAGCCATTCTTCTTTTCAATCTGTGCAAAACGGAGTTCATACCTGAAGAAGAGCTTATAAAAGAATGGGGCGACGACATAGCCAAACTCATACGCGGCCTTTTAAAAGTATCGACTCTTTACAGCCGGCAGGCGGCTGTCGAGAGCGACAATTTCCGCAAACTTCTGCTGACATTTGCCGAAGACATACGTGTCATAATCATCATGATCATAGACCGCCTCGTACTCATGAGGGCCATAAACCATCATCCCAATGAAAAGATGGTGCACGACGTGGCCTACGAGGCCAACTACCTGTATGCCCCGCTCGCCCACCGTCTCGGTCTGTACGCCATAAAGTCGGAGCTTGAGGATATGTCGCTCAAGTACACCAACAGAGAGACGTATACGGAAATAGCACGCAAGCTCAACGAGACCAAGACAAGCCGTGACGCATACATAGCGGAATTCATACGGCCGATAAAGGAGAAACTGGGCGCGACAAACCTGAAATTCGAGGTAAAAGGCCGTACGAAGTCCATTTATTCGATATGGAACAAACTGCGCAAACAAAAAAATGACATAGAGCACATCTACGACCTCTTCGCCATAAGGATAATAATAGACAGCGAACCGGCCAACGAGAAGAGCGACTGCTGGCTCGCCTACTCCATAATAACCGACCTGTACCGGCCAAATCCTTCGCGTCTGAAGGACTGGCTCAGCATACCGAAAAGCAACGGATACGAATCACTGCACATAACAGTCTACGGTCCCGACCAGCGATGGGTGGAAGTACAGATACGCACCAAGCGCATGGACCTTATCGCAGAGAAAGGTCTTGCCGCGCACTGGCGATACAAGGGCATAAAGAGCGAAGGCAATCTCGACGTATGGATGAACAATGTGCGCGATATACTCGAAACCGCCGAGACAGGGCCTATGGAACTGATGAAAAACATGAAGATGGACATCTACGACAAAGAAGTGTTTGTCTTCACACCGAAAGGCGACCTGTACAAGTTGCCTTACGGAGCATCGGTTCTTGATTTCGCGTTTAACATTCACTCCAATCTGGGAATAAAATGCACCGGAGGTAAGGTAAACGGCAAAAACGAGAGGCTTAACTACAAGCTGAAAAGCGGCGATACGGTAGAGATACTCACCTCAACCACGCAGGTGCCCAAGCTCGACTGGCTCAACTTCGTAGTGACATCAAAGGCCAGAAACAAAATACGTCAGACCGTCCACGAGATGAACAACCGCTCGGCCACTCTGGGCAAAGAGCTGGTGGAGCGCCGCTTCAAGAACCGTAAAATCGAGCTTCAGGAGCCCACCATAATGAAGGTCATCAAGAAGATGGGCTACAAGACGGTTACCGACTTCTATTATGCCGTAGGCGATGAACGCCTCGACATAAACGACATTATAGCCGAATATGAAGCCGTAGAACGAAAAGCCGCCGAAAGCGCCGAAATAAGGTCGGCCGAAGAATTTCAGCTTGTAAAGGAAGAGGATGACAATACTGATGACGTACTCGTGATCGGCGACAACATAAAGGGCATCAACTATCGTCTTGCAAAATGCTGCAATCCTATATTCGGCGACGATGTGTTCGGCTTCATCTCTGCGGAGGGAGTCATAAAGGTACACCGCTGCGACTGCCCCAACGCCGCAAACATAAAGGAGAAGTACCCGTATCGTGTCATAACAACCCGATGGTCGGGCAAACTCGGACAGCAGTTCGGAGCCACACTCCGCATAATCGGTCATGATGACATAGGCATCGTGACCAATATAACGTCAATCATAAACAAAGAAAAGGACGTGACGCTCCGAAGCATATCAATAAACTCTAACGACAATATATTTCAGGGTTTCATTATAGTGGGTGTAAATGACACCACGACCCTTAACAACCTCATAAAGAAACTAAAAACAGTAAAAGGAGTAAAAGATGTACAACGCAGCAAGTAAACTATCTCCGCTACTGATGGCAACGGCACTGCTGTTTGCATCCTGCGGAAGCAAGAATGACGAGTCGGCGCAGGCCGGAAAGCTGGTGGCCGAAGCGGACTCCGCCCTTAAAGCCGGTGACTATGCCTTGGCTCTCGAACGCCTCGACACGCTTAAAGCCAAATATCCGGCTCAGATCAAGGCCCAGCGCGAAGGCATGCATCTGAGGCCGCTGGTCATCGAGGGACAGACCATAAAAGAACTGGAGTCAACCGACAGCCTGCAGTCATGGTACAGCCATCTTCAGGACTCGCTCATGCAGTACTTCACGCTCGTCGACAACCCGCAGCTTGTCGAAGGGTACTATGTCATCAAGGAATATGCCAAGTCGACACTCTTCAACCGCACCGGAGTCGAGTCAAGAGTATCGCCCGACGGACAGTTCTACATGATAAGTTCGCTTACATCCAATCCGATAAAGCATACATCGATATCACTGACCGACGGAAACGGCAAAGTCACTACGGCAACCGTGGATTATGACGGAGACCGCAACTACCGTTCAGGCGGTACGGAAATGATAACTTTCACAGGAGCCGAATGTGACACGCTCGGATATTTCCTGACCGATAATCAGGCAAAGAACATCAAACTGATATTCAACGGCACAAAATCGCATACGACTGCGTTGTCAACAAACGACCGCCTTGCCATGCAGCGCGCCTACGGGCTGTCGCAGGCCATGACAGGTCAACGACGCATGGCCGCCAAACGCGATTTTCTCGACAAGCAATTGCTTCTTGCACGGGATCAGGCGGCACGCACGTCGCATGCCGGTGACGGCAAGTAGTACCTGAGTCTACAGACCCTGACGGGAGAGCCAGCCGAACATATACGCGTAAAGAGCCTTCCTGACCTCGGGTCGTGACAGCACAAGGTCGTGAAGCCCCCCGTTGACCGTAATCTCCGTAACCATTATTCCGAGCCGACGCCCGTAGCGCGATATGTCAGCGACATCAAGCACAGCGTCGGCTTCGCCATATACTGACGAAGGATCGCCCTCTTTCACGCTGCGGTCGGAGTGCATGAGCAACACAGGCACTCTGATATGCGGGTCGTTCTGCAATATGCCCTGCGCGAGGTCTATAGCCCTTATCCATCCGGTATCCACGTCAGGCGACACTTCGAGCTTCCAGTCGGTATTGTATTCCCATTCTCCGCCATAGCGTTTAAGCAGGCTCTCGCTGTACCCGCGGCTGTCGCCCTGCGATATGGCAATGTCAGGAAACAAGCCGCCAAATGTATCGACAGCAGGTATCAGTAATTTTTCCTGAAATGCACTCTGATTCCAATCAAGAAACGGACTGTTCAGTATAAGCGCCTTTATCGACGGGTCAGGCTTCTCATTCATGTACAACGCGGTCGTAAGGCCGCCTGTAGAATGGCCCATAAGTATTATCTCATCAATACCGTCACGCTTCATACATGCTACGGCAGAATCTATGTCGGCAAAGTATTCATTCATGTCGCGCACCTGAAACTTCTTTTGTCCGGGCATTATGGAGCGCCCGTATTTGCGCAAGTCGACGGCATAAAAATTGTAGCATGAGTCAACAAACATGTCGCCCATCTCTTTCTGAAAGAAGTAGTCGTTGAAACCGTGCACGTACAACACTCCCCTGCTGCCGCCGCAAGCCGACAGTTTGCGTATGACAGTGCTCCTTACCGGGCCGCTGTAATCGCGCCCCTGATCCACATAACTCATCTCATAGCCGTCGCCGAGTATGTCGGGCTCCCATACCCGTGCCTGTAGCCCGACAAATGTACAGGCCACACATAAAGCCGCAATAAATATCTTCTTCATATAAATTCAACAATCCACGTCAAAAACGGGTTCACTATATATAATAATGTGTATAAGCCCTAAACAGACAAGGACGTCATGATGACGTCCTTGCATATAAATCAATGTCTGTATACTGATATTACAGGCCCAAAGCCGAACGCATCTTTTCGTAAGCTCCGGCTATACCGTCCTTGTTCTTTCCTCCGGCCTGCGCAAATCCCGGCTGGCCTCCGCCTCCGCCCTGTATGAGCTTGGCGGCTTCCCTTACTGTCGACGACGCATTCATGCCCTCTTTAACAAGGTCCTCGGTCACCATGACGGTGAGCAACGGTTTTCCGGCCGGATCAAAAGTAGCACCGATAAACACGGTGTGCTCGGGCGACTGCGCCCTTACGGCGAATGCCACGTTCTTCACCACTTCGGGAAGACGAAGCCCCTGAAGCTCTACAACCTTTATACCGTGTACGTCATAGGCCTTGTCAAGCAACTCGCGGGTAAGATTGTTGACACGCTCGTTGAAATACTCCTCGGCCTGATGCTTCAGCTCGGCATTTTCATCAATAGACTTTTTAAGAGCCTGCACAAGGTTAGGCGTGTTGTTGAACATGGCGCCAATCTCGCGCAACGTATTCTGCATCTCCTCGACAGCCTTCTCCACGCGCTCGCCGGTGATGGCCTCGATGCGTCTGATGCCGGCGGCGATACTGCTTTCCGACACTATTTTCAACATGCCTATGTTGCCGGTATTATCAACGTGGGTACCTCCGCATAACTCAACAGAATCGCCGTAGCGTATGACTCTCACCTCATCGCCGTACTTTTCGCCGAAGAGAGCCATGGCACCCATTTCACGGGCCTCTTCGATAGGCACGTTGCGGTGCTCGTCACGAGGAATGGCCATGCGTATATGCTCATTCACTATAGCTTCGACTTTCTTCAGCTCTTCGGGAGTCAGTTTCTGGAAGTGGGAGAAGTCAAAACGCAGCACATCGGGCGATACAAACGAACCGCGCTGCTCTACATGGGTGCCGAGAACTTCACGGAGCGCCTCATGCAGCAGATGGGTTGCGGTGTGGTTGCGTGACGTGGCCATACGCGCTTTTTTATCCACTATCAGAATCGGGCTGGATATGATGTAGCTTTCTTCAGGCATCTCGCGGGTGAGATGTACGGTGACACCATTTTCGCGCTTTGTATCGAAAATTTCGATTTCCTTTCCGTCAGGATATTTCATAACGCCCCGGTCGCCTACCTGACCGCCCATTTCGCCATAAAACGGAGTACGGTTGAATATTATCTGATAGTATTCCTTGTTTTTCTGCTTCACCTTACGGTAACGCAGTATGTACGCGTCGATTTCGGTACAGTCGTAGCCGACAAATTCCTGCTCGCCTTCGTTGACCGTAATCCAGTCGGTGGCTTCGACAGCTGCGGCGTTGCGGGCACGCGCTTTCTGCGCTTCCATCTCCTTGTCAAACTCCTCGTGGTCAAGGGTCATGCCGTTTTCTTTAAGTATAAGCTCTGTCAGGTCGAGAGGGAATCCGTAAGTGTCATAAAGCACGAATGCTTCTTTGCCCGAAATTTCGGTCTTGCCGTTGTTTTTTGCGGTGGCAATGGCACTGTCAAGCATGCGTATGCCGTTGTCGAGTGTACGCAGGAAGGCGTCTTCCTCCTCTTTTATGACACGCATTATCAGCTCGCGCTGACCGGTAATCTCGGGATAGGCCTCACCCATCGACTCGATAAGTGTGTCGACAAGACGATACATGAACGCCTGTTTCTGTTCGAGGAATGTGTAGGCATAGCGCACCGCGCGGCGAAGGATGCGGCGTATGACATAACCCGCCTTCGCATTGCCCGGCAACTGTGAGTCGGCTATTGAAAACGCTATGGTGCGCACATGGTCGGCTATAACCCTCATGGCTATGTCCACCTTGACGTCATCGCCGTAACGTTTGCCTGAAAGCTCGGCTATTTTACCGATAAGCGGAGTAAACACATCAGTATCGTAGTTGGATGTCTTTCCCTGAAGAGCCATGCACAGACGCTCAAATCCCATACCGGTATCGATAACCTTCGCGGGAAGCGGTTCAAGCGAGCCGTCGGCCTTGCGGTTATATTGCATGAAGACCAAGTTCCATATTTCGATTACCTGCGGATGGTCGTGATTCACAAGGTCGCGACCGGGTATCTGCGCCTTTTCCTCGTCAGAACGCAAGTCGATATGTATTTCCGAACAAGGACCGCAGGGGCCGGTATCGCCCATTTCCCAGAAGTTATCGTGTTTGTTACCGTTTATTATATGGTCGGCGGGCAGATGCTTCTCCCATATAGCCGCGGCTTCGTCATCACGGCCGAGCCCCTCTGACGGAGATCCTTCAAAAACAGTGGCATACAGATTTTCGGGATTAAGCTTAAGTACATCCACAAGATACTCCCAAGCCCAGTCGATGGCCTCTTTCTTGAAGTAATCGCCAAACGACCAGTTGCCGAGCATCTCGAACATAGTATGGTGATATGTATCCATACCCACCTCTTCGAGGTCGTTATGCTTTCCGCTCACGCGCAGGCACTTCTGTGAGTCAGCCACACGTTTGTACTTCGCCGCCGCATTACCGAGTATTATATCTTTAAACTGGTTCATACCGGCATTGGTAAACATAAGCGTAGGGTCATCTTTTATAACCATCGGTGCGGAGGGTACAATCTGATGTCCTTTATCACGGAAAAAGTCTTTGAAAGACTCTCGTATCTCTTTTGCTGTGAGCATTTTATTAAATTTATTACTTGATTCACAATAGGCCTGCGATCAGACAGTCAATCACATTTGCCGTAAATAATTGTGCAAAATTAGCTTAATAATATTATTTTTGCAAATAGAAGAAGATGCCAATCTCCACAAAATGAGTAAAAAAGTCTTTTATCGATATAATCCGGCTACGGAAGAATATGAGCGCGTATATCCGTCGGGGCGGCAACGTCTGTGGATAATGCTGCGCAAACTGTTTGCCGGTATCTTGGTCACGGCAATACTTTTTGTCATCATATATATGCTTGTCGGCACACCGCGAGAGACGGCGCTGCGCGATGAAAACACGCAGTTGCGCACGCAACTCGACATTCTTAACCGACGCCTTGACGCCTCGCTTGAGGTCATGGCCGACATAGCGGCGCGCGATGACAACTTTTACCGCGTTATCATGGGCACACCGCGAGTGTCGACTTCGGAACGCTTCTCCACGGCCAACAACGAACAGCGCTACAGCCATCTGAACTCGCTTCGCGATGCCGAGCTGATAAAAGACCTTACCATAAAGACCGACCTGCTTGACCGACAGCTTTATGTACAGATCAAGTCGTTTGACGAGCTGCAGCAGCTTGCCCGCAACAATCGCGACCGTATCGACCATATACCGTCCATTCAGCCCATATCAAGTGAAAACATGAAGAAAATGGCATCGGGCTACGGTTACCGACGCGACCCCATATACGGTACGGGACGTTTTCACGAAGGGCTCGACTTTGCCGCCGACACCGGCACACCGGTATATGCCACCGCCGACGGAAAGGTGGTACATGCCGGCTGGCAGAGCGGCTACGGCAACTTGGTGGAGATAGACCACGGCTACGGATACGTGACCCGTTACGCCCACCTGAGCAAATTTAAAGTGAAAGAAGGTGAAGAGGTGAAACGCGGCGACCTGATAGCCGAAACGGGCAATACAGGAAAATCCACCGGCCCTCACCTGCACTATGAAGTACGCTATCACAACACCCCGCAGAACCCCATCAACTACTACTTCATGGACCTGACTCCCGAAGAGTATGACAACATGATAAGGCAAGCCGAAAACGCCGGCCATGTCATGGACTGACAATAGACTACAATGACCTCGACCGATAAAAAATATTATAAGATAAGCGAAGTGGCGGAGATACTGGGACTGCCGGCGTCAACCCTGCGCTTTTGGGAAAGCCGTTTTACCATAATCAAGCCAAAGCGCAACGATCACGGTTCACGTTTTTATACCGCCGATGATATCGAGAAAATAAAAATGGTATACTTCCTTGTAAAAGAAAAAGGGCTTAAACTTGAGGCGGCCGAAGAGCAGATAAGACACAATCATTCGGGAGTGTCACGACATGCCGCCGCAGTCGAACGCCTCAAGGAGATCAGAGCCGAACTCTGCAACATGCTCGAAGCCATGAACAGTCTGCGATAATGAAAACGGTAATCTGCCCCGACTCATTCAAAGGCTCACTTACCGCCACGGAAGCGGCAGAAGCCATTAATGAAGGCGTACATGCGGTGTGCCCCGATTGCGACACACTCATGCTACCTCTGGCCGACGGCGGAGAGGGCACATCGGCCATAATAGCATCAATAAACGGAGCGACCGCCAGAACCATACAGACAATCAACGCCATAGGCGACAATATAACCGCGACATACTATACGAGCGACATAAACGGCAAGAAGACAGCCTTGATCGATGTTGCGGCGGCAAGCGGCCTTACGCTCGTATCGCCGGAAAAACGCGACATAATGAACGCGACATCCTTCGGTACGGGCATAATGATCAAAGACGCGCTTGACAGAGGTTTCCGTAACTTCATAATCGGACTTGGCGGCAGTGCCACATGCGATGCCGGCGCAGGCATAATGAAAGCATTGGGGCCGGACATAGCCAATATGGCGTCGGTAATCGACGTGACTGTACTGTGCGATGTCGACAATCCTCTTTTCGGACCCGAGGGCGCCGCATATACGTTTGCGCCGCAGAAAGGCGCCTCGCCACAACAAGTCATAGCTCTTGACCGGATGCTGCGACAATGGAATGAGGAAGCCGTACGCAGGACCGGGCGCGACATGGCAATGTCACCCGGAGCCGGAGCGGCCGGAGGCATCGGGGCCATGTTCATGGCTTATTTCAACGCCAAATCCTTGTCGGGCATCGAAGCCGTACTTGACCTGTACGACTTCGATAAAGCGGTATCAGACGCCGATATTGTCATAACCGGAGAGGGCCGTATAGACTCTCAGACCCTCCACGGCAAGGCATGCATGGGCGTACTCGGACGATGCGGCAGATATGGCGTGCCCGTAATAGCACTGGGCGGCTCTGTCGAGTACAGCGACACGCTGAACGGCTCCGGCTTCACGGCCGTCTTGCCAATTATTCCGTCAACAATGACTCTACGACAGGCCATGACGCCCTCGACAGCAAGACAAAATCTGGCAGAGACCACAAAACAGATTATGAAAATATTCAGAAGTCGATTGTAAGCCTTACATTAAACTGACGGCGCGTAAGGTAGTCGGGCACGGCATATCCTATGCCTGAAGTATCGGTCACCCAATGATAATTGCTTACATTGGATATATCCAGCAGGTTAAAACATTCCAGTCCGAGCCACACGGACTTTATACAGCGCCATACTCCTGACCGCCGGCCGCCCTCTTCAAGAGGGGGTAGCAGCGCATATGACAGCCCGACATCAACACGTTTATAGGCAGGTGCACGAAAATACCCCTTGTCACGTGACATATATGGAAAGGATACAGGCAATCCGTCGTAAAACACACCGCGTAAGTTAAACTTCAATTTAGGCAACCGCGGGAAATAATCGGTAAAATACATGGCGAACCCGTAACGACGGTCGTTGGGACGCGGCACCTTGACGCCGTTCAAAGTCTCCTGCGACTTCATCAATGACGCGCTTATCCATGAGTCGCTGCCCGGGACAAACTCGCCAAACAGCTTGAGGTCAAGACCTGCCGCATATCCGTCGGCTCCGTTATAGCCGGCGTAAGTAATCTTAAGGTTATCCACCTCATATGGTATAATTCGCGACAACGCCTTATAATAGGCCTCGCCGGAAAAACGAAACGGTCTGTCAAACGCGCTGAAAGTGTAGTCGGCACCCAGAATGAATTGAAGGCTGCGCTGCGACTTTATGCGATTGTTCAACACGACAACACCATCCACAGGATATTTAATCTCCTTATAAAACGGGGTCTGGCTGTAAAGTCCTGCCGAAGCACGAAAAGCAAGATGCCTGTTGGCCTCGGGAACGAACCCCACACTGACACGCGGACTTATGGTCCACTCCTTATTAAAGCTCCAGTACCCGGCCCTTATCCCGGCATTCAGCCACCAGTGTCCGGCAGAAGAAGCCAGTCTTACCGCATCCTGTACGAACAGGCTCAATCTGTTGCTTTCCAGATTCTGCGACGACATCAGAAAATGTGTCATTTCAAGACCTCGCTCCGTGTCATCATGTACATAACCGGCAGAATCGAGCATAACCCACTCGCGCGACCGGTCACGTACACTTTCACGATTAAGTAAGGCTCCGTATGAAAGATTATTTACACCCAATGCCATATTGCCGCGCATACCTACTGAAAATACCGACGCCTTGATGCGGTTACGGGCGTGCTCCCGGGAACGTCCCACCCCTATCGCCTCATCAGAAGAATCGCCATCATACGCACCGGCCTCATTGAGCCAATACTCACCGGCTATGTCATAACTTACAAGCTCATCGGTCAAGGCACCGGAGGCCAGAATTGTGTAATCAGAATTGCGTGACGGCTGATAACGCAGCGTCAGGGCACCGAGCCAAGTATCGAAACGGTCTTTTTCATTTCCGTCAAAGTACACGGTAAAATGCTTTACGTCGTCGACAGTACCGAAGTCGGTGCTACGGTTGTCGGGAACGAAACCATATTTGTTTATCGAGACATCGCCTAAAAACGCCAGTTTCCACCGTGAATTCAGTTTAAGATTAAGATTGGTCTGATAGTCAAAAAAGTCAGTGTCATACTCACCTTTTGTATCAAGCCCGGACAATAATGAATTATTGCGTTTATACCTTATGCCGTGTAATTGTGAAAATCGGTCGGAACTTTGCCCGAGAGAGAGGCTGCCGCCCATGAGACTGATGTCGGCCGACGCCTCCAGTCTTTCAGGGCGCCTATAGGTAATGTCAAGGACCGATGACATGCGGTCGCCGTATTCCGCCGGAAATCCTCCTGCGGAAAACTCCACCGCCCCTACCATGTCGGGATTAATGATACTCAAGCCCTCCTGCTGTCCGGCATTTACCATCATGGGCCTGCGTACCTCTATGCCGTTTATGTATATGGCGTTTTCATCATAAGAACCGCCGCGCACGGAGTAAGCCGACGAAAGCTCGTTAGCTCCGTTCACTCCCGCCATAGTCATGACCAGCGACTCTACACTTCCGCCCGAAACATCGGGCGCCAGCCTGTAGGATGCGGCATTTATACGCTGCATGTTGCCGGTCTGCTTTCTGTACTCCGTTATGTTCACTTCCTTAAGCTGACGCTTGTCAAGCCTCATACGCACATTCATCGTGATATCGCCCGCAGCATCGACAAACATGCGCGTGACCTCCCGATATCCGACGCATGAATATATCAACCGTATGGTATCGCATGGAGCCAGCGAAAGACTATACCGGCCGTCGCGGTCAGTCATAGTGCCCTTGGCCGTACCGGCTACACGTACAGTCACAAACTCCACCGGTTTCTTATCGGAATCAGTGACCCGGCCATGTATATTCACATCGGCGGCCGAATACAATGCCGATATAATGGCAACAAATATAATCAAACAATGCTTTAACATGATGAGTGTTAAAAATCCATATACATTCACTACTGTCCACTAAAAATGGACGTGATTAAAAATTAAATAAATTCGGTTCACTTGAACCATAGAGAACATTGACATTTTTGAAATTCGATT
>LUJO01000053.1 GCA_001689405.1 Candidatus Homeothermus arabinoxylanisolvens | reverse complement strand
GGGTCCCTTTTCAAATGTTAGATGCATCCATGTCTCCACGACCACCTGCTTGGTACCCGGATCGGGTATCTCCATAGCTCCGCCTATGGCATAGCCGGCGCCATGATTACCCGAAAGGATAGACCCGAACACATTATCGCCCGTGAAATAGGGGAAAACAAAGTTTGATCCGTTGAAGTCAAAGCTCAGCAAGCCGTAACCCTCCATGGGCTGCATGTCATCGCCTCCTACGTTAAGCGACACCTCTTCAGTCATGGCCGGTACAAATACAAGTCCGGTATCGGTAAGCACCAGACGGAACTTGTACTGGAAGCCTGTGCGCATCTCAACCTCTGGGAAGTTCACCACATATGTCTTGCCGTCGATAGTGGCGGTAAGAGTAGCCGGTTTGCCTTTGGTCGAGAAAGGTATGACCCACATACGCGGCAACTCGGAGGTCCATCCGTCGCCGTTTACGGTCTTTGACACCGACAACGTGAACTGCTCTTTGCCCTTGCCGGTGATTTTTCCGGTGCCTGTGTGCATGATACCGGAAGTAAACACCTGCTCGCCGGCAATACTAAGCGAAGTAAGGGCGCCCGTACCGGAATAGCCCTGAGCCACAATATTGAACATGGCAAGACTGAGAGCGTGCTTCATGTTCAGCTTGACATTATGGGTCGTGAACGAGGCGGGCACATACTCTCCCGAGTAAAGCAGGTCGACCTGATCGGCTATATTTACGGGTATGGCGGCAGGGTCGGTATTGGCCGAACTGAACGGAGCCACCGCATAAAGAAACGCATTCTGACCCTGTTGTATACGTACTTCCGGAGCCAGAGTCCACTTGCCCGAAGCACGCGACGCCTTGACATTGGCCACGATATCGGGAGCGTCTATGCGTCCGTAAGTCTTGGCCCATACGTTCATCTCGGCACCGTCGTTAAATTCAATTACTACCGGCGCTTTGGTTATGACCTCGGTGGTTATGCCTACCGCCACCGATTTGTTGTCATCGGGAGCCGGTCCGGGGCCGTCGGGATTATCTTCTTTGCCTCCTCCGCATGCGGTCACGGTCATGGCGGTCAGCAGCGCTACCGCCCCAAGCACGCAGTTCATATATATTTTTTTCATAATCGGATATTCGTTATATTATTTTACAATCTTGATTTTTTTAACCTCGGTGCCGCACCGGAGTTCAAGTATGTTTACTCCGTCGGAAAGGTCGGCTTTATTAAACGTAAGTTCGGGCAGCGGCTCGATAGCGCCTTCTCCGAGCTTAACGCCGGCCTGATTGGTAATCGTATAGGCTACATTGTGCTTCGTCTTGATAGTAAACAGGCCCATGGTGCGGTTGTAAGACAACGAAGTGGCTTCTTCAATGCTCCGCCACGGCATAACCGTGATGGAGAAGCCCTGTACGAGCGACTCGCCGCTCACACCGTCGGTAACCTCGATGTCGACGGCTATGGTGCCTTCCGACGTTTCGAGTCGGCGCGTGGTCTTCAACATGCCGTTTTCTACGGTAAAGGGTACCTCGCCATAAGAATCGGTCGAGGCGTTGTACATGCCGCGCACTTTGAATGTCATGGAAGCGGAGGGCATCTCGCCGTTGACCAATATGCTGCCGACAATCGAACCGGCGCCAAGTCCCTCCTCAATCTCCGTATTGCTCAGAGTAATACTGCGCAACAGACGGTCGGGAGCACCGATACCGGTAATAATAACATGGTAGTCATCAAAGAAGTATGGAGCGTCGCGAAGGTTGTCGAGACGGAAAAATCCGTCGCCGCTACCGCCCCAGCCCCAATTGACATGGAAGTTGTTGTTTCCGTCAAATCCGTCCACATTAAAGCTGTGACCTGCATTTTTATCGGTATCCACGGCATTGTATACGACGGCTCGTCCGGCATTCAGCTCGTTAAGCACAAGCCGCTCCCAGTCGCCTTTATAGGCACTGCGCCACACGTAAGTCACGTCGTTGCCGTAACCGAAATGATCGCGGAGAGCGTTGGATATGCGGTCGACCTCATTGGAGGGTATACCCGATCCTTCTACACCGTAGTTCATCCTCACACTCATGCCGGCATGATAGAGGAAACGGGCAACCTCGTCATATGAGTTCGCGCCCGATATAATATCTTCCCAGTTATATGCGCGTTCGCTGTCAAAGTTTATGCGCTGTGTACCGTAACCTGCAACGGCATATGACACGGAACCTTTAGGACGCGACGGATACTGCTGTACGCTCATGGCCTGTCCCATGGCCACGGCGACACAGCCGACAAGCGCTTTGTCGCTGCCCGTACCGGGACAATACTTGTTGAACGGGGCCGGTTGGTTCCACTTCATCTTGATAAGCGGCTCCACCGATGCTCCGGCGCGTGAACGTACCATCACCGGGTCGGCCCATGCCCTCTGAGTGGCACCTGAACGGGCCGCAGTCACGACCAGTTTCTTATACTGGCCAAACATATATCGCAGATTGTCGGGAGCCGAACCCAGACTAAGACTGCCTTCGGGCGAATAACCGATTACAGGCTCCACATTATCATCGGCAGCAATGATAACCCATCCCTGCGGAGCGAAGTTTACAATATAGCAGCCTCCGTCGACACTTTCGACGCTTCTGACCGAATGGCTGACTCCGTTTACACTGTTGATAAATGTAGTGGCTGTCGATGAAGCACGAGTACGGTCGACGGGCAACGCCCATGCCGTGATGCAACATGTCGCCACAAGCATGCTTATGACAATTTTCTTCATAATGCTGATTGGTATAATGCTGATTTTACTACAAAAATTAATTCCTTACTACAAAAATGACTTCGTCATGACTACAAATAACCGAAATAAATCGCAATTAGCCAAACAAAAGAGCTTAATTTTCAAAAAATAGCCTTATGCAGCTTACTATAGGGCCGCTTTTTTTGTTGTAATACAATAAAATGAGGGATACAATATGGCAGTCAAAGCAAAAAGCGGCTTGCGCACATGGCTTGGCAGGGCGGTGCGCTACCTGATACCGCTCGCGATATCGGTACTGCTTGTCATGTGGCTGTTCCGCAAAGTCGACATAAAGGAAATGGAGCGGGTCATACGCACCGAGTGCGACTTCCGGTGGATAGCGCTCATGATGCTGATAACGACCCTGTCGCACATAATACGCGGCATACGGTGGGGCATACAGCTACGCGGAGCGGGCATACCGCGCATACCCGTCATCGCCGAGAGTGTGTCGATATTCGGGGCATATGCGCTAAATCTCGTATTTCCGCGTCTGGGCGAAGTGTGGAGATGCATGTACATAACCCGAAGGGAGCATACCTCGTTCTCGACAGTCGTAGGTACCGACATAGGTGACCGTGCCTCTGACGCCGTCGTGGTGCTGGCACTGCTCGGGCTGGCGCTGATAGTGGCCCATCCGGCCATCGACAATTTCATTACCGGCTACAAGGTAGGCGAAGATGTAGCGCGAATGACACACGACCTGTGGCTGTGGCTCGGCATAGGGGGCGGTATACTTATTCTGTGGGCCGTATGTCATTTTATGAGACGCTACCGCTACATCAGCGAGCTGGACGGCGACCTCAAAAGGGTGTGGCAAGGCTTCAAAGTCCTGTTCACTATGAAAGGAGCGGGACTTTACGTAGTGCTCACACTCGGCATATGGACCTGCTACTATCTTGAGACCTATGTATGCTTTTTCGCATTTCCGTTCACACGCGCACTAATAACAGAGCCCGGAACAGCTTATGGGCTGATTCCCGGGCTCGTGGTATTTGTATTCGGATCGTTCAGCATGGCCGTGCCCTCAAACGGAGGACTGGGGCCATGGAACTTGGCGGTCATGTTTGCATTGTCGCTCTATGCCATCGACGACACACGCGGTGCGGCTTTCTCGATGGTCATGTGGGGCTGTCAGGCGGCCATGCTCATAACACTCGGTGTGTTCAGCGCCGTCTATATAGCCCTTAGCGGAGCGACAAAGTCACAATCGACTTCGCCGGCAGGGTAAGCGAGAGCACACCTTTCTTGACCTTGACGTTCTTGGTGTCGAAAGGCTTGGTCGCCACATCATTGGGGTGATCGAAGTCGTTGTAAGCGGCGATGTTGTCGGCTGTGAGTATCTCGCCGGTTATATTCTTGGCTTTTATATCGCCGAGCGGTATCTCGATTTTATAAGCCTTGTCAAGCGATATGTTGGCCATCGATACGGTGACGACACCATCCTTCTCTGAAGCCGTAGCGCTCAGCAGGGGCAGAGTGCGGGGTGTGTCGGAACGCTCGCTGCGTACTTTCATATCGGGGAACTGAGCGTTAACCGGTATCATGCGTGCACCCTGATGAGGCACATACATCTTAAATACATAGTAGGTGGGAGTAAGCACCATCTTGTCGCCCTTGGTGAGCACCATGGACTGAAGCACGTTGGCTATCTGCGCTATATTGGCCATCTTGACGCGGTCGGTGTATTTGTGGAATACATTGAGCGACAGAGCAGCCACCATAGCGTCGCGCATGGTATTCTGCTGATAGAGGTGGCCGGGTATCGAACCGGGTTCCTGATCCCACCAAGTGCCCCACTCGTCAACGAGCAGACCCACACGCTTTTTGGGGTCGTACTTGTCCATGATGTCGGCATGCTTCTTGATCACATCCTCAATCTCAAGGCACTTGCCGAGAGTCCAGTAGTAATCGTCGTCGGTAAACTTGGTGGCGGAGCCTTTCGAGCCGGTCCATCCGGGAGTCGTGTAATAGTGTAGCGAAATACCGTCCATGAGGTTTCCGGCATTTTTCATAAGCACATCGGTCCACTTGTAATCGTAATCGCTCGCGCCTGATGCTATCTTGTAAAGCTGATTGCCGTTGAAGTTGCGGCAGTAAGTCTGATAACGGCGATATACATCGGCATAGAACTCGGGAGTGAAATTGCCTCCACAGCCCCAAGACTCATTGCCTACGCCGAGGTATTTCAGCTTCCACGGCTTCTCGCGGCCGTTCTCTTTGCGCAACTTGGCCATAGGGCCGTCAGCGGCGGTGATGTACTCAACCCACTTCGCAAGCTCTTCTACAGAACCGCTGCCCACGTTTCCGCTCAGATAAGGCTCTGTGCCTATAAGCTCGCACAAGTTGAAGAACTCGTGAGTGCCGAAGCTGTTGTCCTCGACAGTGCCGCCCCAGTTATTGTTTACCATACGCGGACGGTTTTCCTTCGGACCGATACCGTCAACCCAGTGATACTCGTCGGCAAAGCATCCTCCGGGCCAGCGCAGTACCGGAATATGAAGATCCTTGAAAGCGGCAATCACATCGTTGCGGTAGCCTGAAGTGTTGGGAATCGGTGAATCCTCGCCAACCCATATGCCACCGTATATGCAGGAGCCGAGATGCTCGGCAAACTGTCCGTAAATCTCCGGTGCGATCGTTATAGCCGGAGCATCGGTGTCAAGAGTCAGTGTGATAGTCTCGTCGGCGGCCCAAGCGGTAGCGCAGCAGGCCGTCATCAAAGCGGCAAAGCCGGTTTTCATAAATCTGTTCATTATAAGTTATTGTGATAGGTTAGTACATACATCATTTTTTATTGAAGCGGTATACTACAAAGCTACGGGGAGCTATGGTAGTGTCATACTTGGTGCCGTCAACCGTAATCTTGGCCTCCACGGGAGCTATGTTGAGGTTCATGGAGCCGTCGCGTTCTATGTTGTCGAGGTCAAGATCCTTCGAAGCAAGCGTGATGCTTGTGCCGTCGGTTATAGTCTCTTTCTTTTTCAATCCGGCGAAGGTGAGGCCGAGCTGCTGCGGAGTGTCGGATGTATTGGCCACTTTGACCACATACTGGTTAGCCTCCTTGTCATAAACGGCGCTTGCAAACAGGCCGTTCTGACCTTCGGCGCCCGTAAGGGGCTTCTTATCCATAGTCAGCGGCAATACATTGGAGCCTTTGTTCTCGGAGAAAAGCTGCTGTACGAAATAGCTGCATGTAGGTATGGAGCTGAGGTTGTCATACCATATCATGTCGGGACGCCACTGCCAGCCCTCGACATGGGCGAAGAGCGGAGCGTAAGTGGCCATGTGGACTATGTCGGCATTGCGTTCGAGGCCGGTCATGAAAGCGGCTTCAAGCAGAGCGGCGTTGAAGTGGTTCCACTTCTTGCCACGGCCGTGGCATGCATATTCACCTGCAAATACTTTCGGACCCTTGCGGTCATAGTTGTCGTAACGGGCGCCCTGAGCGAGGAACCAAGATTCGGGACGATAGAAATGTTCGTCCACGAGGTCGGCTTTAAGACGCTTCATCTCGGGCCACAGGTAATCAAACTGCTTGCCTTCGGAGTCGGGACCCGACGAGCCTACAATCTTGATGTCGGGATAAGCCTTGCGTATGGCGTCAAGGAAGGGTGCCAGATGCTCGGGATACTCGGGACCCCACTGTTCGTTGCCTATACCTATATATTTAAGGTTGAAGGGTGCCGGATGACCCATCTCGGCACGAAGGGCGCCCCACTTGGTATCGGTAGAACCGTTGGCAAACTCGATGAGATCAAGCGCGTCCTGAATATAGGGCTGCAGTGAGTCTACAGGCACGTGGGCTTCGGCATCGGGGTTTTGGAACTGGCATGCAAGGCCCACGCTAAGTATGGGCAGAGGCTCCGAACCTATCTCTTCCGACAGCAGGAAGTACTCATAGAATCCGAGACCGTAGCTCTGATAGTAATCGGGGAAGAAACGGTGAGGGAATGTATAGTGCCAGCGGTTTTCGTTGACAGGACGGTTTTCAACCGGGCCTACCGTATTTTTCCACTGATAGCGGGTGGGCAGGTCGGTACCTTCAACTATACATCCGCCGGGGAAGCGGAATATGCCGGGCTTCAGGTCGGCGAGCTTCTGCGCGAGGTCCTTGCGCATGCCGTTTTCATGACCTTTCCATGTGTCGACAGGGAAAAGCGATACATGCTCAAGGTCTACGACCGCATTGTCGGGCTTGGCGAGAAACACACGGAGCACCGACTTGGCGTCGGTGACCGACGGAGTCATGACGGCAGTGTATTTCGTCCACTTGTCGCCTTTTATCTCAATCTCCTTGCTCGCTATGGTCTGGGTCTCGCCCATACTTGCGGGCGATACAAGCTCTACCCTTATCTTGGCCGGAGAGCCGCCCGCGTTGCGTGCCCATACCGAGAAGCGGTACTCCTCGCCCTTCTTCACTCCTATGCCGAAGAAGCCTTCATTTTCGATGCCGGTGTGCTTGTCACGGTGTCCGGCCGCAGTAAGACGTACATAATGGGGATTGCGCTCAAACGGACCGTCATTTTTCAGCTCCACACCGCCAAATGTGGTCCAGCCCATGAGACTTTGCGGGAAGTCAAAGGAGCGGTTTTTCACAAGCTCGGCATAAAGACCGCCGTCGGCGGCATAATTTATATCTTCAAAGAAAAGCCCGTACATGGTAGGCTGTATCGGCGCTCCGGGTTTGTTGGTCTGGAGCACCAGTTCATTGGTCGCCGCGTTCAGCGACAATCCGGCACATATGGCCAGAGAGGTCAGTAGCTTTTTAGAAAGTGTCATGATATCTGGTTTATAAAAGTTGCTTGCGGTTGTGATAATTCGGTTAATTATAAAATCAGGTGTATGTCTTCGCACAAAGGGCGCGGACCCATCCCGTGAAATTTCTTTTAAAGTTAAGACTTTTTTTAATAAGAAATGGTGGAATAATAGGTAATAAAGGGGTAAAAGAAACAATTCATGCTAAAGAACATAAAAACCGGCACATGCGATTATGTTAAATATCAGTTTAAAGCAATATTTTTTGCTATATTTTGCAATTATTTACGTAATTTTGACGTAGTGCAAATAATATATGTTATACATAAATTAATCAATGTGAATGCAACGATTGTATCTAATACCCCCCCCCATTGGGATATTTCGCTATGTATCAGCAGATTAATCATCGCAGCATGGATTCTCATCACATCGGGGACAGGACTTGATTGTCATGCATCGGGCAGTGCGCCTTTTGCATCGGGATACAATGTGCGTTACTACACGATGGCCGACGGCCTGCCCCACAACTACATACATGACCTGTACAGAGACAGTAACGGATTTCTGTGGGTAAGCACTCAGGGCGGAGGACTGTCGCGCTTTGACGGATATGAATACGTCAATTACAGCCCGGGAGAACCGTACAGGAAACTCAACGGCATATTTGTATTCAATGTAGCCGAGGACCGCTTCAAGCGCCTTTGGGCAGCCACCGACCGCGGCGTTGAGGTCATATCGCTCAACACTCTGGCCCCGGCCATGCCCGAGTCGGACGAGCTAAGACGTCTGGCCGGCCACAGCTCCATGAAAGTGATTGTAGACAGTCAGGGAGCCGTATGGTTTCAAAGCGGCAACACCATAGCGAGAGTAGGACTTGACGCATCGGGCGAGGTTGAAGACATAAGCTCTATGACCTTTCATCTGAACCCGCGCGGCATAATGATGGATGACGCGGAACATGACGGCGGCATCTGGGCCGGCATAGACAATGCTGTCGTAAGACTGCGTCACGACGGTCGAGGCGGCATTGCGGCCACACCGCTGCCGGGCATGTCGGACTTTCCTCAAGAGATATGCTTCCACGCAATGCTCACCCGTGAAAACGAGACATGGATAGCCTCGGACCGCGGCATATACCGCTACAACCACAACGAGGAGCTGATGAAGCACTACATGCATCTAACATTTGAAAAGGGAC
>LUJO01000052.1 GCA_001689405.1 Candidatus Homeothermus arabinoxylanisolvens | reverse complement strand
TTTTATGGTTTAGCGGACAGTAATAAAATATAATCAATGTTTTTGAAACCACCAAAAATTATTGAATTATTTTAAAATATATCAAAAATTTATTTTAAAATATATTTAATCGCTTTTAACCTGTTACTCCGTGATAAGCACAAAACCGCAGTTGACAGGAAGCTCTATTGAGCTCTTTCCGTTAAGTTTCACTTCCTTCTTCTGCAGTGAGGCTGTGTCCTTGTCAATTATCAGAGTGCCTTTGGATGCGTTAAATTGGGGGAGCACGATCTTTTTAGTGTCGGGACCTGCATTGACTCCGGCAATATACCATTTGTCGCCATGGCGGCGTGCAAGTACAACATATTTGCCGGGATAGCCTTCGATAAGTTTCACGTCGTCCCAAGTCGTGGGTACATCTTTCATGAACTCGATAGCCTCTGCCGGCGCATCGGTAAGATTGTTGGGCGTGAGAGCGAAGTTCTGCACCGGATTTTGAAACAGTACGGATGTAGCGAGCTGGAATGCATCGCCCGTACGGCGTGTCGTGCCGTCATTATTGCTTCGGTGCAGACGCCGGTTCAGTACTGTGCCGCCATATTCCATGATTCCTGAAGCATTGCGAATAAACGGATGGAGTGTGGTGCTGAACGCTTCTATGTCGCAGTGGTGCTGGTCAAATACAAGGTTTTCCGACGCAAGTACGGCCTCACTGCCTACATAGTTGGGATACATGCGCTCCCAGCCTCGCGGCAGTGTGCAACCGTGAAATATTACGTCAATGCCGTGGTCGGCCGCATCGCTCAGTATGTCTTCGTACAGGCGCATTGTCTCCTGCTTATCGCCGCCGAAGAAGTCGACCTTGATTGTTTTGACGCCTATGTCTTGGAGCCATTTCATCTCCTTCTTTCTTACTATCGGACGGTCCATAAGTCCGGTGGGTCCTTGTACTATGTCGTTCCAATGGCCGCTTGACGAGTACCACATGGCTATGTTGACACCCTTTGACTTGGCGTAGCGGGCAAGACGTTCTATGCCATCACGGCCTATGTTGGTATCCCACCAGTTGTCGATAAGGGCGTGGTCGTAGCCCATGTCGGCGGCAAGGTCTATGTATCTCTTCTGGTCGTCAAAGTTGATGCTTGCATCCTGCCATATGATCCAGCTCCATGTGCCTTTGGCCGGAGCCGCCGGGCGTGAAGCCTCGTAACGCGGTTCGACGAGGTCCCACATTACCGTTGTCTCGACAATGGGCGCGAGGTCACGGCCTATGGTTATCGTACGCCACGGAGTGTTGCCCTCCAATGCTATTCCGGAGCCGCGGAGCCGTTGCCGTTGTTCTCTTCGGCCATCGGATATGCTATCGTATATACACCGTTGTCATAATCGCTCAGGTGGCTTGCGCAGTAGTATCCGTCGACATCCGTCTCGCTAATTAGGGCCCACCCCTTGTCGCCTATTCTGAAAAGAGCCGGAAATGTATATCCATGGCCGAACTGCGACACTGTGTCCATCGGCGCATCGACTGTGTAAAACTCTTCATAGCTGGGTTTGGTACGTTTCCATCCTATCATGGCGTCGCTCTGCGGTGTAAGGAATGTAGTCGTACCTTCGGGAAAGCGGAAGCCCGTCTTTTCTTCATTGATGACCATGGCACCGGTTTCGCCTCCGTTCTGGCGCGGAATAATATAGCGTACGGCCACGTTGTTGTCGCTTACCCTGCACTCGACCGTCATGGCATTGCCGCTGTCATTCTTGAAATCGACTTTAAGCACGTTGGCGTTGTAGGCAATGTCGCTTTTTTTGATTTTATCTTGACGGTAAGTCTTTTTTACAGCATCCTCGCTTACATTCATTATCTTCATGCCCCGGCTGAAGTCGCCTGTGTCTGATATGAATCCGAGTGGCGATTTTGACAATATGGTATCGCCTTCAAGGACAACCGAGTATACGGGGTTGCCGTCATTTGAGGTTATGTCTACAGAGAGTTTCCCGTCGGGGCTTTTCACGGTTGCCGCGCCCGAAACGAGCGGAAATAGCGTGGCGGCTACATACAATAAGCACTTTGTCATGGTCATTTATTTAAATATCTATATGTCAAAGATAGCATAAATTAAATTAAAATTTTTAGTTTAACCGAAATATTTTTATCTTTGCTCTGCCGTTCATGGATTACAATCTTGATTGAGTCTATTTACAACATATATTATTTGATGGATGAAGCTTAATTACTCTCGTAACTAAGGTTCAAGTATAATTTCATTGCGATGACTCAATATAGTTGGCCCGCGACAGTGATGCCGTGGGCCATTATATATTTATTTATGTGTGTATTGTATGTAATTATACCGGAGTTGTGGGAAGTATGTCCATATCTGCGTCTTCGATAGCCTTTATCATGCTGCCGTCAGTGTTGAAATAAAGCTCCATGTCGCGCATACCCTTCTTCTCCACCTCAAATACGTAGAAGCTTTTATCGGGGCGTTCGTACAGGTCGATATCATCTATCGTCCAGTCGGCGAACTGACTGTCGGCAAATGCTTTTCCTATTTCTGAAGGAAGCATGAACAGGTCCTTGCCGTAATCGGTGTTGGTCATGACCCATTCGGCTTTGGGGTTGAACCACACATCTATATCGGTCATGTTTTTCTTGAATTCGGCTACACGATAGGTCGACTTCTGTTCCCATTTGACTCCTGTGGCGTCGGGAAACTTGTTCTTCAACGCGTTAACAAATTCTTCCGATACCTGACCGAGATCATTGTCGTCATCATCGCTACAACTCTGAAACGCCATAAACCCGCAAACTGCAATAAACAATAATAATAAATTCTTTTTCATATAGATAAATGTTTTTTTCAACGTGAGATTTTCTCACATCGTCATAATAACATCTATGTCAATGTAAAAGTTTATGCTTACGGCGTCTGCGAGCCGCCGATTATTTTTCGGCGGCCTTTGCGGCTATCGGGGCGCTCATGGGCGAGGCGTAGCTACGGGCATAGTAGTCATGAAGCTGACTCTTGAGGCGCTTTACCACGCCGGCATACTTCGGGTCGTTTGCGAGATTGCGCGTCTCCTGCGGATCCTTCTCGTAGTCATAGAGTTCGTAAGCCAGCACTTTCGCTTCGTCAAACGGCATGTAGGTCTTGAAGCCTTTGGTCCACTCGACGAGTCGGTAGCGCTTATCGCGCAGTGCGTAGCCCATTATGTCGTCGGCGAGTTCATCGGCCTTGCCTTTAAGGTCGGTATCGCTGTTTATTGTATAATTTTCAGTCGTGCTGCGGCTGAACTGGCTTATCGAATAGTCCTTGATCTTGGCTTTCGGATTTTTAAGCACCGGTACGAGGCTTGCTCCGTCGAGCTGTTGCGGATGCTCGGTCGAGGTCAGCTCGCATATGGTCGGGAAAATGTCAAGAAACTCCACCATGGCATCGGAATGCACTCCGCGTTTCATGCCCGGTGCGGCTACGATCATAGGCACCCGGGTGGCCTGCTCGAAGTTGGTCAGCTTGTTCCACAGGCCATGGTCGCCGAGGTGGTATCCGTGGTCGCCGAACATAACTATTATAGTATTGTCGGCAAGGCCGTTTTCGTCAAGTGCGTCGAGCAGTTTTCCCACTTGTGCGTCGACATACGATATGCAGGCATAGTAGGCGTGCAGCAGGCGTTTCTGGGTGTCGGTGTCAAGCCGGCGTGTGTCCATGTAGCTCTCGAACGGCGGTATGTCGGAGTAGCCCTTTACTTCGAGCGAGTTATGGTAGGCATACTCTACCGCATCGTCGGCCATGTCCTGAAATTCGGCTACCGGCATAGCGTCGCGTTCATACATGTCCCAATACTTTTTGGGTGCGCAAAAGGGCAGATGCGGCTTTTTGAAGCCGACTCCGAGGAAAAACGGCTTGCCCTCTTTCTTCAGCTGCTTCATGGTCTTGACGGCTTCGTCGGCGATGACTCCGTCGATATATCCGTTGTCGGGCACGTCGGCGCACTCCGTGGCCACACGTCCGTTGGCGAGTGCGTAGGTCGCTCCTTGTGCCTTGACGTAAGGTCTGCTCCACGACGGAGGATCGTTGCGTACGGCCCGGTCGGTCAACGGATGATATACTTTGCCTACACCCACCGTTTCGTAGCCGTTGTCTTTAAGTGCCTGCGGCATTGACACTATGTCGGGATTGTTTTTGCGGAACGAGCCCATGAGCCACCATACACCGGTGTGGTCGGGATTAAGTCCGGTAAGCAGACTTGACCGCGTGGGACCGCTTAGCGCCACCTGACAGTATGCGTTGTTAAAAGTGACTCCGCGCGATGCGAGATTGTCAAATGCCGGGGTGCGGGCTATTTTGTCGCCGTAGGGCGATATCCACGGTTTCATATCGTCGATGGCTATGAAGAGCACATTGGGCCTTGTGTCGGGAGTTGCATTTTTATTGTCTTGTGCCGATGCGTACATCGAGGTCATGGCAAGGGCATTTACGCCACACAATAAAAAATTAAATTTTTTACCGGGTTTCATGATTATATTTAAAGTTTTTATTAGTTTTGTACGAAGTTAATACTTTTAAACGAAATAATTATATTTTCAAGCGAAATAAAAATACTTTCATATTAAAATTTACATCCATGCTAAAACATTTCATTGCAATTATAGGTGCACTATTATTGTCGGCCACTGTTTCGATTTATGCACAGACACTTGATACCGATGCTCTCAAGTCTTTTTCGCCCTCTACTGTCAGAGAGGTGTTCGAGATATGCCGATACGTCAAGCTGACCGCGCCGCAGCAGATAAAACTCGCCGAAGCCATAGACAGCGAGAATGAGGAATTTGTCAGCCTTATCGCTGCCGATAACGGTGTTATGTCGGTGAAGACCCGAAACCGCATGCGCAAGCTACGTGACAACGCTCTCGCCTCGATTCTCGATCAGGAACAGCTCGCGCAATACTACCGGGGAGTCTATGACGCGGAAGCCAATGCCGAAGGTATAAGCATAGCCGACCGTTTGCAGAAAAAATATGACCTCACCGATCAGAACTGGAAGTTCATACGTATAGCCTTCTATAAAATAGGTCTGGAGTCGCGTGTCATAAGAAAACTTATGGCCGACACTCCAAAGAAGGCCGAAGCAGCCATAGCCCGGCTTCGCGAAGAGCAGCTGAAGACTATCGAGGAGAAAGGCGGCATACGTGTCAATCCCGACATGACAGTTGTATACATCAGGGAGTTTAAGCCCGAGGCACTGCGCAAAGAGTGAGGGCATGGAACTATATACACCTTTTGCCAAGCCGTTTTATGTCATGACAAAACCGGCCGGCAGCATGTGCAATCTTAATTGCAAATACTGCTACTACCTCGAGAAGTCCAACATATATAAAGATGCCGCCGGTGCGAGGCGCTTTCTCATGGACGACTCCATGCTTGAGCTCTTCATCGAGCGCTATATCAATTCACAAAGTATGCCGCAGGTGCTGTTTACATGGCACGGCGGCGAGTCGCTCATGCGTCCTCTGTCGTTTTATCGCCGCGTGGTGGAGCTTCAGCGCAAGTATGCCCGCGGACGAGTCATCGACAACTGCATACAGACCAACGGCACTCTGCTTACCGATGAGTGGTGTCGTTTTTTCAAGGAGCATAATTGGCTTGTGGGCATATCGGTCGACGGCCCCGAGGAGTTCCACGACGAGTACAGGCGCACGCGTCAGGGCGCGCGCACGTTCAACAAGGTCATGCGCGGCATCGACATGCTCAACCGCCACGGAGTGGAGTGGAACGCCATGGCCGTTGTCAACGATTTCAACGCTGACTATCCGCTTGACTTCTATCACTTTTTCAAGGATATAGGGTGCCGTTATATCCAGTTTGCCCCGATAGTTGAGCGTATTCTGCCTCATGATGACGGCCGACATCTTGCATCGCCGGCCGACAGGGGCGACATACAGCTTGCCGACTTCTCCGTGACGCCCGAGCAGTGGGGCAACTTCCTGTGCGCGATATTTGACGAGTGGGTGCGCCACGATGTGGGCAGCTACTTCATACAGCTCTTCGATGCCACTCTGGCCAACTGGGTGGGGCAGGAACCCGGCATCTGCTCGCTCGGCAAGACATGCGGCCATGCGCTTGTACTTGAATATAACGGCGATGTATACTCCTGCGACCATTTCGTATTTCCCGAATATAGATTGGGCAACATTGCGTCGCAGTCGCTTGTCGAGATGGTCATGAGCCGGCGTCAGACTGACTTCGGGCTTGCCAAGCGTCAATCGCTGCCCCGGCAGTGCATGGACTGCCGCTTCCTTGACATATGCAACGGAGAGTGTCCGAAAAACCGGTTTGCCATGACCGCTGACGGCGAACCGGGCCTTAACTATCTGTGCCGGGGCTATTACCGCTTCTTCGAGCATGTGGCTCCCTACATGGATTTCATGAAAGCCGAGCTTGAGGCCCATCGGGCGCCGGCCAATGTGATGAACGCGCGCATATCGGACCACGACGGCGTTTTTTAACAATTTAACCGTCAAATGTGGTTGAAGTATGATTTATTTGCTTAACTTTGTGGAAAACCAATAATAAGTTAACCAAATTATATCAATTAACATGAAACCTTATGTAGTAGGTATCGATATAGGCGGTACCAATACTGTGTTCGGAATTGTAGATGCACGCGGCAACGTGATTGCCAGCAGTTCCATAAAGACCGGTAAGTTTGCCGATGTGAATGACTATGTGGCTGACCTTAAGTCGGCTCTGACTTCATTGCTTGAGGCTCACGACGCTGTCGACAAGATAGCCGGTATAGGAGTAGGCGCTCCTAACGGCAACTATTTCTCGGGATGTATAGAAAATCCGCCGAATCTTCCGTGGAAAGGCAAAATACCTTTCGCCCATCTGCTTCATGAAGCTTTCGGTGTGCCCGTAGCACTTACCAACGACGCCAACGCCGCAGCTATCGGCGAGATGACTTATGGTGTGGCTCGCGGTATGAAGGATTTTATAATGATAACTCTCGGCACGGGCGTAGGTAGCGGCATCGTTGTCAACGGACAGCTTGTATACGGCCACGACGGTTTTGCCGGCGAGCTCGGACATGTCATCGTGAAGCCCTCCAACGGACGTATGTGCGGTTGTGGCCGCAGCGGATGTCTTGAGGCTTACTGTTCGGCTACGGGTGTTGCCCGCACCGCACGCGAATTCCTTGAGATACGCACCGATCCGTCCAAGCTACGTGATATTCCCGTGGAGGAGATCACTTCAAAGGACGTGTATGACGCCGCCGTGCTCGGCGATAAGCTGGCCAAAGAGATATTCCAGTATACAGGCGAGATCATGGGCCGTGCGTTTGCCAATTTCGTGGCATTCTCAAGCCCCGAGGCCATAATACTCTTCGGCGGATTGTCGCGTTCAGGCGATCTGCTCATGAAGCCTATCAAGGAGTCGATGGACCGCAATATGCTCAATGTGTTCAAGGGCAAGACAAAACTGCTTCTTTCCGAACTCAAGGAGAGCGATGCCGCCGTGCTCGGCGCCAGCGCACTCGGCTGGGAAGCGCGTCAGACCCCCGCTCCCGCTTCAAGTCAGCCTATAGTATTGGAGGCTTAAAAATTTAGTATATTTATAGCGCGTCGTATGTTTATAAATGCGGCGCGCTTTTTTATTCGATGAAATATGGCTGATAATTATTTGGAACGCAAGATGGAGGAGTACCGTTCAGGCAAATCCTCGGGATACCGCGCCAAGCTTACTCCCTCGGGCGACAGGCCGGGACGGCTGTCGGTCAAGTTTCCGCCGAGACGTGTGTTTGTCACCGGTGGTGCTTCGGGTATCGGCAAGGCTATAGTGAAAGCTTTCTGCAACGCCGGGTGCCGGGTGGCTTTCTGTGATATTGACGCCAAGTCGGGTGCAGCCACCGCACAGACTTCGGGAGCGCAGTTTCATCCTGTGGATGTGGCCGATGTGGCGGCGCTTGAAGCGTGTGTAAACCGCGTGATAGAGGCGTGGGGCGACATCGACGTGCTTGTCAATAATGTAGGTGTATCGGTATTCAGGCCTCTTGAGGAGATGACGGTCGAGGAGTTTGACCGCGTGCAGCATATCAATGTAAGGCCCGTGTTTGTGACGTCGCGGTTGCTTGCCGTGCACCGGCGCATGTCGGGGGAGCCGCATTACGGACGCATAATCAATATCAGTTCCACACGCTACATGATGAGCGAGAGGGGTACGGAGGCTTATACCGCGTCAAAAGGAGCCGTGTCGTCGCTGACCCATGCGCTCATGATGTCCATGGCTCCTTACGGCGTTACGGTCAATTCCATATCTCCGGGGTGGATATGCTGTGAGAATTATGACGGCCTGACAGATGCCAATCATAATCAGCATCCGTCAGGCCGTGTAGGGTGTCCGGAGGACATAGCCCGCATGTGTCTCTTCCTGTCATTGCCCGACAATGACTTCATAAACGGCGAGAATATCGTCATCGACGGGGGCATGACCCGTAAAATGATCTACGTATAATCCGGAGCCCGGCTCACAGTGGCCGTTATTGTGCTATGATGAGGTCGGGGTTGACTGCGTTGGTTGCGTCTTTGGCGGGCTGGCCGGCCTCTTTGAGGTACAGATACCACTTGCCGTCTTTCTTAACCGGATTAAGCATCAGCGACAGCGCGGGAGCGTTGCCTGACGCATCCTTTTCGCTGAAAAACGTGCGGTACTTCAGGTCATTAAGCGCCGGAAGCGAGAAGTTGTAGTATTCGAGCTCGTAGTCCACCATGGGAAAGCGTTCAAAGCGTGTGACAAGCTGAGCGCGCTTTTCATCCGATAACGGAACTATGTTGCCCTCTGCGTCGGTAGTATTGAGCATGTTGACAGCCACGTCGATTTTGCCGGCTTTAAGGCTGTCGAGCAGTGCCGTGCCTGCCGTGAGCACTTCGGTTGTGTCGTTGGCCGACAGTGTGGCGGCAAATTCCTCTTCCACATCGCTGAAGGTCTTGTAGGACTTTTGAGACTCTGATGAGCATGACCACAGCATAAGGCATGCGGCCGCCGTGGTGCCGGCGCTCCTGCCAACCGTGCGAGCCTGTAAAGGCTCGTGCCATTTGTAAGCCGGGCACGAAGTGTCCGGAGGGGGAAATTGTCTCAAACATGTCCGAGTCTGTAAAGACTCGTGCTTGTTGCTGTCGGCATGAGTCTTATGACAAGGGGGCTGAAACCGTATGGTTCAGCCCCCTTGATATTGCTGTATTTTATTCCCACTCGATTGTTGCCGGTGGCTTGGAGGAGATGTCGTAGCATACGCGGTTGACGCCCTTGACTTTGTTGATTATGTCATTGCTGACCTTGGCAAGGAAGTCGTAGGGCAGGTGAGCCCAGTCGGCTGTCATGGCATCGGTTGAGGTCACCGCTCTCAGTGCTACGGCGCGCTCGTAGGTGCGCTCGTCGCCCATGACACCCACACTCTGTACGGGAAGCAGTATGACTCCCGCCTGCCAAACCTGATCGTAGAGGCCCCGGTCGCGGAGTCCCTGAATGAAAATGTCGTCGGCATCCTGAAGTATACGCACTTTTTCGGGTGTTATGTCGCCGAGTATGCGCACTGCCAGTCCCGGGCCCGGGAACGGATGACGCTTGATGAGGTGCTCCGGCATGCCGAGTTCGCGACCTACTGCACGTACTTCGTCCTTGAACAGAAGTCGGAGCGGTTCACACAGTTTGAGGTTCATCTTCTCGGGCAGACCTCCCACGTTGTGGTGGCTCTTGATGGTGGTGCCGGTTATAGACAGCGATTCTATGCAGTCGGGGTATATGGTGCCTTGCGCGAGCCATTTCACATCTTTTATCTTGTGGGCCTCTTCATCAAAGACATCGATGAAGCCCTTGCCGATTATCTTGCGCTTGCGCTCGGGGTCGGTCACGCCGGCAAGTTCGCCAAAGAACTTAGCCGAAGCATCGACGCCTATCACATTAAGTCCGAGGCACTCGTAGTCATGGAGCACATTTTTGAACTCGTTTTTGCGCAGCATGCCGTGATCGACAAATATACAGGTGAGGTTTTTGCCTATGGCCTTGTTGAGAAGCACTGCCGCAACCGAAGAGTCCACGCCGCCGCTTAGTCCGAGCACCACCTTGTCGTCGCCGAGTTGCTCTTTAAGCTGTGCCACGGTACTTTCTATAAACGATGCCGCGCTCCAGTCCTGACGGCTGCCGCATATGTCGACTACAAAATTTTTCAGAAGCTGAGTGCCGTCAGTCGAATGATATACCTCGGGGTGAAACTGCACGCCCCATGACTTCTCGCCCTCAATCTGATAGGCGGCTATGGCCACTTTGTCGGTTGAGGCTATGATCTTGAAGTTGTCGGGAATTGATGTGATGGTGTCGCCGTGGCTCATCCACACCTGTGAGTGCTCGGGCAGCCCTTTGAGCAGAGGGTTGCTGTGGTCAAACTTCTCGAGATGGGCCCTGCCGTATTCGCGCGAACCGGCCGGCTCGACGGTGCCGCCGTTGCTGTAGGCCATGAACTGGGCGCCGTAGCATATGCCGAGCACCGGATACTTGCCTCTTATACGGCTCAAGTCGATTTTAAACGCTTTCTCATCATAGACCGAGAAGGGGCTGCCTGAAAGGATAACACCTATCACCGACGGATCGTCGTGAGGAAACTTATTGTAAGGCAATATCTCGCAGTAGGTATTCAGCTCGCGTACGCGACGTCCGATAAGCTGTGTGGTTTGCGATCCAAAGTCAAGAATAATGATTTTCTCTTGCATAGAATGTGAGAATTATTGTATTTTTTACAAAGATACGAATAAGTCGAGCGCAAAAGCAAATAAAATTTGATTTTGCCGAGCGGAAGTATCTAAGACGGATGTCAAAGATACGAATAAGTCGAGTGCAAAAGCAAATAAATTTGCAATTTGCCGAGCGGAAGTATCTAAGACGTAGTCAAAGATACGAATAAGCCGAGTGCAAATGCAAATAAAATTTGATTTTGCAAGACAAAAGTATCTTGTTATATTTGCAGATAGTAGGGCGTGGTGCCTTATGTAAGCCGACAATTCATTCATCTCATTATAAAATAAACAGCATGAAGTATCATACTCTTTTACTCGCACTGATGTGCGCCGTACCTGCGGTTCAGGCGGTCGCGGCACCTGACACCGCTGCCGGAGGCGATACCACACTGTATCATTTCGTCAACACCGGTAACCCGCTTATAAAACATAAGCACACGGCCGACCCTGCCACTTTGGTCATCGGCGACACGCTCTGGCTTTATACGGGCACCGACGAACCGGGCAACAAACCGGGCTATCATATGCCCAACTGGTGCGTGTTCTCCACGACCGACATGCAGCACTGGACCGAGTATCCGATGCCGCTTGCCGTAAAGGATTTCAAGTGGGACAGCTCACACGCTTCATATGCGGCCCAGTGTATAGAGCGCGACGGCCGGTATTATTACTTTATCAGCACCAACGGCTCCGGCATAGGCGTGGCTGTCAGCGATACTCCGCAAGGCCCGTTCAAGGATGCCGTAGGCAAGCCTCTTATCACCATGGCCGATTGTGAGGGCGCCAATCACAGCTGGGTGAGTATCGACCCCACCGTTTTCATTGATGACGACGGGCAGGCTTATCTGTTCTGGGGCAACCAGCTATGCTACTATGCCAAACTCAAAGAAAACATGCTTGAACTTGACGGCGAGATAAAGCGGGTGCATGTCCCCGATTTTACCGAAGCGCCGTGGATTCATAAACGCGGCGGCAAATACTACCTTACCTATGCGGCACAATGGCCCGAGAAGATTGCCTATGCTATGAGCGACGACATCAACGGCCCGTGGGAATATCAGGGCATAATATCGGAAGTGGCCGGCAACAGCAATACGACTCACCCCGCCATAGTGGAGTTCAAGGGCAAGAATTATTTCTTCTCACACATAGGCGGACTTGGCGGAGGCAGCGGCAGCCGCTCGGTGATTGCCGAACCGCTGGAATATAACGATGACGGCACCATACGCCCGATTCATGCGTCGGCCGCCGGAATAAGCACTCTTTATTCAGCCCTCGACAACAAGCACAACCCTATACTGCCGGGATTTCATGCCGACCCGGAGATTTTGTACTCAAACAAGACCGGCAAGTACTATATCTATTCGACCACTGACGGTACTCCGGGGTGGGGCGGACATTACTTCCGTGTGTTCTCGTCGCATAATCTTGCCGACTGGACCGATGAGGGCATCATGCTTGACGTCAAAGGCACGCAGGTGCCGTGGGCTGTCGGAAACGCTTGGGCGCCGGCTATCATCGAGCGCAAGGAGGACGACGGCTATAAATACTATTTTTACTTCAGCGGACATAATCCGCTGAACAACCGCAAGGCCATAGGCGTGGCTGTGGCCGATGACCCGGCGGGTCCGTTCTATGCCGTTGACCGGCCTATTGTGGACAAGTCACCTGTCGGCGGCGGACAGCAGATCGATGTCGACGTATTTCAGGACCCGGCCACGGGTAAATATTATCTTTATTGGGGCAACGGCTATATGGCCGGGGCCGAGCTTAACGATGACATGACGTCGATAAAGGAGGAGACAGTGACCGTCATGACTCCTGAGGGCGGTACTCTTGATACTTATGCGTTCCGCGAGGCTCCGTATGTGTTCTTCCGCAATGGCGTCTACTACTTCATGTGGTCGGTTGACGATACCGGTTCGCCCAATTATCATGTGGCTTACGGTACGTCTGACTCTCCGCTCGGCAAGATCAAGGTGGCCGAGCCATGCAATGTACTTGTACAGAATCCGGAAAAGAGGATATACGGCACGGCTCACAATTCGGTAATCAATATTCCCGGTACCGATGAGTGGCGCATAGTGTATCATCGCATACATCCCGATTATATCGACAAGAACAAGAAGCCGGGCATACACCGTCAGGTGTGCATAGACAGGCTCGAATTTAACCCTGACGGCTCCATAAAGCCTGTGGTGCCTACCCGGTAAGATGATTGTCGGTTAACAATATCGTCGTATTTTTGTTATTAAGACGATAAAACTTCAAAAGACTACAAGATATGAAACTGGCCGAAGCTTTGAGCCTGCGTGCCGACCTGCAGAAGCGGCTCGCGCAGTTGAAAGGGCGCATGAAAGAGAGCGCCAAAGTTCAAGAGGGCGATACGCCTCCCGAGGATATCGCCGTTCTCGAGAAGGAGTTTGACGCGCTGTTGGCGCAGCTTGAAAAGTTGATTTACCGTATAAATGTGACCAACCTCGCTACTGTAGATGACGAAGGCACTACTCTTACGGCACTGATAGCACGCCGCGATGTGCTCACGCTGAGGGTCTCGTCGATGCGGGAAGTGCTCGATTTTGTGTCGGAGCCTGACAACCGTTATGGGCGCAACGAGATAAAGACCGTAAGGCTTATCGATGTGGCCGAGGCCCGCCGTAAGCTTGACGAGCGCTCGCGCAGTCTTCGCGAGCTCGACATGAAGATCCAGAGCATCAACTGGACCGTGGATCTGAAGGAATAATATAGTAAGGAGTAATACAGGGCCGGGGTTGGGACACAAACCCGCCGGGGTTGCCGGCATTGGTGCAGCTTCTCGGGACGGAAGCATGATTTTACAGTGTAAAGTCCCGTATGGCGTACAGGCGCATCATGCACATTCCGCATAGCCGCGGATATTCATCAAGCACTACCGCGTGTCGGCCACGGACCTGTGTGAGGGACGGGCAGAGGGCAAAAAAAAGGAGCACAGACTTGTGCTCCTTTTTTTGTATATGCGTATCTGTACTGATGTTATCACTGACGGCCTGACACTTCCATGCCGCGGGCTATCTTGCCGATAAGTCCTTGAAGCACTTTGCCCGGGCCGATTTCGATAAACTCGGTGGCACCGTCGGCAACCATGTTCTGTACTGTCTGTGTCCAGCGCACGGGAGCGGTAAGCTGTGCCACGAGGTTGGCCTTGATTTCGGCCGGATCGGTGTGGGGCTTTGCATCCACGTTCTGATATACGGGGCATACGGGAGTGTGTACGGGAGTCTTTTCGATGGCTTCGGCGAGTTCGGCACGGGCGGGCTCCATGCAGGGGCTGTGGAACGCACCGCCTACCTTCAGTTTGAGAGCGCGCTTGGCACCTGCTGCGAGAGCTTTTTCGCATGCGGCGTCGATGGCGGCTTCCTCGCCCGATATTACAATCTGTCCCGGGCAGTTGTAGTTGGCACATACTACCACTCCGTCAACAGAGGCGCATATCTCCTCCACGGTCTCGTCGGAGAGTGCGAGCACTGCGGCCATTGTCGAGGGTTTGAGCTCACATGCTTTCTGCATGGCCTGCGCACGTGCGCTTACGAGGCGAAGTCCGTCCTCGAAGCTAAGGGCGCCTGCTGCTACAAGAGCCGAAAACTCGCCGAGCGAGTGGCCGGCGGTCATGTCGGGCTTGATCTCGTTTTCAAGAGTCTTGGCAAGTATCACCGAGTGGAGAAATATGGCTGGCTGGGTTACTCTTGTCTGGCGAAGATCCTCATCGGTACCGTTGAACATAAGGTCGGTGATGCGGAAGCCGAGGATGTCGTTGGCCTTCTCAAACATTTCGCGGGCTACGGGGTTGTTGTCGTACAGGTCCTTGCCCATGCCTACGAATTGTGCCCCTTGTCCGGGGAATACAAATGCTTTCATAATCTTTAAGTGATTGGATTATATGTTAAATCAGGTTGCAAAATTACGGATTTTTTTCCATAATTGCGACAATATGCGATTAAATTCGTATCTTTACGCTTATTGAAAGTGCAGATATACTAATTTTTATCATTGACAATGAACATTATACCTCTTTTATTCGGCAATCTCGGGCTCGCCGAAATACTTATCATAGCGCTTGTGGTGCTGCTGTTTTTCGGCGGACGTAAAATACCTGAGCTGATGCGCGGCCTCGGAAAGGGCGTGAGCAGCTTCAAGCAGGGCATGAACGAAATTCAGGATGAGATAACAAAGCCGACCGAAAAGAAATCAGATGGCGACGGCGACCGATGACTCTCTTAAGCGGGGCGGTCAGGAAGAGATGTCGTTTTGGGACCATGCCGACGCGTTGCGTGGAGTGATATTGCGCGCCGCCGGGGTTGTCGTGGCGCTGACGGCGCTGTTTTTTGCTGTCATGCCCCGGCTCTTCGATGAGGTCATTATGGCTCCGTGTCGCAGCGACTTCTGGCTCTACGGGCTGCTCGGTGCCGGCGACTTCTCCGTGACGATAGTGAACATAAAGCTGGCGTCGCAATTTTTCATACATGTGTCCTCTTCGTTCTGGTTGGCTCTGGTGTTTTCATGTCCGGTCATAATGTATCTGCTGTGGACATTTGTCAGTCCGGCTCTGTACAATCATGAGCGGCGTGGAGTCAGGACCGCTTTCCTTCTTGGCAATGTCATGTTCTTTGCAGGGCTTGCCGCAGGCTATTTCCTCGTATTCCCGATCACACTGCGGTTTCTTGCCGACTATCAGGTAAGCGCGGCTGTGCCCAATCATATATCTCTCGATTCCTACATGGACAATTTCCTGATGATGATTTTCGTCATGGGGCTTGTCTTTGAACTTCCGTTGCTTTGCTGGCTTCTCGGCAGGCTGGGGATAGTCCACCGTGGCCTCTTCAACCGTTATCGACGGCATGCCATCGTGGTGCTGCTTGTTGTGGCGGCATTCATAACACCCACCGGCGACCCGTTTACGCTGGCCGTCGTATTTCTTCCCGTCTATCTGCTATGGGAGTTCGGGGCGCTTCTCGTACCGGCCGCCCCCAAGCCGGATGCCCGGGCCGTCACTCCCGATAGTACACCCTCTTGACGCGCGACGCTACTGACGTAAGCACTTCGTAGGGTATGGTGCCGAGTGTGTCGGCCAGCTCCATGACCGATATGTTATGTCCGAACACTTCCACGCTGTCGCCCACTTTGCAGGGGGTGTCGGTGACGTCGACCATGCATACGTCCATGCATATGCTTCCTACTGTGGGACAGCGGTGTCCGTTGATCCATACCGCCGCATTGCCGTAGCCTAAATGCCGGTTCAGTCCGTCGGCATAACCTATGGGCAGTGTGGCTATGCGCGAGCGTCTGTGTAGCAGCCCTTTGCGCGAATATCCTATGGTGGTGCCCGCAGGCCACTCTTTTATCGATATGACCGATGTGCGCAGGGTGCTTACAGGACGCAGGTCGCCCTGTGAGTTGTCGGGCATGGTGGGTATGCCGTAAAGACATATGCCCAGACGCACCATGTCATATTGGTATTCCGGGAAGCGCGTGATGCCCGTCGAGTTGAGGATGTGGCGCAGTATATGATGGCTGAAGCCTCGTTGCAACGACTCGCTGCAACGTGCGAATATGGCGAACTGCTCCATTGTGTAGTCGTCCATCTCCGGCGAGTCGGCGGCGGCGAGATGACTGAATACTGACTTTGGTGTAAGCACATCCTGCGATTGAAGCACTTTCTTTAGCCGCGACATGTCGGGCTCGAGAAATCCCAGCCGGTGCATGCCGGTGTCAAGTTTTATGTGTACGGGATAGTCGTGTATGCCGTGGCGGCGTCCCTCCTTTATGAACTCCTCAAGTATTTCGAATGAGTAGATTTCCGGCTCAAGACGATAGTCGAAGAGTGTCGTGTAGTTGACCACACGCGGGTTGAGTACCATGATGGGCATGGTTATGCCGGCTTTGCGCAGGTCTACCCCCTCGTCGGCCACGGCTACGGCTAGATAGGCCGCGCCCTGCGACTGAAGTGTCTTGGCCAGTTCGTATGATCCGGCGCCGTAGCCTGACGCCTTCACCATGGCCACCATGCCGGTCGTCGGTTTTATGCGCGAACGGAAATTGTTGAAGTTGTGCACCACCGCGTCGAGGTTTACCTCAAGCACGGTCTCGTGCTGGCGTGCCTCAAGCACGTCGCTCAGCCGGTGAAATCCGAAGTCGTCGGAGCCTTTGATCAGTATCAGCTCATGGCTGAAGTCATTGGGCGTTGTGTCGGCGAGAAACTCTTCGGTCGAACGGTAGAACTTCGAATTCTGGTTGAAGTAGGGGGCATGGCGCGATATTTCCTCGCCTATGCCGATTATGCGCGTAACTCCTTTCTGCTTCAGCAGATGGGCTATGTTGCTGTACATGTTTTCCGACGTCATGGTCTCGTGCATGACGTCGCTGAGTATCACGGTCGATGTACGGTCGGCCGTGGCGCGCCTCTGCATGAAGTCGAGCGCCGGGCTCAGCGAGTGGTAGTCGCCGGTGTAGGAGTCATATATGAGCAGGCAGTCGTTGACTCCTTCGATGACGTTGAGCCTTGTGCCCACGGGGGTGAGCTTCTCCATGCGGGCCGCTATCTTTTCTTGCGGCACACCTATATATATAAGGGCTATAATGGCCCCTACGGCGTTTTCTATCGAGGCGGGGTCGTTGAAATTGATTGACGCCTCATAATCCTTGCCGTTCATCAGGCATTTTATGCCGGTTGTGCCGTTGCTGCGTTTGTTTATTGTTACTTTTACCGTCGCTTCCGGATCTGTGACGGACCAGTCGAGATGCCGGGCGGCTATCTCTTCCTCCTCCATCACCTCTCTTACGAGCGGGTCGTCGCTGCAGTATATCACGCTCTCGCACTCTTTGAACAGCCTTATCTTCTCGCGGCACTTCTCGCGCTTCGACGGAAATCCCTCGGCGTGCTCTCCGCCTATGTTGGTAAGTATGCCGAGCGTGGGCTGTATCATTGCCTGAAGCTCTTTCATCTCGCCGCTGAGCGATATGCCCGCCTCAAATATGCCTATCTCGCTGTCGCGGTTCATCTCCCACAGCGACAACGGCACACCTATCTGGCTGTTGAAGCTGCGCGGGCTCCTGACTATGCGGTAGTCGGGCTGCAGCAATTGGTACAGCCATTCTTTCAATGTGGTCTTGCCGCGGCTGCCGGTTATGCCTATTACCGGTATGTCGTACTGCATGCGGTGATAGCGGGCTATCGTATGCAGCGCTTTTTTTACATCCTTGACAACAAGAAAATTTACATTTGGAGTGCCGACCACGTCAATCGGCACATTGTCGACAATGAAGTTGCGCACCCCTTTCTCGATAAGCTCCTTGATGTAACGATGGCCGTCATTGTTGCGCGTGCGCAACGCGAAAAACAGCGACTCGCTCGGGTAGGTGACCGACCGCGAGTCGGTAAGCAGTACCGATATTGTGTGCAGTAGAAATGCCGGAGCTTTTAACTCAAGTATCTCTGATATCTGACTGATAGTATACTTCATTGTAGAAATGTCGTTTTTTAACATGATGAGATGAAATTTTAACACTTGGCTATGCCATTTTGTTGGCTTTGTGTCAGGGAAGTATGTCGAGCATCGTGCGGCAGAGGCAGGTCAGCTCTTCGTCGGTTATGACATAAGGCGGCATGATGTACACGTTGCGGCCGAACGGACGCACCCATATGCCGCGCTCCACACATCGCTTCTGAAAGGCGCCCACATCGACCGGTTCCTTCATCTCGACAACGCCGATTGTGCCGAGTACTCTTACATCCTTGACCCTGTCGATATCGCGGGCGGGGGCGAGTTCGCGTTTGATTATAGTCTCTATGCGGGCTATACATGCGGGCATGTCCTGCGACTCAAGCAGCCGCAGCGACTCGCAGGCTATGGCACAGGCGAGCGGGTTGGCCATAAATGTGGGGCCGTGCATCATCACTCCCGCTTCGCCGCGCGATATGGTGTCGGCCACATCTTTTGTCGTCATCACGGCACTCATGGTCAGATAGCCGGCGGTCAAACCCTTGCCTATGCACATTATGTCGGGTTCAACCCCCGCCCATTCCCATGCGAAGCGTCGTCCAGTCCGCCAGAAGCCTGTAGCGATTTCGTCAAATATAAGGTATACCCCGTAGCGGTCACATAGCTTGCGGGCCTCGCGCAGGTATTGCGGATGATAAAACCGCATGCCTCCGGCCCCCTGTACTATCGGTTCGAGTATTAACGCGGCTATGTCATCGTTATGCTCCCGCAGTACGGCCTCCAGACCGGCGACCGCTTCCGGCCGCCACTCTTCGTAGAACCCTACCGAAGGAGCCTCTACGAAGTATCTGATAGGCAAGGCGGGGCCGAACGCACCGTGCATGCCGGTCACGGGGTCGCATACGCTCATGGCGTTCCATGTGTCGCCGTGATACCCTGACCGTATGGTTACAAAGTTGCTCTTTTCATGTCGGCCGCTTCGCGATATGGCCGCCTGTATTGCCATTTTCATGGCTACTTCGACGGCTACCGAGCCTGAGTCGGCATAAAATATGTTGTTCATTGACGGCGGAGCCATGGCCAGCAGTTTCTTGCCGAGCTCTATGGCGGGTTCATGGGTGAAGCCCCCGAACATAACGTGCGACATTTTGTCTATCTGCCGGGCGGCTGCCGCGTTGATTGCCGGATGGTTGTAGCCGTGTATGGTGCACCACCATGACGACATGCCGTCGATAAGGCGGGTGCCGTCGGCGAGGGTTATCGTTGAGCCGCTTGCCGAGTCGACCTTGTAGGTTGGCAACGGATCTATTGTCGAGGTGTAGGGATGCCAGAGGTGGTCATGGTCCCATGTATCGTGAAGTGCGGAATGATCGGTCATAGTTTTGTTTTACGTCACGCAAAGTTAATATATGCGGCAATATTATGCAATGAATAATTGTATATTCACTTTTGCCGCCGAAGTGCCTGTATCGCTGTTATTATGTATGGCAATACGGGCTATGTGTTGTAAAAATGTCGGAAAATTTGTCGTTTGCGATGAAAAATGAAAGAAAATGCCGGATTTTGCCGTTTTTTGTTGACACGAATAGGGGAAATTCATTAAATTTGCAAGCCTAACGATAATCATTAACTATAAATTTATGAAAAAGCATAATTTTTATGCCGGGCCATCAATTCTTAGTGAGTACACGATAAAGAATACAGCCGAAGCCATCAAGGACTTCGCGGGTACCGGATTGTCAATCCTTGAAGTCTCTCACCGCAGTAAGGAGTTTGTCGCTGTCATGGATGAGGCACAGCAACTCGTGAAGGAGCTTCTTGATGTGCCTGCCGGCTATCAAGTGCTTTTTCTCGGCGGTGGCGCGTCGATGCAGTTCTGCATGGTGCCTTACAACCTGTTGAAGAAGAAAGCCGCATATCTCGATACCGGTACTTGGGCCTCCAATGCCATAAAGGAAGCGCGCCTGTTTGGCGAGGTCGATGTCGTTGCTTCGAGCAAGGACAAGAACTATACGTTCATCCCCAAGAACTTTACCGTTCCCGAGGATGCCGACTATTTCCACTATACTACCAACAATACTATCTACGGTACGGAGTTGCGTCATGACCCCGATGTTAAAGTGCCCCTCGTGGCCGACATGTCGAGCGACATTTTCTCTCGTCCCATAGATGTGTCCAAGTACGATGTCATTTACGCCGGCGCGCAGAAGAATCTCGCCCCCGCAGGTGTGACTATCGTTATTGTCAAGGAAGACGCCCTCGGCAATGTGGACCGTGCTATACCCACCATGCTTGATTACCGCACCCACGTGAAGAAGGGTTCCATGTTCAATACTCCTCCCGTACTTCCCATCTACTCGGCACTTCAGACTCTTAAATATTACAAGGAGCTTGGTGGAGTAGAAGAGATGCAGCGCCGCGACCTTGCCAAGGCCGAGATGCTCTATGAGGCTATTGATGCAAGCCGCATGTTTGTCGGAACCGTTGCCCCCGAGGATCGCTCGATCATGAACGTATGCTTCGTCATGAAGCCCGAATATGACGGACTTGACAAGGAGTTCATCGACTTTGCCACTACCAAGGGCATTGTCGGTATAAAGGGTCACCGTTCGGTAGGCGGCTTCCGTGCATCGCTTTATAACGCTCTCCCCATAGAGAGCGTGAAGGTGCTTGTAGATGCAATGAAGGAATTTGAGAAAAATCATTAATCGTTTCGTTGACTATGAAAGTACTTGTAGCTACTGAAAAACCGTTTGCCGCAGTCGCTGTCGACGGTATACGCAAAGTTATAGCTGACGCGGGTTACGAGCTCGGATTGCTTGAGAAATATTCATCCAAGGCCGATCTGCTCGGTGCTGTCGCCGATGCTGATGCTGTCATAATACGTAGCGACGTTATCGATGCCGAAGTCCTCGACGCCGCCAAAAATTTGAAGATTGTGGTACGTGCCGGAGCCGGTTATGACAATGTAGACCTTGCTGCCGCCACTGCTCACGGCGTGGTTGTGGAGAATACTCCCGGACAGAACTCAAACGCTGTTGCCGAACTGGTGTTCGGTATGGCCATAATGGCTGTGCGCAATATGTATAACGGTACTTCCGGTACGGAGATGAAAGGCAAGCGTCTCGGTCTTCAGGCTTATGGTCAGGTAGGACGCAATGTCGCCCGCATTGCTAAAGGTGTAGGCATGGAGGTGTCGGCCTATGATCCGTATTGCCCCGATGAGGTCATGACAGCTGACGGTATTAAGCCCGTTCACTCCGTTGATGAGCTCTACGCCGGCAATGACTTTGTATCGATACATATTCCCGCCACTCCCGAGACCAAAAAGAGCATAGGCTACGATCTTATAACGAAGATGCCCAAGGGTGGTGTGCTTATCAATACCGCCCGTAAGGAAGTCGTGGATGAAGCCGGTCTTGAGAAGGCTCTTGAGGCACGTCCCGACCTGAAGTATGTGGCCGATGTGAAGCCCGATAATGCCGAGGAGCTTAAAGCCAAGTTCGGCGACCGTGTTTTCTTCACACCCAAGAAGATGGGTGCGCAGACCGCTGAAGCTAATATCAATGCCGGCATAGCGGCCGCACATCAGGTAGTGGCTTATCTTCGTGACGGCATAAACAAATACCAAGTAAACAAGTAAAACAGTTTATTTACCGCTATAAAGTGCCGGTGGAGCCTTCCGCTCACCGGCACTTTTCGTATAAGTACTGATTTGAAAAAACAGTGGTTCAACCGCGTTTTGCGGTCGATTCCGTATTCGTGTATCATTAAAAGAGGTTAAAATGGCGATGTTTTGCTGCTGTGGTTTGGATAATTCATCAAAACTGCCTACCTTTGCACTCACAAAACGACATCGCGGGGTGGAGCAGTGGTAGCTCGTTGGGCTCATAACCCAAAGGTCACAGGTTCGAGTCCTGTCCCCGCCACTAAAAAGGCTTGCAATCGCAAGCCTTTTCTATTTTATATAAGCTGTTCTGTTATATCACTCGCCGCCGAGGCCGGCTTCTGCGTCTTTAAGCAGGGCCAGTTTGCGGTTGTAGTAGCCATAGGTCATGGCCAGTGTGTGGATGTCGGGATTGTCGAGACGTTGCTCCTCTTCGCGCACTTCGAGTATCATCTGTTCTCTTACATAGTCCTGCAGTTGCGGCAGCGGACACGGTTTCGACGTACGCTGTCCGCCGGCCATTACCTGATGTTGCAGTTTCTTGAACGTGCACCCCAAGAAGTCGAGGTTCTGCCACGGGCGGTCGGCGCTTACCAGTTCAGGTACCGCGCCGTTTACCGGCTCGCCGTGTTCGGCTATCAGTTCCGCTATGCTTTTGCCGTCGGGGTCATAGACTCTGTACAGGTCCTTGCGTCCGGGGTTGGTTATTTTCACCACATTGTCCGACACCTTTATTTTAGGTACCCATTGTCCGTTCTCTTCGAGCGCGGTAAGTTTGTATACGCCGCCAAACGTAGAGTCGCTCTTGGAGGTTATGAGCCGCTCGCCCACACCGAAAATGTCGATACACCCGCCCTGCGATATAATGGACCTTATGTTGAACTCGTCAAGACTGTTTGATGCTACTATGCTACAGTCTTCAAGTCCGGCTTCATCGAGCATCCGACGCGCTTCTTTTGACAGATAGGCTATGTCGCCCGAGTCGATGCGGATGCCCTTGAGCCTCTGCCCGGCGGGCAGCAGTATGTCGCGGGCCACTTTTATGGCGTTGGGCAGCCCCGATTTCAGGGTGTTGTATGTGTCGACGAGAAACACCGAACTGCTTCCGTATACCTGTGCATAGACCTTGAATGCCTCATATTCGCTTGCGAATGACATGATCCAGCTGTGGGCCATGGTGCCCGTGACCGGTATGCCGAACATCTTGCCGGCAAGCAGCGTGGCTGTCGTCTCCACACCGCCTATGTAGGCTGCGCGGGCGCCGTATACGGCCGCGTCCGCGTTGTGGGCGCGACGGGCGCCCATGTCCGACACCATACGCCCCTGAGCCGCGCGCACTATTCGGTTGGCTTTCGTGGCTATGAGCGACTGGTGGTTGATCTGCGACAGCATGGCCGTCTCTATTATCTGCGCCTCGATCAGCGGGGCCACGACAGTGACCAGCGGCTCGTTGGGATACACTACCGTGCCCTCGTCGATGGCATATATGTCGCCGGTGAAGCGGAACGTGGCGAGGTAGTCGAGAAATTCGGCCGAGAAGAGCCCGAGCGACCGCAGATAATCGATGTCGTCGCGGTCGAAGTGTATGTGCTCCACATAATCGAGAGCCTGCTCAAGCCCGGCGAAAATGGCAAAGCCTCCGTCATCAGGATTTGAACGGTAAAAAAGGTCAAACACCGCCCGGGTGTCTTTGATGCCGGCCGTGAAATAGCCGTTGGCCATGGTCAGCTCATAAAGATCCATCAGAAGGCTCAGATTGCGCGGACTGAATATTGTAGTCTGTGTTGTCATTGCGGAATAAATAGTTGTTTGCTATAAAACGGACCATACAGCCCCTATTGTTCATTAAAAATGTGTAGTTTTGTACAATTATGACGCTGAATATCGAAAATATGGTATGTGACCGATGCATTATGGTTGTGGACGGCCTGTTGCGGCGGCTTGGTTACACTGTGACCGGTGTCGCTCTCGGCAGTGCCGAGATTGCCGAGCAGCTTGACGATAATGCATTGGCGTCGGTGGCCGACGAGCTTCGGAGCCTCGGCTTCGGCCTTATCGAGGATAAGACCCGACTGACGGCGCAGAAAGTGAAGACCTTGCTGATGGGGCTTGCTCGCTCCGGGTCGGGCACAAAGCTGAAACTCTCGTCATGGCTTGAGGAGCGTACGGGTGTCGACTATCGTACTCTCGTAAGTGCATTTGCATTGGTCGAGGGCCGTACTGTGGAAAACTATTTTATCAGCCAGAAAATCGAGTATGTCAAGGAACTGCTCGATTACGGCCGGCTCACTGCCTCCGAGATAGCCTACCAAACGGGTTACTCAAGCGTCGCCCACCTGTCGCGGCAGTTCCGTGCTGTGACAGGCATGACCGTGACTCAATATCGCGCCGGCGCCGGCGTCCGTCGTCCGCTTGACAAGGTGTAGCATGATGCAACATATTTGAAAAATTGTATAACATACATCCGTCCCGTATGTCGTAACTTTGTGCCGTGAAATAATCGTAATACTGTTACTTATGGAGATACTCGACGCTTTTATTAATATGCTCAATGAGATGTCGCCCTACATACTGCTGGGCCTTTTCATCGCCGGACTGCTACATGCCTTCGTGCCGGCACGCATTATGAGCCGGCATCTGTCAGGTTCCGGATGGCGCTCGGTGGTCAAGGCCGCCATGATAGGGGTACCGCTCCCGCTGTGCTCGTGCGGAGTGCTGCCGACGGCTGTGGCGATGAGGCGCAACGGAGCTTCACGGGCGGCCTCGGCCTCGTTTCTCATATCGACGCCGCAGACCGGAGTCGACAGCATAGCCGCCACATACTCGCTGCTTGGGCCGGCCTTTGCCGTGGTCAGGCCGGTGGCGGCGCTCGTCACTGCGGCTGTCGGGGGGTGTCTTGTCGGCGTATCGGAGACGCGCTCCGCCGACAATGCCGGCACATCTTGTCCTGTGGCCGATGGCGGAGCCGTTGCGGAGGCGCATACCCCGTCGTTTGCGGCCCGCATGAAGGAGGCCTTGTACTATGGCTTCGTTCAGATGGTGCAGAGCATAGGCAAGTGGCTCGTGCTCGGACTTGTCATTGCCGCGCTCATCACTGTTCTTGTGCCGGCCGATTTCTTCGTGTCGCTCGGCGACCGTCCGTTGCTGGCCATGCTGGCGGTCGTGGCAATAGCCGTGCCCATGTATGTCTGTGCCACCGGGTCGATACCCATAGCTCTGTCGCTGATGATGAAGGGACTGTCGCCCGGCACTGCGCTGGTGCTGCTTATGGCCGGACCTGCCGCCAATTTCGCTTCTATCGCCGTCATATCGCGTACTATGGGGCGCCGTAGCGCCGCGGTCTACATATCATCGATAGTGGTCGGGGCCATGGCGTTCGGGCTGGCTATCGACTATCTGCTGCCCCGCGAGTGGTTTACGCTCCCTCTTGCCGCGTTGCCCCACGGAGCCTGTCATGCAGCCCTCTCGTGGTTTGACACCCTCTGCTCCGTCATACTCGCCGGACTCCTTGTCACCGCATTTATATTGAAACTGCACAATCGTAAACATCAAACAATAACGACTATGAGCAAAGAATACAAAATCAAGGGCATGAGCTGTGCCCACTGCAAGGCTACCGTGGAGAAGAACCTTGCTCTCATCCCCGGAGTGACATCGGTTGCTGTCGACCTCTCCTCCGGCATAGCCTACGTCGAGGGCGACCACGACCACGCCGCCGTCATCGAAAAAATCAAGTCGCTCGGCTTCGATCCGCTCCCCTGACACCTTCCTCCGCATATCCGGCCTGCTGTATTTCAGACTGTCACCGTGTCAATTCACGTTGTTAAACGGTGCCCCTGCCAACCGGCCGCATTTAACATTTCGGGCGGTTATAACTTTTTGTGATACGGCGATGTTATATTATAAAATCGTTATTTATCATGATGAAAGTTAAATTAGGAGTGACGTCGGTACGCGTAGGGTATACCGACGACGAATTAAAGGTAAAGGTGCTTGGTTACATAGACGCGCAGACCGACGGTGTGGGTTTCCGCGATATTTGCGATAACGTGCTTACTTTTGCCGAGGACGAAGGGCGCATAGCTCCCGGAGCCGATGAGCAGTACCAGTGGATGCAGCTTGACCGTGCCGACATACTGCGCATAGACCGCATACTCTGGGCGGAGATAAGCTGTGGCCGGCTGATGATCGACTTCGATGCCACCCACTATCAGGCCGCCGACACTTACTTCATCAGGCCGTAGGCGTAAGTCGGGTTTCTGACATCAGGCCGATATTGACAAAGACAGTAGGCCCCTGCCGGCGTTGACTCGCGTCATCGTCGGCAGGGGCTTTTACTGAATGCAAATGATGATATTTTTCGTGTGTTTTCTCAACCATTCTAAAAACAGTTCAATGTTATCTTTTCGGAATAAATAAGTGTGTGTAGCATAATTACCATTCTGGCGTCAGTATGTTGCCGTCCTTGTCCATGTCGTCGCGCTCGACTATCTTGGGGAAGCGCGACCACCCCTTGTGGGCGCGGTAGGCTTCGACAGTGCCGGGCGGCACGAAGAGGGTGCTGTTTTCATATACCCTCGGGTAGGGGTTAAGGTCGGGAGGTGTCAGCCAGCCTACTTTCATGTCGATGACCGAGCACTGCAGACTGCCGAAATCCAAGTCGGTCAGTGTCGCCGGCAGGTTCAGCATCTTTATGGGGCCGCAGTTCATAAAAGCCATCTGCCCTACGCGCCGCAGCATGGAGTAGTTTCCGATTATGATTTCCGACAGGTTTTCACTGAATTTGAATGCTCCCTGACAGATGATTGTTACGCTTTTGGGTATCTCTATGTGATTGAGCCCGGTGCAGCTGCTGAATGCGTAGGGCTGGATGATTGCTGTACCGAGCGGCATTTTTATGTCGGCAAGGTTGGTGACGTATTGAAACACACTTTCCGGTATTTGGTCGTCGCCTCCTGACTTGCATGTCACTTTATCATGGACGAAACCAATCTGGCTATATGGAGAAGTCTCTCCGTCAAATGTTATCACGTTGCTCAGGTCCAGAGTTATCATGCGGTCTTGGGGCGCTTTATTGCCTCCGCTGTCAAATATGCACAGTTGCTTCAGGGCTGACCAGTCGATGTCGTTGATAGAGCCTTTTAGAGTCAGATGCCTAATTCGCCTGATGTTTTCTCGGTCCGTGCCGAGATATATGTAGAGACATCCAAAGTGGAGGTCAATATATTCGTCGGCGTTGAATATCCTCGGCTCCTGCCAAATGCAGAACTTTCTGGAGTCTCCGGGTGTGGTGCGGGTATATAATATGCCGCACATGCGGCCGAGTCCTGCGGTGTTTGGGTCGGCGTGGAAGCGCAAGGTGTACTCATTGTCGCCTGTTTTCTCATATCCGTCATAGCGTAGCCATTCATCCCTCGACTCGACAAATTCGATTTTAGGCGTAAGCTCGTCGGTGTTGGCCCTGACCTTGACGGTGAAGTCGCCGCCTTCTCGCCCTACATTATATAATCTGCTTTGAGGTTCTACTTTGAAACCCTCATTCTGTGTTACGGGAATCTCGACATATTTGTCGAGCAGCGACAGCGACAGTGTGCATTTGCGCTCGCCCCAGTCGTCATTGGGAAGTATCTTGATGTTTACGGTTGTCGATATTTCGCCTAATGACGGTTCGGTCGTGATTTCCATCCATCCGCCGGCATCGCTGCTGACTTTCAGCTCACCTTGAGAGTGATTGAATTCGAGAGTCAGGAGTGACATGTTCGGTCCTACCGATATGCCATTGCGCAGGCAGTCGTTGGTTTCCTTTGTCGTGCCTGTAATGTAAGCGCCGTCATCGTCGTTACATGCCGTAGTCGCGATGCCAATCACCAGTGCCAGAGCGATAAGAAGTTTCTTAGTGTTCATGTTAAAGTCCTATTATAGTGCAAGTGCTAAGTAATGATGCTATATTGACTGATTTGTGAGGTAGGGATTCTACCCAGTTTCTGATTCCGTATACGTCAAGAACCATGTCTCCATCGAATATATCTACAAGATAAGAAAACGCTATTTTACGTTTAAAATCGTAAATATAATTAATTCCAGTACGCGGATTTTCGTAGATAGCCATCTCTCCCTCAGTTACAACTCCGAGATCCATGCAAAGCGGATTTCCTACTATCGGATTAAGTCTCTTTACAGAGTTTGACCTTATTTCAAGTTCGTAGTAGTCTTGCACTTGTTGTTTAATCTCGAGAGCTTTTTGATTAAACACTTCAGCCGACTCGTTAGTTCGCAATTCTGCGTCAGTTAGTTGTGACGGGTCATGACGGTGTAGCACTATACGGTCGCCTTGACGGGTGAGGAGCACCGGAGCTATATCATAGAGGGCCTCCCCTGTAGATGAGTAGCGTACAAATACACGAGTAATCTCTATATAGGGAGTGATGAAATGGGGAAACGGATAAAGAATCTCAGACGCAGTGTCATCAAAACGACGTTTAAAGTTGGCTTCCGATATCAAATCAGATAATGAGTAAAGTCCGCTTTCTTTAAAATCTACAATGGTATGGGTGGCGGGATTCGACAAGGAGGTTACCCATTGGGTGAGGTCGAGATTGATATTATCAATCTTATCGGCGCCGTTAAGCGATATGCCGAAAGGTGTACCGCCGTATATAAGCAACTTGGTATATAAAGATTGAGTATGATAGGTATAAGATGTAGAGTCTCCTTTGTTTTTACCGAAATTGTAGTTTCCTCCTATCGACTTGTTTTCATCCCATTTAAAGGACGCATTTATATCATCAAGAAGATTGTTCTCACGTTGTGATTGGGAGGCACTGCTATTATCCAGACCGGCAAATAGTGCGCATGCTTTGCCACCCGTGTAATAACCTGTAATGACATATTCGCCGTAGGCGTCAATTAGACTTCCTATCGTGGACGAGAATAAGTTACTTATAAATGAAGATGCCAGACATTCGCGTGCATACAGTTTCATCGCACCTCCTGCGGTTGATAGATTGAATGACGCGTCTTTATATAGCATATCCAATTCACCGTATACGACATTGCTCGACGATGTGATTGTTGAGTTGAACGTTTTGTCATGCTCTCTTTTTCTTCCGAGCTTGAATCCGAGGAGATCGATAGAGAAGCCTGAATGTATTTTTTTACTTTGCTTTAATGTAGATTCATAGGTGTTGTAATCAGAAAATGCAAATTTATAACTGTCAAAGCTTCTGGGTCGTTCTGAACCTATATATCCCGGCAGGAGGTCTTGGACTTTTTTTAAATCTATTACCTCCATGCCGATGTTATCGACATCACCGAGTATGGAGTTGCCGGCAGCGTATGAAAAACCTAACCTCTCGTTGGAATTAATTCCTCCATCGCTTCTGCTTCCTGATGTAGGCTTAATAATAGGTCGTGTCACGGCAGTCTTGGGCAACTTGGGATTGCGCTCTTGGAGAATAATGATTCCGTCATCATCTTTATCCGGTTCGCAATTGAAGTATTCTTCTGAAGTACAGCCTGCTAATGCGAACAATAGAGTGTAAGAAATATATTTAAATTTCATTTGAACGTCTATTTTATTAATCATGTTAAGTATTAATCAGGTTATTGAATTTCGGCTCCTGTTTCGAGATCATAGAAATGAGGTTCGAGAATGGGGGGCACCTGTGTCGGGTTGGCCAAAACATAACCTTTCCATACACCGGACATTTTTACTTCTCGCTCATTTAGTTTTGCAACTGCCACGTATGGCACTTCTATATTGTAAGTGTGAAATTTACATGTCAGTTCCAACGATGAATTTGGCTTAAGGGTTATGCCTGTTGAGTAATTTACCGTTTTAGAATATTTTTTTATTATAGAAGGTAAATAAACGGCATCTTTGGGCGCAATGTCAATGACCGCTCTTCTGGATACTACTATAGGCCGTGGTAGTTTTACAGATGCGACATTTAATAAATTAAATTGGATAGCGCAAGGGTTCTCAACAAATTGGGAGGTTTCATAAGTGGTTGCGGAAATGTCCAGTGTCGTGGGTAACTTATAGCTATATTCATTGACAACAGTTTTCTTCGCTGCAACAAATAGTGGACCGTCTGTTATGACGGCATTTTCGGTATCAAATTCCACATTGCTAAACTGAAAACCATCTTTTAGGGCAATCATAAATTCTTGTTGGGACTTGTTGTCTATGCGCTTTGCGAATCCTATACAATTGCGAGACAGGGCTTCAATGACCTTATAATAGAAATTTGAATTATTGTCTTGTTCAACGGTTGATTTACATTCAAAGTAGAAATAACCGTTATGCTGCGTTGGAATAAAGTTCCAATATGTCTTTATTGATGAGATGTCCGACGAATTGTCAGGCCCGGGCATGAGATATTTCCGTTCAGGATTCTTTGTGTTTATTCCAACACAAAGTTCTGTATTGGTTAAACTTGAAAATATTTGAGGACCATATCCAAAAGCAAATACCGGATAGACCAGATAGAATAAAGATCCCTTGTCCGTAGATTTATTAGATAGGTACATTTCTTTATTTTTTCCTGTCGCATAAAGATAATTATATCCTGAAGTGGAATTGGATGCAATTGAGTAAACTTTTATATTGAAAGGAAGATCCTTTATCGCTTCAAGGTTTGATGACAAAAAACGGTCGTAGTTTTCCGAAGATATACGGGAAAGAGATTTTTTTGCTCTTAGGGATTCGATAATTTTTATTTGCTCAATTTCTTCTTCCGTGGGTATGTAGGGGATAAGAGTGCCGATGGAATCTGATAGTGATTCTTCGGAAGAACGGCTTAGTGCAGTAGTCTCTTCAGTCATTTCCTGTGTGGAGGAGCTTATCAGTTGCTCCATGTCATTGTCGCAAGCGGCCATACTGAAGGCCAATATTGCGGTAGCGATAGGTTTGATTCTCATAAATGTATTGATTTATACGATTAGTATTAGTCAAATTGTAGTATGCCGGTTAGAGTGCGGTTTTGGTCGGTAGTGCAGGAAATTTCATATTCGCCATGTAAGCAAGGAATGTCAAGGGTATAGTTGTTATGATCGGCATAACCTGTCCATATCAGATTCGTTGCGTCGTTTATAGTTATGTCTATATACTCAATATAATTGGGTAAATCAAAAGATAATTGCCCGACTGAATAATGACAAATAATATAAACTTTACTTGGCGCATTTCTCCGATTGGTTGATTTTCGCTCTTTCATCACGATTGCGTTACTTTGTGATGAACTTTGGGTGGGATTATCGGCCAATACAATATTCCCGTATCCCAAACATAAAGTGATGAGTAAGGTAAATAACAATTTCATGATTTCATAATTAATTAATTCCAAAGATATAATTAAAAGTTTAAAACTGGGCTCGTATCCTTGAAGTTTAGTTTATTTTTCGTCCTAAATAAAGGCTTAATTATTAGCGGTTTGTATGCAAGATAAAAATAATTTTTATCTTAAGTGCGTATGGGGGATATTATGCTGATTTTTAATGGGAAATAGAGGCGGGTGTCGGCGATGAAAATAAATTGCTACATGAAATCGAGGTATTGTTTTCTTTTAGTTTCATCCAGACGTTGTATTTTGTCTTTTAGTCGTGCTTTTCGATTGTAGACCGATCTTAAATTGGGTGCGTTTAGAAATATTGAGATTGTGTTTATTGAAAGTCCTAATACTGAAAACATGAACAGCTTGTAATCTTCATCTTTTATATTCGGGAAATCGGCACGGAAGTTTGTCATTAATTCAGGTTCGTAGAGATTGATTGCATCTTCGATTTCCTTTATTTTGTCGGGTTCGGAAGCTATCTGTTCAATCATTGCAATTATTTCATCCGATATGTGTTTTGTCATTTTGGGGCTATCGTGATATTCATAGTAGGTGTTGCACAATTTGTCAAGCGTTTCATATCGGGATGACAGTAACGTTTTTATGGAGGCCTCCGCCCGGTTGTATTTTGAATTGTTATCGGTCAGGAGTTTCTTTAGCTCTTCGGTTATCATTATAGAGTGTTCCAGCTGAACCAATTTATTGCGACGATAATAGTAGAAGATTATTGACAGCACTATTATAATCAGAGACGCTATGATGAGTATTGAATATCTTATGACTCTTGACTTTTTTAATTCGGCATCGGCGAGCGCCTGTTCATATTTATAGTAGTCCTCTACAGTTCCTGTTATTTTACTGGTTATGCTGTTGACATAATATTGGTCGGTAATTTGCCGAATTTCCTCTAATGTATTATATGCATTAAGATAGTCCTTTTCATAAAGGTATATTTTGGACTTCAGGCTTGTAGCGGCAACATCGTCCTCGGTCACTTTTTCCAATGCTGATTTGGCCTTCTGCAAGTTGCCGTTTTTAAGGTGGATATCACCTAAAAACGCGAAATCGGAGGAGGTCGCGTCGGGAGTGGAGCACAGATATTCGAAAAATGGCAATGCCCTGCTATAATCATCCGTCCCAATCAATGATTTTCCAATCAATCGGTATAAATCTTCTTTAAAGTGGGGCTCGTCGGATATTGACGGTGATTTTAAAAGCTCTAACGATACTTCAAGGCTTTCATGATATTTGGCTATATTGTGCAGTGACTGGGCCAAGTCATACAGTGCCCAGTCGATATATGGCTTTTTACCGGTGCGCAACATGTTTTCAGAAGATATGCGTGCATACTCCAGTGCTTCAATATTATTATAGGTATAGTCATAGGTGTCACGTATGTTTCGGGCAGTCATTCCCATCCAGAAAGGGTCGTCGAGTTCTTTGGCCTGTTGCATGGTCTTGAAGAACAGAAACAGACTGCGGGGATAGTCGGCGGCATTTAGACTGACGCGGCCGAGATAATACTGCGACTGCATGTGGCGGCGCTTGTCGTCGTGGCTGGAGTAATAGTCGTAGGCTATCGATATAAGGGAATCATCAGTCACGTAGATGAAGTTTTTGTCGAGGGCCTGCGACATGAGCAGGGCGTAGAGGGCGCGGTCACGGTCGGACGTGACGGTGCTACGGTCGATAGCATTCAGCATGGCCAGCGCGGAGTCGGGATGCTCGGTCATGGCTGACTCGGCCGCTATAAGCCGAGGGTCATACTGCCGGCTGCATGCCGCGATGCATAATGCCGCAATTGATATGATGACAAGCAGTGTGTGTCGCATAAGGATTGGTTTTGATGCAAAATTACAAAAATATAGTGGACGGGGCTATTGAACGCTGTTAAAATATAGTGTAATACTTGGGCCTGAATTTGCATTTGCGCTTGGCTTATTCGTATCTTTGACTACGTCTTAGATACTTCCGCTCGGCAAAATCAAATTTTATTTGCATTTGCGCTCGGCTTATTCGTATCTTTGAGTATGTCTTAGATACTTCCGCTCGGCAAAATCAAATTTTATTTGCTTTTGCACTCGACTTATTCGTATCTTTGCATATCAACTTTATTTATCATTACGATGAACGAGGATATAAAACGGCTTTTAGGTGAGGATACCGACGGGCTTCTTACTTATGAGTATATAGCCAATCATATTGACTCGATCGATGATGTCATCGACGAGCTGGTCGACAACATGATAGCTGTCGACCTGAACGGGCAGTTTACGGTGAGCGCGGCGCGTTATCTGTATGCCATCGACAAGACAAAGTATCATGACGCCATATCGCGTCTTATCGGCGCTGCTATTGTAAAGGACCGCGAACGCCGCTACATAGGCGATCTGCTGACCTTGTGGGGCAATGACTACGAGGAGCATAAGGATGAGCTAAGTGCTACCGACGATAACTTCCGCCGAATATATAAACGTATGTATCCGACCGGTATATAACAGAACCCTGTCATGTCAAGATTGAAAACATTATTGCTGATTGTCGCGTTAAGCATCAAATTGGCATCCTGCACCGAAACAAAATCGGCCGCAGCTACCGAAACCGCAGAAACTGAAAACGAAACCAAAATGACGGAAATAAACAAAAATGATGTGGTCGTTGACATATCGACGACAATGGGCGATATAAAGGTGCTGCTTTTTGGTGACACCCCGAAGCATCGCGACAACTTCGTGAAACTGGTCAACGAGGGCTACTATGACGGCACTCTGTTTCACCGTGTGATAAACGAGTTTATGGTACAGGCCGGCGATCCTGACTCGAAGGGAGCCCCTGCAGGCAAGCAGCTTGGCAGCGGCGGCCCGGGCTATACGATTGACGCCGAGTTTGTATATCCCAAGCACTTCCATAAACGCGGCGCTCTGGCCGCCGCGCGTCAGGGCGACAATGTGAATCCCGAGCGCAAGTCGTCGGGCTCGCAGTTCTATATCGTCACCGGCAAGGCTTACAATGAAGCGCAGCTTGCGCAGATGGAGAAGCAGATGATCATGATGCAGCAGCAGGATGTATTCAACCGTCTCGCATCGGAGCGCCGCGACTCCATAATGCAGCTCCGCCGCAACCGCGATCAGGCCGGACTTCAGGCACTTCAGGAGGAGCTGATAGCTCTTACAGAGGCTGAAGTGGCCAAGAACCCGGCAAAACTCACTCCCGAGCAGCGCGAGGCATACTCGACCGTGGGCGGTACTCCGCATCTTGACGGGCAGTACACGGTGTTTGGCGAGGTCATCGAAGGCATGGACGTGGTTGAAAAAATCGAAAAGACACCCACACTTCCCGGCGACCGTCCGAAAGAGGATGTGAAAATAATAAAGATGACTGTCGAGAAATGATTCCGGTCAACCGCTTCACCCTGTCAAACGGGCTAAAGGTAATACACAATCAGGATAGTGCCACTGCAATGGTGGCACTAAACTTATTGTACAACGTCGGCAGTCGTGACGAGTCGCCCGACCTTACGGGCATAGCGCACCTGTTTGAGCACCTCATGTTTGGCGGGTCGGAAAACATACCCGAGTTTGACAAGGCTCTCGAAGCGGCCGGAGGCACCAACAACGCATGGACCAACTGCGACTTTACCAACTTCTACGACATAGTGCCGGCTCACAATGCGGAGACTGCGTTCTGGCTCGAAAGCGACCGCATGAACGCCCTCGCATTCAATGACAAGTCGCTTGAAGTGCAGCGTCAGGTGGTGAGCGAGGAGTTCAAGCAAGTGTGTCTTAACCAGCCCTACGGCGACCTGCACCACCATCTTAACGCGCTGGCCTATAAGGTGCATCCTTACCGCTACCCTGTGATAGGCAAGGAGATATCGCACATAGAGAAAGTAAGTCAGGCCGACGTGCGCCACTTTTTCTACCGTCATTATGCGCCGAACAATGCGGTGCTTGCCGTAACCGGAAACATATCGCTTGAGCGTACGCGTGAACTGGCGCAGAAGTGGTTTGGCCCGATTCCCGCGCGGCAGATTGCCCCGCATGTTTACCCGCAGGAGCCTGTCCAGACCGAGCCGCGCAGGGCCACCGTATACGGACGTGTGCCGCAGACTGTGATCTATAAGGCATACCATATGCCGGGATATGACGACAAGGCCTATCCTGTGTGCGATACGATAACCGACCTGCTGTCGGCCGGTTATTCGTCACGCTTTTACCGCGACCTGCTTATGGCGACGACTCTCTTCTCCAAAGCCGACGCCTCGATTACCGGCACGAGCGATCCGGGGCTCATACTCCTCAGCGCGCATCTGCGCGACGGGGTGAGTGTGGAGGAAGCCGAGAAGGCTCTCACGGACTCCGCCTTGTCGCTTGTATCGTCGCCGCCGTCGGTCCGTGAGCTGGAGCGTGTGCTCAACCGCTTTGAGGCGAGTCACATGTTCGGCACTCTCGGATATGCCAATCTTGCATCGGCTCTCGCGCAGTGTGAGGCGCGGGGCGAGGACATAAATGATGTCGTGCCGCGACAACGGCGTGTGACTGTCGATGCCGTGGTCGATGCCGCCTCGACCTATATCACCGAAGCTAATTCATCGACTCTGGTCTACCGACCGGTAGCCAAACCCGATTGAAATGTTAATCGCGGCGGTTTGATGCCGGCGCCCCTGCCAATCCGTTATACTTTAACATTTCAACCGGGTTTTGCTAATGACCCATAAAATTATAAAGCCCCGTCGGTCGACCGCGGGGCTTTGTCGTATGAAGGACAGGGTTGGCTTAGAAGTTATATCCGAGCGTGAAAGTCCATGCCTTGTTGTGACCGTTGGGGCGTTTTACCGCGCCGTCAAGCTCCTTGAGCACGTTGCGGCAGCTGTAGTTGAAGTGTACGCCGAGGTAGTAGTGCTGTAGCAGAAGCAGACCTACGCCGGTCTTTATACCCCAGTCGTAACGCTGCACCATGCCTTTGTCGCCGAAATAGTCGGCTTTGACGCTTTTGTGCGAAATCTCCGGTTTCAACGGATCCTCGGTGTCGGTCTCGAATACATCGTATTTTACCTTGCCGCCGAAGCCTGTCGCGAAGTACGGACCGAGGTCGACCTGCAGTTGCGCGAGCTCAAATACGCCGAGGCGCAGCGAGGCCAGCAGCGGTATCTCGAAATAATTGCCGCGCCACTTGCCGTCAAGTGCCACAAGGCTTTCGTTGTCGTTGACGAGGTAGTGGAAGTCGTTACCTCGCGATTTGTAGAACAGTCCCGACTGTATGGAGAAGAAGTTGCGTAGATTTATATCCACGACTGCTCCCAGCGTCAGGCCTTGACGCCATTGGGTATGGTTCCACGTTATGTCGGGGAAGGCCTTGTCGTAGTTGGTGGCGAGATTGGATGTGTTGAAACCGGCGCGCACGCCTATCTGTATGATCTTGGACGGACGTCCTTTGTCAAACATCACTATCGACTGAGCCTGCGACGCGCCTGTGCATATGGCTATGAGCGCCGCCATGATTAAAAGAGTCTTTTTCATAATACGGGCAATATATGATTTTTAGTTGTTGCTGTGTTTGTGGCAGTGGCGGCTGCAGCGGCCGGAGTGCAGAAAGTCGGTAAGCTGGTCGCTTATCTGCTGCATGCCTGCTTTGTCGGGATGACCCTGACGCTTCGATATGCCGCTTAGAAGGAGGCACTCGATGTTGTTGTCAGCGCACAGCTCTGTGATGGCCTTGCGCATGTCGCCCTGTATCTCGTCGTTGAGCATGAACACTATGCGGGCGTCGGGATAAAGCGTCGGAAGCTCGCGGAGCATCTTGTCCATGGCCGGAATGAATGTGTACAGGTCGTCGGACCCTTTCTTCCCGAGGGGCACTTTGGCCCAGCAGTCGTTGGTGGCTCCGAATACCAGTATGAGATCCGGATTGCCGAGGTTGTCCATGCGTCTTATGAACGCGCGGTCGCTGTAGTCGGCACCCTCATATCCGCGATTGCACACCGTAGCTCCTGAAAATGAATTGTTTCGCTCGAGCTGCAGGCCGTTGCGGGCTATGAAGCGCATCCACCAAGTATCATCTACGGTAGCCACGTCGGTGCGTTCGGGTTCGTTGGCGTCGGCAAAATACCACACGTAGTTTGTGTCGGGCACGACATGGTTCTGAAATGTAGAGTATGAGTCACCGAGAATTGATACTTTCGCAGGACAGTGGGCGTAGACGCATAGTGCAAACAGGAGGCCCAAGATTGAGAATGATACTTTTTTCATGACAAGCTTGAAAATTAGAGCATAAAATTAAGTAAAAAACCTCACACGACAAAAATCATGTGAGGTTTATGGGTATTATGTGACAATTATTCTGCCCGTTAGGGTAATGATGTCAGAACAGTTCCCACTCAAATACGCCCGCCCGGTTGCCGTCAGGCTGGACCGCTTCGAGCTTTACGGCTGAAGTCTTGACCGGACTGAAGTTTACCGTATTGGCCGTGCCTTTTGCCGTGCCGTAACTGTCGGCGCCGCTTACAGGCCGCCAGTCGCCGTTGGCGTCGCGGTACAGGATCCTCCAGCTTTTCGGCGCACGGCATCCTCCCCACGGGGCGTCATCGTACCAGTACACTGTCGAGCCGCGCACCTCCTTCGCTTCGGGAAACTCGTATATGAGCCACCCGGTGGCGCTGTCCGACGGTCCCCAGTGGTAGTAAGGCAGGGAACGGTCGTTTTCGTCGGCGGGTATAAGACGGTCGTTGACCGCGCCTAACGAGGGCGACGGGTGCGATGCGCTCAGGCGGCCGCTCGTGGCGAGTGTGGGCGCCGGTACAGGATTGGCTGCGCTTACTTCCTGCGGAAGCCATACGGCCATCTTGCCGGGGCCGCGGTGGGCCCATGCGTAGTAAGGTATGAGGGTCAGCTTCACGTCGTCGGCGGCAAGGCGTCCGTCGGCGCGGTATTCCAGTACCTGCGCGTCGGTCACGAGCTTGTCTATGCCGTAAAGCGTTTCGGGGGCGCTGACTACGTTGAATTCGGGATGTTGGTTGACGAGCACGGCGAGCACGTCAAACTCGTTGTCAGGCCACTCGGCGCAGTATACTATAGGGCCGCGTTCCACGGCTATGCGTCCGCGGTCGGCCACGACACGGCTGTCGGCTCTGACTGTGCGGGGCTCCATGTCGAAGTGTATCTCCACGCGGTCGCCCTGCTTCCACTTGCGGTCGATGCCTACATATCCGTCGCGCAATGTGCAGCCGACCGCCTCGCCGTTGACTTTGACCGAGTATTCGGGCTGTTTGCCGTCGGTGTATCTGTATAGGTCGCTCGGCACGGGGCGGTTGCGTACCCAGCCCGGTATGCGTATCATCATTGTGAAGCGTCCTGCCTTGTTGCGGTCGACGGTTATGTCTATGTCGCCGTTCCACGGGTAGGAGGTGTTCTGGCTCAGCGTGACCTGCTTGCCGGCCACGTCGAGCCGCGCGGTGTTTGACATAAACAGGTTGACATACACATCGCGCTCCTTGACCGCGTATATGTAGCCGGGGAGCGACGGGATGAAGCGGCATATGTTGGACGGACAGCACGCACAGCCAAACCACGGCTGACGCTGGTGCTGGCCCGCCGACTCAAGCGGATTGGGATAGAAGAAGCCGCCTCCGTCAAGCGACACGCCCGAGATAAGCCCGTTGTACAGCGTGCGCTCCAGCACGTCATAATACTTCGAGTCGCCGTGAAGCAGAAACAGGCGGTGGTTGACATACACGTTTCCGATGGCGGCGCATGTCTCGCAGTATGCCGACATGTTGGGCAGCTCGTAGTTGGCGCCGAAAGCCTCTCCGTTGCTTGTGGCGCCTATTCCTCCTGTTATGTAGTACTTCTTGCCCGTCATGTTGTCCCATATCCTGTCGATGGCATGTATGTAGGCGGAGTCGCCGGTAAGCGCCGCCACGTCGGCCATGCCCGCATACATGTATGCCGCCCTGACGGCATGTCCCACGGCTTCGTCCTGTTCGGTGACCGGTTTGTGGGCCTGACTGTAGGCATCGCGGCGCGATGTGTGTCCGCGCTTGTCAAGAAAGAATTTGGCTTGGTCGAGGTATTTTCTGTCGCCGGTTACGAGATACAGTTTCGCAAGGGCCATCTCCGCTATCTGGTGTCCCGGTACAAGAACGAGCTGCCCGGGCTTGTCGCCTATCTCGCGACATACACAGTCGGCGTACTTTATGGCTATGTCGAGGAAGTTGCGCTTGCCGGTAGCCTGATAGTGCGCTATGGCTCCCTCTATCATATGGCCGAGGTTGTAGAACTCATGGCTGAGCTCCTCGACTTTTTCCCACCGGCGCTTCCCGGCCCATTGGTGCGGGTGTTTCGGGTTCATCGTGCGGCTTGTGTACAGGTATCCGTCGGGCTCCTGTGCGGCCGCCACGATGACAAGCACGCTGTCTATATACTTTTCAAGCTGTTTGTCGGGGTAGGTCTGAAGCAGATAGCTCGCTCCCTCTATTGTCTTGTATACGTCGGTGTCGTCAAACGAAAAACCGCCCGGCTTTATCGTGTCGCTCGGGTGGGCTGCGTTTATGAAGTTGAGATAACGTCCCGTCTCCTCGCACTTGGAGAATGCGAGGGGTATGGTGACCTCGCGACTCGCTTTCAGACGCTGTCCCCAGAAGTTGTCCGATACCTTGACCGAGGTAAACGGCACAGGGTCGATGGGGTAGCCGTGGGCCTGCACCGGCGAGGCGGCGCGGATGCCGACTGTAGCGACGGCCGGCAGCAATAACGTTATGATACTTTTTTTCATCGTGTATGAAGATTTGTGATATATGTGATAAATCGCGGCTTAAAATTCGTGAGGTTAAGACGTTATGCAAATATAGTCAAACATATCGTAATTCAGGTGGACAAAACGATGAAAATTAGCTTGAAGAGCGTTCGTTGTACAAAAAATAAGGCCGTCCGTGACATGGGCGGCCTTCAGGTTATGTATGTTGACTGGTAATCGTATTATCGGTTGTCGGCGGGTATGACTTCAAATGCGGCATGGCATCGTATGTCGCCTGCCGAGGCTCCTATGAGCGCCTCGAATTTTCCGGGTTCGCACACCCATGCGTGTCTGCTGTCGTCAAAGTAGCTCAACGCGCTCTTGTCGATTGTGAAGGTCACATTTTCGGTAGCTTGCGGCGCGATGCTTATCTTTTTGAACCCTTTCAGCTCTTTTACCGGACGCGGAAGCGATGACTTCACGTCGGTTATGTATAGTTGCACCACTTCCGCTCCCTCGCGGTTGCCTGTGTTGGTTACCGGTACGGTAACGGTGACTTTGCCGTCGGGTGTCATTGTCTTGCTGTCAATCTGCGGCTTGCCGTATTTAAACCGGGTGTAACTGAGTCCGTGGCCGAAGGGGAACAGCGGTTTCAGCTTGTTCTTGTCGGTCCAGCGATATCCCACATACAGCCCGTCGTTGTACTCGCAGTCTATTATGCCGCTGCCGTCGCCGCGCGGGGTTCCGGGATATGTGCCGCCCGTATGTGCGCCTACATCGGAAAGCGACACGGGGAATGTCATCGGGAGTTTGCCCGACGGATTGACGTCGCCGGCAAGTACGGCGGCAAGCGCGTTGCCACATTCAGTGCCGAGATACCAAGCCTGAACAATGGCGGGTGCTTCCTTTACCCACGGCATGGCTACCGCATTGCCCGATATGTTGACTACAATCATGTTTTTGTTTACAGCCGCGAGCGCCGATATAAGGCGGTCCTGACCGTAGGGCAGTTCGAGACCCTTGCGGTCGGAGTCCTCGCAGTCCTGATGGGCCGATTTGTTAAGTCCGCCTACGAATATCACATAATCGGCGTTGCGCGCGGTCTCCACCGCTTCCGCCATAAGCTCTTCCTGACTGCGTTTGTCGGTGAGATCCTGTCCGGTGCTCACGCCGTTGTACTCGCCTGAAGCGTCGCCCACGTATCCGCGTGCATAGACCACACGGCCGTTGTCGCCCACACGTTTCTTTATGCCGTCAAGCGGCGATATCTCGTATTGAGCCTTGAGCGACGAGCTTCCGCCACCTACGGTCATCATTTTTATCGCATTTTCACCAATGACGGCTATGACGGGCTTGTTCTCAAGGTTCAGCGGCAGCAGGTCGCCCCGGTTCTGAAGAAGCACTATGCCCTCTTCGCCTATGCGACGGGCCGCTTCTATGTGGCTGTCCGCTCTGAGTGCCCCGAACGGACGGTTGCGGTCAAGCACGGTGCGGTACATCAGTCTCAGCACACGGCGCACTTTGTCATCGAGCGTCGCGGTATCGGCTTTGCCTTCGCGCAGAAGATTCAGGTAAGGCAGAGCGAGATAGTAATTGTCGTACGCGTTGCTCGAACCGTTGGTAAGACCGTTGGTCCAACTGCCAAACTCCATGTCGAGACCGTTGGTTATGGCTTCCGCCGTATTATGCGTGCCGCCCCAGTCCGATACGACTACACCGTCGAAGCCCCACTCACCTTTGAGTATGTCGTTGAGCAGACGGCTGTTGTGACATCCGTGTTCATTGTCGTACAGGTTGTAGCTGCCCATTATGCTCCACGCTCCTCCGTCGACAGCGGCTTTGAATGCCGGCAGATATATCTCGTACAGCGCGCGGTCGTCGACAATGACATTGGTCGTGTGACGGTTTGTCTCGTGGTTGTTCAGGGCGTAGTGCTTCACACATGCGGCCACACCGTTGCTTTGCACTCCCTGTACATAAGGCACCACCATTACCGAGGCCAGATACGGGTCTTCGCCCATATACTCGAAATTGCGCCCGTTGAGCGGAGTGCGGCATATGTTTACTCCGGGTCCGAGAAGTATGTCTTTTTTCCTGTAACGGGCCTCTTCGCCTATGCTTTTTCCGTAAAGAGAGCTTATTTCAGGATTCCATGTCGCGGCAAGACATGTGAGTGCGGGAAACGCTATGCAGGAGTCGTTGGTCCATCCGGCTTGATCCCACTCGTCCCAGAATACTTCCGCACGTATGCCGTGGGGGCCGTCGGTCGTCCATACCTCGGGTATGCCCAGACGCGGCACTCCGGCCGATGAAAACTTGGACTGCGCGTGCAGTACGGCTACTTTTTCCTCTAATGTCATTCTTGACAACGCATCCTCTATGCGCTCGTCGATTGGACGTGTCTCGTCGAGATACGCGGGAGCTGACGCGGACCCTGCCGTAAAGCATGCTGCCGTTAGAATGAGTGATAGCAGTTGTTTTTTCATGATCGTTGCTTTTTTATGTTATTGTTGTTCATTACATTGTTTCATAAGCAATGGCTTGGAGCAAATATAGCTCCAAGCCAATATTACACCAACTTTTTACCTTACTTTTTTATCATGCTTACGGTACCCTTGTCATTGCCCTGCGACAAATCGATGGTGATGACATAAGTGGAGTTCTCTTCTAACGTCACGTCATCGGCCAATCCTATATTGCCTGAATCGGATATTTTCAAGTATTTTTCAGTACCCGGCTCCATAGTGAGATTCTTGTCGTTGCTGAACTCTCCTCCCCAGCCTTTCTGCCAGAATAATTTTATGTCTATGTAGTCCGTCCTGATTCTCTGACCTGTGGAAGAGCCCTTTTCGGGACCGGCAACAGCCGTGAAACGGTATACTTTGGGCTGAACCTCCGCCATGCCGAACGCATTTGAGGTGTCCCAGCCAAACTGCTTGTCAAGCGAGGGATGTCCGCAGCCCCAACCCATTATGTATATTGCACCGTGTCCGTCATCTGACAGTGAGGCCGGACTGTTGTTGTCCATTCGCTGTGCTCCTATCGTCTTTGTCGTCTTATTTACCGATACCTCATAGTCGCCGCCGGCCGGAATAAACGATATGGTCTCTTCGTTTGCATCAAGTTCAAAGAAGTCGGGATCGAGGTAGTATTCCGAAAGGCCGTCAAGTGAGTTGAATTCAATCGCGTCGCCTTGCGAAAGAGGAAGTGTAAGTGTGTAAATGGAGTTGTCATTGGTCGTCATCTTCTTATTGTTGATGAACAGCCTTTTTTCTTCAAACGGAAGCTCTCCGTTTTCAGTTACAGACAGAACCGCGTTGTCAACTCCGGCAGTCATGTCGACGGTGAACACATATATTATGTTGTCCTTCAGGGTGACGCCATCTGCCAGATAGAGGTTGCCGTCATCATGTCCGTTGCCGTCACCGACGAGGATTTTGTCGCTCGATGAAGTCAGACGGTCATGTTTGAACTCATTGCCCCAGTCCATTGCGGCGCCGTAGAACTTGAAGTTGGTGGAATTTGTCTTGACGGTCTTGCCGCCTACCAGTGTCATCTGATAGACTTTGTCGGCTACAGGAGCCATGCAGACCGCTTTTCCGGTGTTCCAGCCTGTCTCGTTTGATGAAACGGATGGCTTTCCGAAATCGGCGCCGATTACCCAGAGGGCACCGCTGCCGTCATCGGCGAGAGAAGCCGGTTCGCCATTTTTCAAAACTTCGACTCTGAAATACTTGAGGGCTTGGTCGGCGATTACGCGGTAATCGCCCGATATGGCATTGAATTTGAGCGAGCCGTCATCGTTCTTGGTGAAGAAGTCGGGGTCAATCCACCACTCGTCGTAGTTGGGGAAGCCCGAAGGAGTCACTGTCATGCCCTTGTCGAAATGCATGTCAAGACGCGATGTATGGTCGTCTACTTCCTCAAAGGAGTTGCCGTTGAACGCCAGAACAACGAATGGCGATCCGGTGAACGAGAACGTGTTGAACGATACGGTGTACTTGCCGGCGCGCGAGTTGGAGAACGGTATCGTGCCTTCCGCACCGATCTTTATGGCGCCGCTTTGATAGCCGAAGCGCAGTTCGTTGCCGTTTTCGCCGTATTTCGGCGCTACGATATAGCCTTTCAATGACTGCGGCAGACGCTCGGTGAACTCATATACATACTTGTCGCGCTTGGTCATAGTATATGTATCGCCTTCGGCCGACACGAAAGTCAGTGACTGATAGTCGGGGTGGGTTATAGGCACCTCGTAGTTCAGCTCGCTTGTGGTGAAGTTGATGTTCTGTAGCACAAGGCGCAGGGTGGCGCGTCCGTCAGGTATGTCGGCCAGATAAGGTACATATATCTTGCCTTCATAGTCCTTGCCGCTCACTTTTGTCCTTATGACGGTGGTGCTCACTACCTCTTCGCCGAAGTAGAGCTCGGCGCGCAGAGTGGACAGCGGTACTTCGACATCGGTGGCTTTTACCGTGAACGGCAGACTGTCGCCGAAACACGTGCGGTCAAGCTGTCCGTCAAATTCCATGACGGGATTTCCGACCGCCCAATCGTCATCATCGTCACAGGCGGTAAACGCGCATGCAAGCGACAGTGACAGGGTGATGTATTTTAATGTATTCATGACGTGATCGTTTTATTAAATGTTCCAAGCAAATGATACGGCACTGCGTGCGGGCACGGCTGCCGTGAAGTGGTGTTCGCCGTCATCGACGGTAAGATTGAGCGCTTCGCCGGCCGAGTTGCTGAGCACGAGAGCGTAGCTGCCGTCGGGATTCTTGAATGCCGAGTAGGTGAGGCCGTTGGCCGTATAGCCTTTGGTGCCTATGCGTACTGCGTCAGGTTTGACCACGCTCGACATATGGGCTATGATATAATAGTGCGAGTTGCGGGTCATGGCCGTATAGTCGCGGTTTATATCTACGGCTCCGTAGCAGGTCTGGCATCCTCCGGGACGGTTGGGGCCGCGGTCGGCGTCAAGCATGAGGTTCCATACGATTACGCCTTTGCACCAGCGGTTGACGGTGCCGAGCGCCACCTGCTCCATGTCGTCGAGCAGTCGGGTCGACAGGTTCTGTCCGTCGTTCCAAGTGCCTATTGAGGTCTCGCTGAACACGAGGTCCATGCCGGGTGTGGCGTTATGCACAAGGGTGAGTTCCTCCTTGTCGCCGCCGTAGTTGTGAAATGCCGCTCCTGCAAAGTATCGGGCCGCGTCGGCGTCAGCGTATATATTTGTCGGATAGCCTTTCTGCGACTCTACGTTGTCGTAATTGTAATTATGGTCAAAAGCATATATCTTTACATCAAGACCGGCTGCGGCGAAAGCCGGCCCGAGGGCTGTCTTGACGAAATCGCGCTCCTCTTCCCATGTCATGTAGCATGACGCGCTGTTGCCCCTGTTGAGAGGCTCGTTCTGCGGAGTGATCGAGAATATGTCTATGCCGTGGCTCTTCATGGCGTTGACCCATTTTACGAAATAGGTGGCATAATCCTGATAACATGCGGGGTTGAGGGAGCCGGAAGTCCAGCTGTCGTGAGGCTTGAGCTCTGTAAGATTGTTGACCTTCATCCAGCGGGGAGGGGTCCACGGAGTGCCCATGATCTTTAGCGACGGGTTGACTGCGAGAATCTCTTTCAATACGGGTATCACGTACTCGGTCTCCTCCGATGTAAGGGCGAAGTTCTCTATGCCCGGAGTGTCGCAGCAGGTGTACTCGCTTAATGAGAAGTCGCTGCAGCCTATGGATATGCGGCAGTAGCTGAAGCCGTAGCCGGTGACGGGGGAGAATGTCTCTGTAAGGAAGTCTTTGCGCAGGTCGGGCGACATTTTCAGCAGATTGTAGCATGTGGAACCGGTTATGGCCACTCCGAAGCCGTCCATGGTCTGATACTCTTCGCCGGGCAACAGGGTGATGCATGTAGGCGACATGTTGTCTTTCTTGCTGTAGTCAAGCCAAGTCTCTTTCAGGTCCATGCTGCGCGAGGCGGTGGTGGTTATGACTTTGACCTGTGTGCCGGGCACCGGAGCCGGTGCGGGCGCGGGCTGGGGCCCTATCTTGTTGTCATCGCAGGAGCACATGACGAGTGCGCCGCTGCTTACTATTATGCCGAATATCAGTTTTAAGCTGTTCATGATTTTGTCTTTTTTGAAGGTTATACTGTTTAGTAACCGGGGTTCTGAACCAGATTGTCGTTGGCGTCGATGGCGCCTTGCGGTATGGGCAACCGGTAAGAATTTTCATTGAATATGTTGCGTTGGGCCTTGCGTCCGCTGTCTTTGGCATAGACGGCGTTCATGACTTCCTCTACTTTGTCGAGGCGTACGAGGTCAAACCACCGCTGTCCTTCGAAGGCGAGTTCGAGGCGACGTTCATGGAGCAGTGCGTCGAGCATGGAGTCTTTGTTGCCGCGTACCGAGGCCGGAAGTTTCGATATGCCGGCACGCAGCCTTATGCGGTCTATGATGTCGGCTGCCGCGGCGAGGTCGGGGTTGTCGCCCATGATCAGGGCTTCGGCCTTAAGCAGCAGCACGTCGGCAAAACGGTATTTGATGATGCTGCTGTAGGCGGAGCGGCACTTGTACATGAACGGATAGTTGTCTGACGGGTAGTAGTTGCTCCAAGTACATTCGTAGTACACTACGGTCTCGTTGAAGCGCTTGGTGTCGCCCTCGCGCTGATAGGCGGCGATCAGGTCGCGCGACGGGGTGATCCATTTGGCCCATGTGAAACTGTTGTCCCAGTTTGACAGGTCGCGTCCGTACATCCATGTGCACCAGTTGCCGGAGCCCACCGGAAATTGACCCTCAAGTATCGACTCGCGTGTGTTGAGCTGCTTGGGAGTGGCCGTTTTGGTCTCGTCGTAGTGGGGTATGCCGTCGATGCCGAACAATAGTGAGAAGTCATCGACGAGGTCGATGCCGTCGGCCTGTATCCGATCCACGTAGGTTATGACTTTGGAGTAGTCGCGCAGCGGCTTCTCGGCATATATCTTGGCGAGCAGGCAGCGGGCCACGTTTTTTGTGAACCGGGTCTTGTCGGCGCCCTGTTCCGGCGCATACTGTACGGCGTCGAGAAGGTCCTCCTCGATGGCCTGATAGGCTTCAAGCTCGGTGCTCTGTTCCGGGAAGTAGGCCGGATACACTTCCTCGATGTTGTCGGCCGTGATGTTGCCGGCCACAGTCTTTATCACCGGGATGTCGCCCCACAGCCTTACCATGTCAAACCATATCATGGCGCGGAATATTTCGGCCTGTGCGCGGTAGGTGTTGATCTCCTCGGGACGCAGAGAGTTGTCGGCCACCTTGTCGATGTTGCATATGAGCTTGTTGGCTACCGCCACATCGGCCAGATAACGGTCCCAGTCGCGTGCGAGTACGGAGTTGCTGCCCTCTATGGAGTTGTCTTCGTAAGGCACTACCTCGGCGCCGGTGGTGCCGGCATAGGCGTTGTCGGAGTGAGAGTCGGCTATAAGAAGCAGGTCGAGGTACCAGTGCTCCTGACGGTCGGTGATGAGTTTGTACATTCTCTGCATGTAGCTCTCTACCGATGCGCGGTCTTTAAACACAATCTCCTCGTCGTCGGGAGTCACGCCTTCGGTGACGTCGCTGTACGTGTCCTTCGGGTCATACTGCAGCGAGCATGCGGCCATCATTGAGCTTATGGCCACGGCAGTAAGTATATAATTCAGTTTCATATTGCACGATGATTGTTAAAATTCGACATTAAGTCCGAATACAAAGCTGCGGCAGTGGGGATATGTGCCCCAGTCTATGCCTTGCACGGCGCCGCTGTTGCCCCATTGGTTGACCTCGGGGTCCATGCCCTTGTACTTGGTGAAGGTAATAAGGTTGGTGGCGGTGAAGTAGGGCTGCAGGCGTGACAGACCTATGCGCCTCATCCACTCGCCGTGGAATGTATAGGACAGCGATATGTCTTTTACGCGCAGGTAGCTGCCGTCCTCCACGAAGTAGGTGGAGTTTTTCATGTCAAACCCGGCTTTGGGCACATCGGTGATCTGTCCCGGTATGCGCCAGCGGTTGAGCACGCGGGTGGTCTGGTTTTTGCCGTCGTACATACCCTCTGTCTCCATACGTGAGGCGTTGTATATGTCGTTGCCGTATGAGCCCTGAAGGAATATGCTCAGGTTGATGCCTTTCCACGAGAACGTATTGGTCATGCCGTATGTGAAGTCGGGGTTGGGGTCGCCTATGTAGGTGCGGTCGGTCGACGATATGCGTCCGTCATTGTTGAGGTCGCGGTACATCAGTTCGCCGGTTTCCGGATCGACTCCGTCGCTGATATATCCGTAGAAGCCGCCGAGCGGACGTCCCGGTTCGTTGCGCACTACATTTTCGTTGACGTAGTCGGAGGTCTTGGCTGTGTAGTATACTTTCTGCAGGGCCAGCTTGGTGAGTTTGTTGCGGTTAAACGACATGTTGAACGACGTGGTCCAAGAGAACGGGCCCTCGAAGTTATGTGAGGTTATTGCAAACTCGAAGCCCTTGTTGGTCATCTCGCCCTCGTTGCGCTGTATTGAGTTGGCCACTGACGCTCCGGCGGGTAGGGCCACGTTCATGAGCATGTCGGTGGTGCGTTTGTAGTACAGGTCGGCGTTAAGGGTCACACGTCCGCTGAGCACGGAGAAGTCAAGACCGATGTTGGTCTGTGTCGTGGTCTCCCATGTGAGGTCGGTGGTGCGCAGATTGGCTTGGGTGATGGTGGGCACGGCGTTGTCCTGTCCCTCTTTGAACCACTCCAAGCGGTTTATGTTGTAGCGCTGCAGATAGGCGTAGTCGCCGACACCGCCCTGATTGCCGGTCTGTCCCCATCCTCCGCGTATCTTGAGGTCGGTAATCCATGAAATGTCGCGCATAAATGACTCCTGCGACATGCGCCAAGCAGCTGAGAATGAGGGGAACGCTTTCCAGCGGTGGTCGGGATGCAGTTTTGACGACCCGTCGAAACGTATATTGCCGGTGAGCAGATAGCGTGAATCGAAGTTATAGGCCACGCGGCCGAAATAAGACATGATGCCCCATTCTGAAATTCCGGAGCCGGTTCCGGTCCAAGATATCTTGTTGGCTGCGTTGAGTGTGCCTATCGAGGCGTCGCGGTAGTGCGAGCCGTTGATCCAGTTGTTGCGGTAGTCCGAGTCGGTCCATGACGAGCCGAGCATAACGTCAAAGTGGTTGCGGCGCAGCTGCAGGTTGTAGTTCAGTATGTTGTCCCAGACGAGCACGGTGTTCTGGTTGCGGCTGTCGGAGCCTTCGCCGTATTGGTTGCGTCCCCAAGCGGTGGTCACCGGGTCAAGGAAGCTGGTGCTTATGGCGTTGCGGCGGTCCATCGTGAACTTGCTTTTCAGTGTGAGATTGGGCAGGATTGTAAACAGCAGGTCGCCCGATGCTATGAGCCGGTTTTCACGGTTGCGGCTGTTCTCGCTGCGTGCTTGGTTTTCAAGCGGGTTGGTTATGTTGCCTATGCCGTAGAAGTTGTTATAGTACTGGTCGGGCTTCTCGGGGTCCCATATCGGGGCGTAGGTGGGCGTGTTGATTACCGAAAGGATGACGCCTCCACGGTTGGAGCCTGTGCCCATGGCGCCTCCTCCGTTGGATATGTAGTCGGAGTAGACCACATTGGCCGATACTTTCAGCCACTTCTTGATTGAGCCTTCTACATTGGCTCTGAAATTGTAGCGCTGGTAGAACGAGCTTTTCAATATGCCGTCTTCGCGGGCGTAACCTCCGGAAAGATAGTATTTCATCTTTTCGGCTGACTGCGATATTGACACCTGATAGGTCTGTGTGGCTCCTGTGCGGTAGGTCTCCTTGAACCAGTCGGTGCGGTCGGTAAGGTCATCGGGCAGCGATATCATGCCTATTTCGTCCTGAAGATCCTTGTACTGGCGGAAGTTGAGCACATCCATCGACTTGGCTACTTCCGTGAAGCCGAACTGGGCGTTGAGGGTGACTTTGGCATCGGACTGTGTGCCTCCCTTTGTGGTTATGAGCACTACTCCGTTGGCCGCGCGGCTTCCGTATATGGCCGCCGACGATGCGTCTTTGAGTATCTGTATGTTCTCGATGTCGCCCGGCGACAAAAAGTTTATGTTGTCGACCGGAACTCCGTCAACTACATAAAGCGGGTCGTTGCTGCCGTTGAACGATGTGGTACCGCGCACGCGTATCGACATCTCTCCGCCGGGGGCGCCGTTCGGTGAGGTCACGGCCACGCCGGCGGCTTTGCCTTGAAGAGCCTGTGCGGCCGATATGAGCGGCCTGTTCTCGATGTCCTTGCTGCTGACGCTTGATATGGCTGTCGTCACATCCTTGCGTTTGACGCTGCCGTAGCCGATTACGACCACTTCGTTAAGTACTTCACTGTCCTCTTCGAGTATTATCTCCATTTTGGCCTTGGCCGGGACTTCGACTTTCTTGTAGCCTACCGATGTGACTACTACAGTCGCTCCTGCCGGAGCCTTGATGGTGAAATTACCGTCGAGGTCGGTGGCGACACCGAGCTTCGTGCCCTTTATCACCACGCTTGCGCCGATTACGGGTTCCGACTCGGTGTCCAAGACCGTTCCCGTTATCGTCATCTCGTTGGCCGATGCTGTCAGCGCACATAAAAATAATGTGATGAAAATCGGCAATTGCATAAAAATGCACCTTGTTTTCATTGAGATAGTTTTAGGTTATTATTTAGGTTAATTGATTTTCGGTTAATGCGGAAGTTGTGTCGATGACTTCCGGAAGCAAAATTAAGGTTTATTTACGTGTCCGTATCATGCAGGTAATATGTGTAAGTAAACCGGGGCTGAGGTTATGATGCTGATTTATAAGGGCGTATCTGTGCCGGATCTGTGCCGTGAAGTAAACCGGCAATACTTGTATTGGAATGATTTAAGGATATGATTCGGTTTATTCGATAGCCACTTTTCCGAGTGTTTTCACCGCTTCGGCAAATTCCGTCTTGGGAATTACCGCCTTGTTGCGTACCTTGAACCGGTTGTTGTAGACTGTCTGTGCCGAGCAGTGCAGAAATTCCGCTATCTTGACGCTGTCGGTTATGCCGAGCCTTACGAGCGCATATATGCGCAATTCGGTGTTGAGCAGTTCGCCTTCTTTGGGTGTAATGCGCTCCTCCGGCATCAGCAAGGCATTGAAGTCGCTTACGAAGTGAGGATATATATGTAGAAATATCGTGTCGAAGTTGTTGTAGAATTCACGCAACTCGTCTTTGGCCATGGATGTGCTGTCGGTAATGCTCCTTATGTCATCCCATTGTTTGGCTTTTGCCTTGCGGTTTATGGTCTTGCGGAAGTCGTCAAGTTTTCTTATGTAGCTTGAACATATGGAGAACACATACCCTACATACTCTTCTTTTACATAGTTGGCCTCGCGCAATCCGTCGTTGGCTTCGGTAAGCTGGGTGTTGAGCGCCGATAATTTTTCGTTGACTTCGGTCAGCTGCGATTTGGCGCGCGACAGCTCCATGACATGGGTGTTGAGCGTGTGATTTATCTTGTCAAGCTTGGTGCCCTGCGATTTCAGCCGCTTCATCTGTCGGAATATGGTGAATATGGTGAACCCCAGCACCAGTACGAGTCCGCACACTACAAACAGAAATATCCTGAGCCGGCGTTCCTGTCGGTGGTTGCGTTCCTGATAGGCCTTGTTGATCTGACGTTGGAGCGGGGCTATGGTTATGGCGCGTACACGATTGGGATATTTCAGCGCCGCTTCAAGGCAATACTCTATATAATTGTAGGCGCGGTCTATGTCGCCGTTGGCATAACATTCTTTGGCGAGCTCCTGTACTGACGCTATGTCGCGGTTGCATATGTTGACATCGGCTATGGCCGACATGATCATATATTTCAGATAGTTTTCCCTGTCGCCGTTGTCAAGATACAGGCATCCGAGTATGTATGCTTTCTGGGCGTCTTCGCGGGAGTCAAGCTTTGACGCGGCAAGCGCTTTTTCGAGTTGCGTCACGATCGAGTCGTTTTTCACCGAATGGTTTCCCCATTTGTTGAGGCCCTGATACCATAGATAATCGGCATCCTCAGGCGTGAGAATTGATACGAGCGAGTCTTTATACTCTTGTTCTACGGCATAATAATAGTTCTGTCCGTCGGCCGGGCCGCCCATATAGTTGCCCATGTGGCTGTAAAGATATATCATCTGTCCGTAGTACTTTTTCCGTAACGGCAGCGGAAGCATTTCGCCGGAATATCCGCTTAAAACGTCGCCCGATTCTTTAAGAAGCCCTGAAGCAGCCAGCAGAAATGACTTTTTTATTTTCAATTCGGTTATGCTGTCTGTATTGCCTGACTTTGCGGCTATATGCAGATTACGGTCGATGAAGTTCATCGCCGAGTCTACATTATAAAAGTAGTATTGGTCATAGAGCATGTTGTTTATGCGGTAGCGCTCATCATCGCTGCGAGCACTGCGCATCTTTGCCCCGAGTTCGGCAATGGCGAGCTGCTTTTCCATCTCGATTTCATCGCGGTGGCTTATCAGTGAGTCGAGATGCGACAACAGGGCGCTGTTGCCGGTGACAGTGCCGTAGCACGACATAACCGACATCATAATGATAAGTATGGCAGATGCAAGACATTTCATGGCATGTCCACTAATAAGCATAAAATCAGTTTATGTATGCAAACATACGCAAAAAGAACGATTCTTCAAAATCACCGTCTTATTTTTTCTCCGTCATTCTTGCACGTCAGGAAAAATATCCTTACCTTTGCACATGCTTTAGGCTTCGGCTTGAGCACAAGGATTGTCTTATGGTGTAATGGTAGCACTGCAGTTTTTGGTTCTGCCTGTCTAGGTTCGAATCCTGGTAAGACAACTTCAATAGGCTGTGTCATTTGGACGCAGCCTATTTTGTTTAAGGCCGTGGAAGATACCGCTGACCCTAAACGACCCCAATGTCGGTCGGGACTCCGGTACCACGGCGTCCGGCTACGCCCCGTATGGCCATCTGGATATGCGGGTGCCGTACTACCGGGCCCCTACCAATCCGTTATATTTTAACTCTTCAACCGACTTTTGCTACTGACCCCTTTTGCGGCTGCCCGGTCCATGCGGTGGCGCAAATGGGGCGGGGGGGAAATAAAAAAGCCGAGTCATTGACTCGGCTTCTGCTTTTAGTCGGGGTGACTAGACTCGAACTAGCGACCTCACGCCCCCCAGACGCGTACTCTAACCAACTGAGCTACACCCCGATTTTGGAAAAGCGATGCAAAGTTAACCGCTATTTGCCGAATATGCAACTGTTGGACGCTGAATTTTGCTGCTGTTTGCATATTTTAACACAAGGCGGCTCCGCTGTGCCGTATAATTTGGCCATTATAAAATGTTGTGTATGACGGAAAAATTTAGTAATTTTGTTTGCCCGAATATGGGCGTTGCCTAAAGCTGTTCATACTGCCTGAAGGCGTGATAAATGAGTAAGAAAAATCTACAAGAATAATTATGTCAGAACAAAGAGAAGAGTACAGTGCAAGTAACATTCAGGTGCTCGAAGGTCTTGAGGCGGTGCGCAAGCGTCCCGCTATGTATATAGGTGATATTAGCGTAAAAGGATTGCATCATCTTGTGTATGAGGTTGTCGATAATTCAATCGACGAGGCTCTTGCCGGTTATGCCACCCACATTGAGGTCACCATAAACGAAGACAACTCGATAACCGTGGTCGATAACGGTCGCGGTATACCGGTCGATATGCATGAAAAGGAGCACAAAAGCGCTCTTGAGGTCGTTTTGACAGTGTTGCACGCCGGAGGTAAATTTGACAAAGGTTCCTACAAGGTGTCCGGCGGTCTGCATGGTGTCGGTGTAAGTTGTGTAAACGCGTTGTCGACTTATCTGCGCGCGGAGATACGCCGCGACGGTAAGACATACATGCAGGAGTATTCATGCGGTAAGCCTACTACCGATCTTGCCGTGATAGGTGAAAGCTCCACAACCGGAACGAGCATAACTTTCAAGCCCGACGACAGTATATTTACGGTCACCGTATATGACTACGCCACATTGGCCAATCGTCTGCGCGACCTTGCATATCTTAACGCAGGCATAACTCTTACGCTTACCGACAAGCGTCAGATGTCGGAGGCCGGAGAGTTCCGGCGCGAGGTATTTTACAGCGAGACCGGTCTGGAGGAATTTGTACAATATATCGACTCCAACAAGGAGTCGCTTATAAACGATGTCATCCACCTGAACACCGAGCGTCAGGGCATACCCGTAGAGGTGGCGCTTACCTATAACACCACTTACAACGAGAACGTATACTCGTTTGTCAATAATATAAACACTATCGAAGGCGGTACTCACCTGACCGGTTTTCGCCGCGGCCTGACAGCCACGCTTAAGAAGTATGCCGAGGACAGCAAGATGCTTGACAAGGTCAAGATCGATATTGCCAGCGATGACTTCCGCGAAGGCCTTACGGCTGTGGTGTCGGTAAAGGTCATGGAGCCGCAGTTTGAGGGCCAGACCAAAACCAAGCTCGGCAACAACGAGGTGATAGGCGCCGTGCAGACCGCCGTGAGCGATGCGCTGCGCACATACCTCGAAGAGCATCCCCGTCAGGCAAAGCTGATAGTCGACAAGGTCATACTTGCGGCTACAGCACGCCATGCCGCTTACAATGCGCGTAAGAACGTACAGCGCAAGTCGCCCCTGTGTGGCGGCGGCCTTCCCGGTAAACTTGCCGACTGCTCGTCGCGTACGGCCGAGGACTGCGAACTGTTTATTGTCGAGGGTGACTCTGCAGGCGGTACCGCAAAGCAGGGACGCGACCGTACTTATCAGGCTATCCTGCCTCTGCGCGGAAAGATACTTAACGTGGAGAAGGCTATGGACCACAAGGTCTTTGACAATGAGGAGATAACAAACCTTTTCCGCGCCATGCGTGTCACTATCGGTACTGCCGACGACTCAAAGGAGCTCAATCTTGACAAGTTGGCCTACCACAAGATAATAATTATGACCGATGCCGATGTCGACGGAAGCCATATCGCCACATTGCTTATGACATTCTTCTTCCGCCGTATGCGTCCTGTCATCGAGAACGGATATCTCTATCTCGCCACCCCGCCGTTGTATAAATGTACACGTGGAAAGGCTGAAGAGTACTGCTGGACCGACGCGCAGGTACAGGCGTTTATCGCCAAAAACGGCGACAAGACCAAGGTGATGCGCTATAAGGGTCTTGGAGAGATGAGCGCGCAGGAACTCCGCGACACCACCATGTCGAAGGAGCACCGTCTGCTCAAACAGGTGACTATCAACGACGCTACCGAGGCCGACCGCATATTCTCCATGCTTATGGGCGAGGATGTGGCTCCGCGACGTGATTTTATCGAGGAGAACGCCAACTATGCCAACATTGACGCATAGCATGACGTTAATAATTGCATAACAGCATAACATACATACTATTATGGCGACAACACCTAAAAAGAACCGACGTTCGGCTACTTTTGATCTGTACTCTAAGATTGAGGAATATATTAACGCTCAAGGCAACAAGACCTTTAACTACAAGCAGGTATCGCATGCCATCGGTGCCGATACCCCGCAGACGCTGAAGGCTGTCGCCATGCGCCTTGCCGAACTCGAATATGACGGTGAGATAATTCAGGTGTCGCCCGGAAAATATAAGGCTCCGAGCCGTGGAACCGTGGCGCTTGGCGTGTTCACACGCCGTAGCAACGGTAAAAACAGTGTCATTCTCGATGGCGACGACGAAGCTATATTTGTGGCCGAGCGCAATTCAATGCATGCCCTCAACGGCGACAAAGTGAAAGTGCTTGTTGCCGCCCATCGCAAGGGTGTGGAGCCGGAGTGCAAGGTCATAGAGATTCTTGAGCCTAACGAGCAGGTATTTATCGGTACACTGACTGTCGACAAACATTTCGCCACTCTGTCTACCGACTCTAAGTTTCTGGCCACCGATATATTTATACCGCGCGCCAAGTTGCACGGGGGCAAGACCGGCGACAAAGCTGTGGTGGTGATTACCGACTGGCCCGATGATGCAAAGAATCCATATGGTGAAGTCGTTGACATACTCGGTAAAAACGGTGAGAACAACACTGAGATGCATGCCATACTCGCCGAGTTCGGACTCCCTTACCGCTACCCCGAGGCCGTAGAGAAGGCTGCCGATAAAATCGAAGCCGGGATTACGCCTGAAGAGGTGGCCAAACGCCGTGACATGCGCGATGACGTCACCTTTACTATTGACCCGCGCGACGCCAAGGACTTTGACGATGCGCTGTCGTTGCGCAGGCTGCCTAACGGACACTGGGAGGCCGGAGTGCACATCGCCGACGTGACTCATTACGTTACTCCCGATACTATTATAGAAAAGGAGGCCCGTAAACGCGCTACTTCGGTTTACCTTGTCGACAGGGTGGTGCCGATGTTGCCGGAGCATCTCAGCAACGGCATATGTTCGTTGCGCCCTGACGAGGAGAAGCTGACTTTCTCCTGTGTGTTCGAGATGGACGACGAGGCAAATGTCATAAACCACGAGATATGCCGCACGGTCATAAAGTCAAACCGGCGTTTCACCTATGAGGAAGCGCAGGAGATAATCGAGACCGGCAAGGGCGATTATGTCGAAGAGATACTTACGCTCGACCGGCTCGCCAAAAAATTGCGCCGCCGCCGCTATGAGCACGGCTCTGTCGATTTTGACCGTGAGGAGGTGCGGTTCGAGATAGACGAGACCGGCCATCCGGTAAGTGTCTTCTTCAAGGAGTCCAAAGACGCCAACAAGCTGATAGAGGAGTTTATGCTTCTCGCCAACCGCACTGTGGCGCAGTATATAGGCTGTCCCAAGGGACGCAAGAAGCCGAAAGCGTTTGTATACCGTATACATGACCAGCCCGATGTCACCAAGCTTGAGGATCTGTCCAAGATAGCACGCACATTCGGTTATAAGATAAAGACCAAAGGCACGGCCAAAGATATAAATCTGTCCATAAACAAGATGCTTGCCGACGTCAAAGGCAAGGGCGAGGAGAACCTACTTTCGGTACTTGCCATACGCTCCATGGCAAAGGCCATATACTCGACCGACAATATCGGCCACTATGGACTCGGATTTGATTATTATACACACTTTACATCGCCTATACGCCGATACCCCGACATGATGGTGCACAGGCTGCTTGAGCGTTACCTTGCCGGCGGCCGCAGCGTCAACCATGATAAACTTGAGGAGCTGTGCAAGCACTCAAGTTCTATGGAGCAACTTGCCGCAGGTGCCGAACGCGCTTCTATAAAATACAAGCAGGTCGAGTATCTTGCCGACAGACTCGGAGAGCTGTACGACGGTGTCATTTCCGGAGTCACCGAATGGGGGCTTTATGTGGAGCTTGATGAGAACAAATGCGAGGGGCTTGTTCCCATAAGGGATCTTGCCGACGATTATTACGACTTTGACGAGCGTAATTACGCTCTTGTAGGGCGACGCTCCAAGACCCGCTATACGCTCGGCGACCGTGTGCGTGTGCAGGTCGCCCGCGCCAATGTAGAGCGCAAGATGGTCGACTTTGCTCTTGTAGATGACAAGGGCCGTCCTATGGGCGCGGACAAGGAGAGCGGGCCGACTGTCAAGGAGGTGCTTTCCGGCAAGTCCAAGGGCAAAAAGTCGCGTAAATCGTTGCGCCAGCCGAGAAGCCGCCGTCGTAAATAGCGAATTCAGGATATTATAGCTGAAAAGGGTGAATATTTATGCGTTTATGCGTTAATATTTGCCCTTTTTAACATATTTCGGGCGTTTTGTTATATGTCTGATTAATAGCGATATATGAAAATTTATATGTTAAATAACATAGTTTTATTGCATTTTTTGCGCTTTTTCTTCTAACTTTGCACCGTGTTCAAGTGTATATAATAACGAAGACTCGATAAGTCGAATGTCTTTTATTATTAATTAAAACTTTATAGTCATGAACAAGATGATTAAGTTTTTTAAAGAGGGAGTTAACTCCTACATGCGTAACATGAGTGACTATCAGTTATTCCGCATCACCGGTGACTGCACGCCGATGTATGATAACGAAGACTGATATCTCCCCGAAAGAGAGGTTAAGCCCGCGATTGTGAAATTGTCGGGGCTATTTAAGAGAAATTGTTTTAGGTGTTGAATTTAAAAAATTAGAAGTGTTATGAAAAAGATGTTGAAAAAAGTGCTTACATGGTATTTTGAAGCAGCGGCCGAGATGTACCGTTAGTAACGAGAGAAGAAATAAGTAGCAAATTTTTAGAGAATCGTGAATACATCACGATTTTTTTTGTGCCTTTATATAAGGTGTTTATATTTGCGGTATGAAAACGACTATTGAGATAAACCGACTGCGGCTACGTGCGTTTCACGGAGTGCTTGAGCAGGAGCGTAAGGTGGGCAATGACTTCGAGGTGTCGGTAGCTGTGGGCTATCCCGTCGTTGCGGGTAGCGACGAGCTGTCGGCCACGCTTAACTATGCCGAATTGATCGATATTGTCAAGGATGTCATGGCTACACCGTCGGCCCTGATTGAGCATGTGGCTTACCGTATACGCGAGGCGGTGACTTCGCGTTGGCCGCTTATAGACAGCGGCATGGTCAGGGTAGCCAAGCTCACTCCGCCTGTAAGTGCCGAGGTTGCCGAGGTTGCCGTGAGGATTGACTGGTGATTACCAGAATTTATTGGCGCTGCTGTTGTATTCCCATCCGTTTTCGCGTAATTTGGCTTCGAGCAGCACGCGGTCTATGTCCATGTCGTCGCACAACGAGTCGAGCGATGCGTAACGGTCACGCAGCAACATGTTTATGTAGCTGAACAGTATTGCAGGGTCTTTAGGCAGATTCTCCATGAGGTAAATAATTTTTGCCGCAAAATTACTCTTTTTTCATTTATAAAGAGTAATTTTGCATTGTAAAACAATTGATTATCTCACATTATATATATAATATGGAAAAGAAGTACAAGCGTACACTTATCACGACGGCACTTCCTTATGCCAACGGACCCGTACACATAGGACACTTGGCCGGTGTATATGTTCCGGCCGATATATATGCACGTTATCTGCGGTTGCGCGGCGATGACGTGATCATGATAGGCGGAAGCGACGAGCATGGAGTGCCCATTACAATAAAGGCACGCCGTGAAGGGGTGACGCCTCAGGATATCGTGGACCGCTATCACAATATTATAAAGGACTCTTTTGAAGAGCTCGGGGTGTCGTTTGACATTTACTCGCGCACGACTTCCGCCACCCACAATGCCACTGCGTCGGAGTTTTTCAGACGCCTTTACGATAAGGGCGAGTTTGTGGAGAAAACCTCGATGCAGCTTTATGACGAAGAGGCCGGACAGTTTCTTGCCGACCGGTATGTCACCGGAAAGTGCCCTCATTGCGGAAATGAAAATGCATATGGCGACCAATGCGAGGTGTGCGGCACCTCACTCAGCCCTGACGAGCTGATTGACCCCAAGAGCACCATAACCGGCAGCAAACCGGTACTTAAAGAGACCAAGCACTGGTATCTTCCGCTCGACAAGTGGGAGCCCGCGCTCCGCAAGTGGATACTTGAAGGCCACAAGGAGTGGCGCCCGAATGTATACGGACAGTGCAAGTCATGGCTTGACCTCGGACTGCAGCCGCGTGCGGTGAGTCGCGACCTCGACTGGGGAATTCCGGTGCCTGTCGAAGGTGCCGACGGCAAGGTGCTTTACGTATGGTTTGACGCCCCCATAGGATACATATCGAATACAAAAGAGCTTCTGCCCGATAGTTGGCAGACATATTGGAAGGATCCGGAAACTCGACTCATACATTTTATAGGTAAGGACAACATCGTGTTTCACTGCATAGTGTTCCCGTCCATGCTTATGGCTTACGGCGACGGGTTCCAGCTCCCTGACAATGTCCCCGCCAACGAGTTCCTGAACCTTGAGGGCGACAAGATATCCACTTCACGTAACTGGGCCGTATGGCTCCACGAATATCTCGTGGATTTCCCCGGCAAGCAGGATGTGCTGCGCTACGTGCTTACGGCCAATGCTCCCGAGACCAAGGACAACGACTTCACATGGCGCGATTTTCAGGCCCGCAACAACAGTGAGCTTGTAGCCATACTCGGCAACTTTGTAAACAGGGCTGTGGTGCTTACGCACAAATATTTCAATGGCGCGGTGCCTGCGAAAGGAGCTTTGCAGGAGGTTGACGGCAACGTATTTACCGAACTTGCCGAAATCAAGAGCTCGCTTAGCGACAATCTCGACAACTTCCATTTCCGCGATGCTCTCAAGGATGCCATGAATATAGCGCGTCTCGGCAACAAGTATCTTCAGGAGACCGAGCCGTGGAAGGTGGCCAAGACCGACATGGACCGTACGGCCACTATACTCAACGTCGCCTTGCAGTTGTGTGCCAACATAGCGGTGGCGTTTGAGCCCTTCCTGCCTTTCATGAGTGAAAAGCTCGTGAAAATGCTCAGTATGGGTGCTATGAACTGGGATATGCTTGGCTCTGACGATATTATAGCAGCCGGTTCTGTCATAGGACAGCCCGAGCTGTTGTTTGAAAAGATCGAGGATGATGTTATCGAGGCTCAGGTGAAGCGCCTTGAAGATATCAAGCGTCAGAATCAGCTCGATAACTGGAAGGTGGCTCCGCAGGCTGAAAATGTCGATTTCGACACGTTCAAGAAGTGCGATATAAGGGTGGGCACTGTCCTTGAATGTGTCAAGGTGCCCAAAGCCGACAAGCTGCTGAAGTTTCTCATCGATGACGGCATGGCCAAGCGCACTATCGTGTCGGGAATAGCGAAATATTATAACCCCGAGGACCTGATAGGCAAGCAGGTATGCTTTATAGCCAATTTCGAGCCCCGTAAGCTGCGCGGTATACTGTCGGAGGGTATGATACTGTCGGCCGAGAATCCCGACGGTTCGCTTGTCGTGATAGGGCCTACGGCTCCGGTGCGTCCCGGCGCTCAGGTTATGTAGCGGTAATACATTATTATAAATAAACGATTAAATCATAAACAACCGACTAAGGATACAATGAAAAGTGTGAGAAAACCGCACATACTCATAATCTATACGGGCGGGACCATAGGGATGATTGAAAATCCCGAGACCCACACGTTGCAGCCGTTTGACTTCACTCATCTTATCGATAACGTGCCTAAGATAAAGATGCTCGATTACAAGATTGAAAACATACAGTTCAATCCTCCGATCGACTCGTCCGACATGAATCCGCGTTACTGGATGGACATAGCACGTGCTATCGAGCAAAACTACGACCATTTCGACGGTTTCGTGGTGCTCCACGGTACCGATACAATGGCATATACCGCTTCGGCGCTGTCGTTCATGTTTGAGAACCTGCACAAGCCGGTTATCATCACCGGCTCGCAGTTGCCTATCGGAGAGGTGCGCACCGACGGTGAGGAAAACCTCATCACGGCGTTGCAGATAGCGGCGGCCACTGACATCAACGACGCTCCTATGGTGCAGGAGGTGGCCATCCTTTTCGAGAACTATCTGTGGCGCGGCAACCGCTCGACCAAGATGAGCGCCGATAACTTCAATGCATTCAAGAGCAACAACTATCCGCCGCTTGCCAAGATAGGTCTGGGCATACATTTCAGCGAGGACGCCCTTATGCGCGCCGTCATCAAACGGCCTCTCAAAGTACGCTACGAGCTGGATACAAACGTCATGTTTCTTGACTTGAACCCGGGCATATCGGAGGAGATACTGCGCCATCAGCTCGGCACTCCCGGCATAAAGGGCATAGTGCTGAAAACGTTCGGCGCCGGTAATGCGCCTACGGCACAATGGTTTACCGATGCCATACGCGAGGCTGTCGACCGGGGGATAGTGATTGTGAACATAACGCAGTGTGTCAATGGCGGCGTACATACCAAACGTTATGTGTCGGGCGACCGGCTTGCCGCTACCGGTGTTATATCGGGCCATGACATGACTTCCGAGGCTGCCATTACGAAGATGATGTATCTCTTCGGTCTGGGGCTTGAAGCTGCCGAAGTAAGAAAATATCTCGAATGTTCTCTTTGTGGCGAAGTGACACTGTAATCACGTCTTGTTGACCTAAAAGTGTGGATTTGAGATTTTTATTATTAAAAAGTTAAGCTGAATTATAACTATTTGAAAAAAAAGTGCGATATTTGCACTTGCAAAAAACGCTAAAACCGTGATTTGCGACTTAACTTACTGCAAATCATAAAATTATTATCATAATAAATAAAAAATATAAAAAAATGACAAAAGCCGACATCGTAAACGAGATCGCAAAGACCACAGGCATCGAAAAAGCCAACGTGCTTGAAACGATTGAAAAGTTTATGGAAATAGTAAAGGATTCTTTGGCTCACGGAGAAAACGTTTATCTCCGCGGATTTGGTAGCTTCATCGTTAAGACCCGTTCAGAGAAGACTGCCCGCAACATCTCAAAGAATACCACCATTATCATCCCCGAGCACAAGATACCCGCTTTCAAGCCCGCAAAGGTGTTCATGGAAGAGGTTAAGTAATCAACGTGTTGCGATATACTGAACCGTAAGAGATTTTTAAACAATAATATTAACTTCAAATTAGCGTAAAATGCCCAGCGGAAAGAAAAGAAAGGGCCACAAGATGGCTACTCACAAGCGCAAAAAACGCCTAAGAAAGAATCGTCATAAGAAGAAATAATCAGCGTTGACACGCTTTTAAGATGACGTTTAATTGTATACATGAGAACAAACATGACATGGCGACAATCGTATGTTTCGATCGTAAGTCACGTTTGTTCTCTGCGTATATTTGTAAATGAACCGAGAAATGAAAAGTGAACTTATTGTAGATGTACAACCCACCGAGGTATCCATTGCCTTGACGGAAGATTCCCGGCTCGTGTCCTTGCAGAAGGAGTCGAGGAATATATCCTATGCCGTGGGCGACATTTATCTGGCCAAGGTCAAGAAGCTCATGCCCGGCCTTAATGCCGCTTTTGTCGACGTAGGCTACGAGAAGGACGCTTTTCTTCATTATCTCGATCTTGGCTCTCAATTCTCCTCATACTGTCAGTTTGTAAAGCAAGCGCTCGAAGACACTAAAAAGGTGCCGGTGCTATCAAAGATGAAGCTGTTGCCCGACATCAACAAGCACGGTTCGGTCACCGACCTGCTTGAAAAAGACATGACCCTGATGGTGCAGATTGCGAAAGAGCCCATATCGTCAAAAGGACCGCGACTGACTACCGAGATTACCTTTACAGGGCGCTTTCTGGTACTGATACCCTTCTCTGACAAAATCTCCGTATCGCAGAAAATAAAGACCACCGAAGAGAAACTGAGGCTACGTCAGCTTGTAGAAAGCATACGGCCCAAGAATTTCGGAGTCATAGTACGTACTTCGGCCGAAGGCAAACGTGTGGCCGAGCTGAATCATGAGTTAAAGACGCTTCTGAAATGTTGGGATGACACTGTACAGAAAGCCCAGCATGCCGACGTGCCCTCGCTTATCTTTGAAGAGGAGAGCCGCATAGTAAGCATGTTGCGCGATGTATTCAGCCCTTCTTTTGAGAGTATACATGTAAATGATGCCGAGACATTCAGTCAGATTTCCAAATATGTCGACCTGATAGCTCCCGAACGCCACGATATAGTAAAGCTCTATACCAAGGATGAGCCGATATTTGACCACTTCAGCATAACGAAGCAGATAAAGTCATCGTTTGGCAAGACTGTATCATTCAAGTCAGGCGCTTACATTATCATAGAACACACCGAGGCGCTCCATGTGATTGATGTTAATTCGGGAAACCGCTCCAAGGCCTCCAATGATCAGGAGAGCAATGCCCTTGAGGTGAATTTGCGTGCAGCTGACGAGATAGCGCGACAACTGCGTCTGCGCGACATGGGAGGTATAATAGTGGTCGATTTTATCGACATGAACAAGTCGGAACACCGTCAGGCCTTGTATGACCATATGAAAGAGGTCATGGCAAATGACCGTGCACGGCACAACATATTGCCGTTAAGCAAATTCGGGCTTATGCAGATTACGCGTCAGCGTGTACGTCCGGCTCTTGACGTGGTTACGGCCGAGAAGTGTCCGTCATGTTACGGCAAGGGTGAGGTGCAGCCTTCACTGCTTTTTACCGACGTGCTTAAAGAGAAACTCGAATACCTTATAAATGACCTTAAGGTGACAGGTTTTATAATGTATGTGCATCCGTTTGTCGACGCATATCTTAAGAAAGGTATCATATCGCTTTACCTCAAGTGGAAGATGGAGCTCGGCGGCAAATTCCGAATATTGCCTGACCAGTCGCTTGCCTATCTTCAGTATAAGGTAATTGATAGCAAAAAGAACGAAATCGATCTTGCCGAAGAGAAAGACCTTGAAACATCTTCGACCAAGTCAAAATCAAAAGCCAAGAACAGAAACAATGAAGAATAGGGTCCGGGACCCGTTTTACACCTATAGATTACCGGGCGTTTCCGCAGTGACGGAGCGCCCGGTTTTTTCATGTTTTCACCGACCAATGCGAAAAAAGACCGGCTGCAAGACCTGCCTGACGTATTTTCAGGGGTTGGTGGATTGGTGCCGGGGCGTGGTAAGTGCGGCACGGGTCTTGGCGGGCAATTTAAGTATCACCTGCCGGTAGCTGTGGTCAATCATCTCTTTTATGAGGCTGTCGGGGAGTGTTGACCTGATGTCAATCTGATTCCAGTAGCGTTTGTTCATATGCCATGCCGGGGTTACGGCGCTGTATCGATCGCGTAGCTGCATGGCGAGGTCGGGGTCGCATTTGAGTACAAACCATGCTATGTCGCAGGTGTCAAACATGGCAAATATCTTGCCGGCTATGCGAAATGCGACAATGCCGGGGTGAGTGGCAAAGGGCGTGTCCTCCGTCGTATGCGGCAGGCCGAGACAATACTCTCTTACTTCTTCGATGTTCATAAGCTGCGGGATTAGCCGGCACAAACTTACGTAAAATAATTATAACCGGCAATCAGTCCGCGTAAGGGAATGTGCGGGAGGATGCCGGAGCGCTTTCATGGATTACCGGGGCTTTTGATGTAATACTGTATTCTTGATGCCGTGAGCCGTCCTTTAACGGTATTGTGTCGGCTTGCGTCGCCGCTTGCAGGCGACCGGCGCTTATGGTAAACGGATTTTGTGTTATGACTATTATGAAAAGGATAAACCTTATTATAGTGCATAGCAGTCGGCGTTTCATCGGATTCAATAACTTAAATAATTGATGCAAAAATAATCGTAATGGCGATTAAAATGGCTGTTTGATAATAGATGATTTAATAGATTCGCGGTGTCAGGGCTGTAAAGCTGTAGAAAAGTCGCGGTCAAATCGTATCTTTGTGGTAAAATTAGAATTAGGATATGAAACCGATATCGCTATTTGCACTAATCCTGCTTTTGATTGTGGTCTCCTGTACAGGCAGTAAGGAAAAATCGCCTGAAGAGGAATTCTCATTGCACAAACGCGCCTATGTCCTGTTTAATGACGGCGCTCCTATAGATACGTGTATTGCCATGCAGCGGCGCGCTGTCGATGACGTGCGTGCGGGCATATCTGACGATGACCCGGTGGATGTGCTGTCGCAACTCGGCTTCTTCTACATGCGCGAAGGCGACTACCGCAATGCTCTTGACCTGCTTCAGGAGGCGGCCGACTACAAACTTGCCAACGGCGGTGTGGCCGGAGTGGGCGACATAAAGATGTATGGCAATCTGTCCAATCTGTACATACGCTTCGACATGCTGGAGAATGGACTTGAAATGAGCGATGCCGCCATAGCCGCGAGTCTCGAAAACGGCGGTAAGCTGTTGAACGACCTGTACCGCATGAGGGCAATGCTGCATGCCAAGGCCGGTGAGTCAGACTCTGTATTCCGCGACTATGACCTTGCCCTCGACGCTCTTAAATACAAGAGTGACGAACATTCAAAACACATGCTTGCCGTGGGCATAAACTCCGACAAAGGCGGATGGATGATAGAGAACTATGACCGCTTTCCCGACTCGCTCGATGCGGCGGTCAAATATGTGGAGACAGCGGTACGCGAAGGCGGACGTGACTTGACTATGGAGCGCTTTGTGCTCGGACTCGGCTATGTAAGGCAATCGCGCGTGAGCGAGGGCATCAAGCTTATGGAGCAGGCTCTTCACGACTTCCGGAAAAATGACGACACCGAGTCGGTGGCTTGGGCGTCGGCTCTGCTGATGGGTGTATATTCCGAAACGGGTAGGACTGCGGACCTCGCGCGCCTATACCCGTTGTACAGGGAGGTAAACGACTCGATAATGAACCGGGAGAAGGTCAATGCCGTGATAGCGTCGGACGTGAAGTGGCGTGCCGCCCAGAAGGAGGAGGAAAACCGTATGCTGAACATGGAGCTGACGGCGGCCCGTCAGCGCCTGTATATGATACGCATAATAGCTATATTGGGCGTGCTGCTGGTAGCCGCCGCGTCAATGTACGTGGTGCAGCGTGCGCGGAGCGCCAAGCAGAAGCGTATAGTAATGCATCAGCGCATGGAGGAGCTTATGCTCACGCAGAAACAGCTCAACGGACGTATCGAGGCGTTAAGCGCGGAATTGCTTAATGCCGCTCATCGTGAGGTGGTGGGTAATGTCAGCCGTCTTCTCGTGCCGTCGGTACTGAGTGGCGAGGACGAGATAAAATTCAGGAAGTCGTTTGCAGCCCTGTATCCGCATTTCCTCCCCGGTCTGCGTCATGATTATCCTTCGCTTACACCTAATGATGAACTTGTATGTATGCTTATATATCTTCAGCAGAGTACTGACGAGATTTCGCTCTGTCTCGGCATATCGCGTGCCAGTGTCAATTCGGCGCGTTATCGTATACGTAGCAAGCTGGCGCTTTCAAAAGAGACCGATCTTGACAAGTTCCTCATCTCGCGCGGCGCATAACGCATGAGCGCATAAAACGACAAGGCCCGGTCGATGCCGGGCCTTATTGTTTTGTGGAAGTCTGAATTAGTCCTCTGCAAGAGGTGCCGGAGCGTTGTATACTCTTGAGGCAAGCTCTTGGTCGAGCATATAGAGGCCCATGCCGTTGTCACCGATCAGTTTGAATTTGTCGATGAGCTGGCGTGCGCTGTCCTCTTCCTCAACCTGTTCTTTGATGAACCAGTTCAGCTTGTCGCATGTGGGATAGTCTTTCTCTGCCTCGGCAAGAGCGTAGAGGTTGTTTATGAGAGCCGTGACTTTCTCCTCATGGGCGAGTGTGGCTGTAAACGCATCAAGCGGAGTTTCCCATTCCGAGGGTACTGCTTCTATCGGGTGAAGCACCACGCGTCCGCCGCGTGCGTTGATATAGTTCATGAATATCTGTGCATGAGCCTGTTCTTCCTGAAATTGGATGCGAAACCAATTGGCGATGCCCGGTTTGCCCTGAGCCTCGAAATTGCACGCCATTGACAGATACAGGTATGCCGACCAGAACTCGGCGTTGATCTGTGCGTTGATGGCGTCTTCTACTTTATTGTTCAACATTAGGTGTCAAATTTTAAATGTTTATTTATCTTTGGTTTTTGAAGCTGTAGTCTTCTTGGCGGCCGTCTTTTTGGGCGCGGCGGCTTTTTTCTCTGACTTGCAGGCTTTCTTGGCCGGCTTTTCGGCTTTTTCAGCCGGTTTGCCTTCGGCTACTGCCTGACGAGTGGCATGTTCTTCGTTGAAGTGCTCAAGGTTATTGCGCATCGATGCCACTTCCTTGTTGAGGACCTCGATTTCGGTAGCCTGATTGCGGATAGTGGTGAGCAGCGAGTTGAGCTCTTCGTTTTCGATAGAGAGGGGATACTGCTCTTCTACACGTACTATGAAGTCGGCAAGTACGTTCATATAGTTTGTGAACGCTTGGAACGGAGTTTCATACGGGCTGAACATGGCGTGTACGGCTCCGTCGTTCATGTGTTTGGTCGACATGTAGAAGAAGTGGTCGCTGCCCTGAAGGTACTGCCAGTCCTGCTTGAGACGGCGGTCGGAGCACAGACGTACTCTCTCGGCCACGGAATAAAGCTTGTTGAAGGCTTCGTTCTGTAGCTTGTTGCCGAGCCAAGCCGATGTGTCGCGGGCTTCATCGGCCCATGATATGGGGTGCAGCACGCTGAGGGTGTCGACGGCTTTGAATTTTGATACGACTTCCGACGGAGTCCAGAAGTCTACGCCACGTTCTGCGGCAAACCGCGGAAGGGCTTCGAGGAACTGGAATATGCCGCTTTCGCGAGGCTGCATCTCGCCGAATGTCTCAAGGTTCATGAACAGATTGATTACCTGCTCTTCAGCGGGGGTTGAGGCAATCCAGTCCATATACTTGTCGGCTGTCAGGGGATAAGCGTCCCATTCGGGATTGCTGAAGCGGAAGGTTATGTCATCGCTCAGCTTGTCGTTCTTAAGAAGCAGCTTGAGTTTGGGGCACGAAGCCGCGGAGTATACATAATTGGGCGATTTCCAGCCGAGTATGTGTTTAGCTCCTTCGGTTATGCAGCCTTTGTAGCCCATGTCGTAAATCATGGGGGCCATCTCGTCGCAGTATATCAGCTCGGTATTGCGGAGCACTTTGGGCTTCTGTCCGAACAGCTCCTTGATTTTTTCGTCATGAGCGCGTACCTGTGAGGCAAATTCCTCGGGGTCGACGAGCGATGACAGCGAGTGTGCATATGTCTCGGCAAGGAACTCCACTTTGCCTGTGTCGGCGAGCTTTTTGAGCAGGTCGATAAACTCGGGTACATACTGCTCGCACTGTTCGAGCGCGGTGCCGGTTATGGACAGCGCGCAACGGAACTTGCCACCTGTGCTTTCAATCATGCGCAACAGGGTTTCGGCGGCGGGTATGTAGCTGCGGTGAGCTATACGAGTGATAATATCGTCATTGGCAAAGTCATCGTAGTAGTAGTGGTCGTTGCCTATGTCGAAGAAACGGTATCTTTTGAGCCTGAACGGCTGGTGGATCTGAAAATAAAAACAAATAGCTTTCATGAGCTTGTCGGTTTTTGATATGGTCTTTTTTGTTTAATTACACTGTATTTTAGTTGCGGTGAAGCACTTTGTTATAAATGTCGATGACTTTGGCGCCCGCTTTGTCCCAAGTTATGCGGTTTACTTCGTCAAGACCGTCTTCCTTGAGCTGGTTGTACATGGCGGGATAGGTGACTATCGAATAAATGGCGTCGGCCATGGCGTCGATGTCCCAGTAGTCGGTCTTGATGACGTTGGTGAGAATCTCGGCACATCCGCTCTGCTTCGAAATGATCGACGGCACACCCATCTGCATGGCTTCGAGCGGAGATATACCGAACGGCTCCGATACGGACGGCATGACGTACACGTCGCTTGCCTTCAGCATCTCGTATACCTGCTTGCCTTTCTGGAAGCCCGGGAAGTGGAAGCGGTCGGCTATGCCGCGCTCTGCTGCGAGCGTAATCATCTTGTCCATCATGTCGCCGCTGCCGGCCATGACAAAACGCACGTTATGGTTGTTCTTGAGTACTCTGGCCGCGGCCTCTACAAAGTATTCGGGGCCTTTCTGCATCGTTATTCGGCCGAGAAATGTCACTACTTTCTCTTTTGCCCGGGGAGGATTGACGTTAAGCAGCTCCTCGCTCAGCGGAGTCACCGCATTGTGCACCGTCGTCACCTTTGCCGGGTCTATGCCGTATTTATCAATGACCGTATTGCGGGTAAGATTACTTACCGTGATTATGTGGTCGGCATGTATCATGCCGTCACGCTCTATATTGTACACCGTGGGGTTCACGTTGCCGCGCGAGCGGTCAAAGTCGGTGGCGTGAACGTGTATCACAAGGGGCTTGCCTGTAACCTGCTTGGCATGTATGCCGGCGGGGTAGGTGAGCCAGTCGTGGGAGTGTATCACGTCAAACTCTTCGGTGCGCGCTATGACTCCGGCGCATATAGAATAGTTGTTTATCTCTTCAAGCAGGTTGTCGGGATAACGGCCTGAGAACTCGATGCATCCGAGGTCGTTCAGGCGCATGTAGTTGAAGTCGGCATAGATGTGGTCGCGCAGACGGAAATACTCGTCGGGATCCATGACATTGCCTATGCGGCTTTCGACATATTCGCGGTTGACATCGCGCCATCCTACAGGTATCTGCGACGCTCCTATTATTTTAGCAAAACTTTTGTCTTCATCGCCGTGCGGCTTGGGAATGACAAATGTTATGTCCATGTCGCCACACTCCCACATTCCCTTGGTGAGACCGTAGCTGGCGGTGCCGAGACCGCCGAGTATATGAGGGGGGAACTCCCATCCAAACATTAATGCTTTCATGGTCTACGCATTTAGTTTTTTTAGATTACGTAATGTACGGAGCACTTCAGCCACGTTGGTGGCCTGCGATATGGCGCCGCGGCCCGTAAACGGCGGGTTGCCGTCGTAAAGCTGCGATATGGTGCCTATGCAGTTCTGGCTCATCTCGTCCTCAAAGCCTATGAGCATACGGTCGATGTAGCTTACTCCGCTCATGCCGAACACTTTTATGTAGGCGTCGGCGTACATGCCGATGAGCCACGGGCGTGACGGTCCGTTGTGGTAGGCGCGTTCGCGCTCCTCGGGCGAACCGAGATAGAAGGGGCGGTAGCCGTAGCTTTTCGGCGACAGGGTGCGCAGACCTTTGGGGGTAAGCAGCTCGCGGGTGACTACGTCAAGCACTCCCTTGCGCTGACGGCGGTCGAGCGGAGAGTAGTCGAGACCTACGGCTATGGCCATGTTGGGGCGCACCGACAGGTCGGCGTGGTTGCCGTTGACATAGTCGTAGAGGTATCCGTAGTCGTTAAGGAATGTCTGTATGAACGCCGGCTTGGCTTGTTGAGCTATGGTGAGCCAGTTTTCGCGGTCATGTTCGTACTCGGCCACTCCTTCGCTGAGGTTGTAGGCAAACATAAGGGAGTTGTACCACAGAGCGTTGAATTCAACCAGCAGACCGGAACGCGGTATCAGAGGCCAGCCGTTGGAGGTGGCGTTCATCCATGATACCGGTGTGTTAGTGCCTGTCGTGCCGACAAGACCGCTTGTCTCCACCTGAAGGTTGGGATGTCCGCCGGCGAGTATCCAGTTTACTATCTTGGCTACAGTAGGCAGGTATCTGTCACGTGCTTTGTCGAAGCCGAGCGACTTGCCGTACTGCTGTATGCTCCATACGGCCCACAGCGGCACGTCGGGCAGGTCTATGCCGTGTATGCGGCTGTCGGGCAGCTCGTTGTCTATGTAGTTCTCAAGGGCTTTCCATGCGGTGTTCATTATGCAGTGGAAGTCCTCGGTGTGGTTGATGGCGAGTGTGGTGCCGGGGAGCGCTATGAATATGTCGCGTGCGCGTATCTGTCCCCACGGATAACCCGATACGATGTATTCGTTCTCTTTGTCCTTGATATAGAACTGCTTGGCGGAGTTCTTCAGACAGTTGTAGAAGCTGGAGCGCTTTGTGCGGCTGGCCACTTCCACTTCGTACATCTTGCTGAATGACCTCGGCGACGCTTCGTTCAATCCTGCGGAGAAGATAATGGACTCACCTTTCTTGATGGGTATCTCGAAGTAGCCGGGCACCCACTGGTCTTCGGTGTAGGGTATGCCGCGCTCAAGGTCCTTTACGTATTCGATGCCGTTGTACCAGTTGGGGTTCTGCACCCATATCGGCTTGCGGCTGAACTGCATGTACAGGGTAGGGAAGCCGGGGTAGAGGCAGAATGCCACGCCGTTGTTGACTTCGGCGTATGCGGTATTGATCTTGTCGTTCTGTACTACAAGGTCGTTGGCCTCGCGGAATGCGAGAAACGGTCTGAACTGAAGGGTAGTCGCCGAATGTGCGTCAACCAGAGTATAGCGTATCAGTATACGGTTCTCTTCCGAGCTGAACACCATCTCTTTGGTAAGGATGACTCCACCGACACGATAGGTCGTGCGGGGCACACTCTCGCAGTCGTACTCTCTTATGTATTTATGCCCGTTGGGGCTATACACACCTCCGGAATACCTGTGCAGTCCGAGATTGAACGGAGCACCGTGCTGTATGACCGTCTCGTCGAGAGACGACAGCATGACAAATGACTTGTTGTCCATCTCGGGGATCGGTATCACAAGCAAGCCGTGCTGCTTGCGGGTGTTGCATCCCACAATCGATGAGCAATGGTAAGCCCCTGCCTGATTGGTGCGGAGCATCTCTTTGGACAGTGACTGCTCCAAGTTAATCATGAGGTTTTTATCAAATTTAAGATAACTCATTTGTTTTAAGTTAGTATATTAGTTGGTATATTATTTGATTCTGGTTATATGATACATTGCAATGTTACTTATTTTTTGTGGAATTAGCAAAAAATAAATTGATAAAATAGACAATATTAATTAAAAAATGCCGAACAACATCAATTGAACGGCATTATGGTTGTCATCGGCTTTTAAATAGCCTTGAAAACGAGCAAAAAATGTCTCTCATCACGTTTTCCATCGGCGTTATTATCGGACGGAACACCACCTCTTTTGTGGGCGTGAATATCTTAAGCGAATTGGCGTGGCATTTTATCTCCATCGTGTCATCGATGTTGAGCGGTTCGCCGTCGATGTGTACCGGACCCTCTTTTTGCCGGTATATGACGGCGGCCGGCGCTCTGAATGTATGGATCATGGTGTTGGAGTTTATGTAGCCGGTGAAGAGGTCAACGCCCATGATGGCATTGTCAAGCGGCGTTCCCGCATGCACTATGGTTATGTCGAGCAGTCCGTCGGTTATGCTCGCCGTCGGCGCTATGTAGGCGTTGTTACCGTACTGCGAGGCGTTGCAGCATGCTATGAGAAATGCCTTTTCGGTTATTATCTGGCCGTTGGCGCTGACGGTGTAGACCTGCGGATGATACTTTATGTACTCCAGTATGGCGCTTTTTATGTAAGTGAATTTACCGCGTCGGTGCTGCCGGGCGAAATTGCTGCTTACGGCGGCGTCAAAGCCTACTCCGAACGTGCAGAAGAAGCGGCGTCCGTTTACCGAGCCGTAATCGCTCTTTACAATATGATTCTCCGCTATGATTTTAATGGCCGCGAGCGGGTCGAGCGGTATGCCGAGATGTCGGGCGAGTCCGTTGCCCGAGCCGCACGGTATGATGCCGAGTGCAGTATCTGTATCGCATAGTGCGGTGGCGGTTTCGTTTACCGTGCCGTCGCCTCCTGCGGCTATCACTCCGTAGAATCCTGATTTTACGGCATTTTCGGCAAGCCGTGTGGCGTCGCCCCGTGCGCAAGTGTAGCTGGTGGTTATCTCATAGCCCGACGGCTTGAGATGAGTATATACGAGAGCCTCAATATCGTTTTTATCACCCACACCCGATATGGGATTGATAATAAGCAGAAGTCTGCGAGGTTGATCCATATTTCCCGAAAAAAAAGTAGTTTGATTACAAAGTTACATTATCCGCATAAATAAAGCAATAGGCAGACTGAAAAGGACTCAGTCTGCCTATTGTCATCTATTGGATTCTGTCGTTTATTCGAGGTCGGCCGGTATTGCCACGATTTTCATGTCATGGTTGCGTATGAAGTCAACGATGTTGGAGCGGATGTCGCTCGGCTCCACATCGGCTTCGATGCGCTTTACCGCATTGAACACGGATGTTCCCGACTGGTATACGTGACGGTAGCATTTTGCCACGTCATCGACCTGATCTTCGGTGAAGCCGTGCTTGCGCATGATTACCGCGTTTATGCCGTAATATACGGCGGGGTTGTGCGCTATGACAACATACGGGGGTACGTTGCCCACTATGCGGCATCCGCCTTTTATCAGCACCCAGTCGCCTATCTCGCTGCGTTCATGGAGCATGGAGTTGGATGACATAATCGAGCATTGTCCTACGGTGCAGTCGCCGGCTATCATTACGCCGTTGCCAAGCACCGAACGGCCCTTTATGAGGCAGTCATGGCCAATGTGGGTTTCCGCCGCTATGAAGCAGTCGTCGCCTATTACGGTGCCGCCCGTCGACCGTATGCCTCGGTTTATGATTACGTACTCGCGTATTATGTTATTGTCGCCTACGGTACAGTAGCTTTTGTCGCCTTTCCAGCGGAAATCCTGCGGGTCGGCGCCTACTATGGCTCCCTGATAGACTTTGTTGTGGCGTCCCATGCGTGTGCCGCGGATTATGCTCGCGTAGGGCATTATCTCGCAGTCGTCGCCTATTTCCACATCGGCGTCAATGAACGCGAAAGGGTGAATTGTAACGTTGTTGCCTATCTTTGCCGAAGGGTCAACATGTGATAACGGACTTATCATGGTCGTGATGATTAGGGGTTTATATTAACGTCCGCCACCGAGCGACTGGTACAGATTGATACCGGCGCGGGCCTTGGCGTTTAGACATGTTACCTGTGCTATCTGTGCCGACAGGAGGCTCTGTTGCGCGGTCAATACTTCCAGATATGTCGATGAACCGTTCAAAGATAGCAATTCTTCGGTTATTTCCACCGATTTCTCAAGATTTTCTACCTGTTGAGCCAGAAGTTTGGCCTTTTCATCGCTTTTGTTGTAGAGCATCAGGGCTTCGCTTACTTCGGCGCTTGCGCTAAGCAATGTGTACTGGAAGTTGTTCATGGCCTGCTGTTGCTGTGCGCGTGTGGCCTCAAGGTTGGAAATGAGCTGTCCGCGGGCAAATATCGGGGCGGTGAGCTGTCCGGCAAGCTGGATAAACCACTTTCCGGGGTTGGATATCACCGAACCGAGCAGGTTGGTGAAGCCGCCGTTGGATGATATTGTGAGTCCCGGGTAGAAAGCCGCGCGGGCTTGGTTGGTGGCATAGTAGGCTATGGCCACGTTCTGCTCGGCCGCGCGTACGTCGGGACGCGATGCGAGCTCGCGCATGGGCACTCCCTCGCGGACTACGGCGGGAGTGTTGAACTCGGCGCCTGAAGGTATGTCCCAAGTCTGCGGAGGCACGTTCATGAGCAGCGACATGGAGTTGTTGGCTTCATGCAGGGCCACTTCGAGGTCGGTGATTGAAGCGAGTATGCTGTAGTAGTTGGCCGTGCTCTGTACTACGGCGCTCTCGTTTACACGTCCGGCGAGCTTCAGGTTTTTCATTACCTGCACGCTTTCGCTCCAGTATTCGGCTGTCTGACGGCTTATCTCAAGCTGCTTCTCAAGCATCGATATCGAATAATAGCAGTTGGCCACGCCGGCTATTATCTGTGAGCGTACGGCCTGTTCGTATGCCTCGCTTTGAAGCAGGGCGGCTTTGGCGCGTCGGTTTGAGTTCAGCAACTTGCCGAATATGTCAATCTCCCAGCTTACGGCCAGAGGTATCTGATAGGTCCAGTTCATGTGGGAGTGGTCATATGATGCCGCGGAGGCGTTGGGTGCCAGTGTCAGCGACGGCAGATAGCTGAGGCGTGCGCCTTTGAGCTGCGCATGGGCTATGTCGACATTCAGCTTGGCGTTGTTGAGGTTGGTGTTGTTGACGAGGGCTTGGTCTATCAAGCCGGCGAGTATGGGGTCGGTAAACACGTCCTGCCACTTCATGTTGCCGAAGGCGGCTTCATTGGTCTCGGAGTTTACCGCCTCGACATACTGCGAAGTCAGGGCGTCATCTGTGGGCATGCTGAACTTGTTGTAAATGTGGCAGCTCGACAGAGCTCCCACACTTACAAGAATTATAGCCGCGCGTGAAATATTATTTAGAGTCATAATATTTGGTTTCTGTTAAGTGAGTTTATTAACGCGAGTACTGCTCGATTTCAGACTGTAATCCGGTATTGTCGGTGTCTTCCCACTTGAGCGGTGAGAATTTCTCCTGAATGATCTGGAACACGACAAACAGCGCCGGTACGACAAGTACCTGAAGTATCATGCCTATAAGCATACCGCCTATGGCTCCCGTACCGAGGGCGCGGTTACCGTTGGCGCCTACGCCGTGGGCAAACATCATGGGCAGAAGTCCGATGACGAGGGCGAGAGAGGTCATGAGGATAGGACGCAGACGGGCGGTGGCGCCTTGGATGGCTGCGTTGACTATCGACATGCCCGTGCGGCGGCGTTCAAGCGCGAACTCCACGATAAGGATGGCGTTCTTTGCAAGAAGACCGATAAGCATGATAAGGGCAATCTGCAGATATACGTTGTTGGATATGCCGTCCATGCCGGCAAATACGAACGAACCCATAAGACCGAACGGTATGGAGAGTATAACCGCCCACGGTATGATGTAGCTCTCGTACTGGGCCGACAGAAGAAGGTAAACGAAGAGCAGACACAGACCGAATATCATGGCAGTGGCGTTGCCCGATGTGCCGGCTTCCTCGCGGGTCATACCGGAGTACTCGTAGCCGTAACCGGCGGGCAGAGCCTGTGCGGCCACTCGCTCGATGGCGGCGAGACAGTCGCCGGTGGTATAGCCCGGAGCGGGCTGTCCGGTCACCGATATAGACGCGAACATGTTGAAGCGGTTGAGCAGGTCGGGTCCGTACACTTTCTTAAGTGTCACGAAGTTGGACAGCGAGGCCATCTCGTTGCCGTTGCGTATTTTTATGCTTGTCAGGGTCTCGGGCGACACGCGGGCTTCGGGCGAGGCCTGCATCATGACGCGGTATATCTTTCCGAAACGGTTGAAGTTGCTGACATACATACCTCCGTAGTAGCCCTGAAGCGTACTAAGTATGGTCGAGGGGCTTATGCCGGCCTGCTTGGCTTTGGCGGCGTCGATGTCGACCATGTACTGGGGGAATGACGGGTTGAAGGTCGAGTAGGCCATCTGTACTTCAGGCTGGGCCATAAGCTCGGCGAGGAAGTTCTGTACGATGCCGTAGAATGTCTCGATAGAACCTCCGGTCTTGTCCTGCATCTTGAGGTCGAAACCGTTGGTCAGCGAGTAACCCGATATCATAGGTGGTGCGAAAGCCACGAGACGTCCGTCTTTTATAGAGGATGTCACGCCGTATATCTGCTGTAGTATGGCAGTGTTTGTCTGGGTCTCGTCGCGCTCCGACCAGTCGTTCAGCTTCACGATGATTGTACCGTAGGTATTGCCTTGTCCGGCGAGGAAGCTGTAACCCATAATCTTCTGGGTGTACTTCACTCCGGGTATTTTCAGAATAGCCGCGTCAATTTTGTCGAGTGCGGCGCTGGTGCGCTCCTGTGAGGTGCCGGGAGGCATGTCAAGCATGGTGAAGAGGTAGCCGGTGTCCTCGTCGGGCACGAGCGTGGTGGGAGTTATCGACATGAGCCATACGAGTATGGCTACCGATGCGGCCACGATGCCGAATGACGTTATCTTGTGGGCCACGAAGAAAGAGGTGGCTTTATGATATACTTTCAGAAGGCGGCTGTAGCCAAGCTCGAAGCCGGCTTTGAAGCGGTCGCTGAATATGCCCATTATGGCTATGATGGCACATACCGAAGCTATGACGAGCTTCCAGATTACGGCGAACTGATACCAGCCGAGCACCATGAATGTAATGGTGGCGGCAAGGAAGAGGAATGTCACCAACGGAGGCAGGTTGAGCTTCCATGCCGAGGCATAGCGCTTTTTCATCGTGTCGGCGGCTTCGGCGTAGGCGGTGCCCATACGCTCCTTAAGCGATGATTCGTCATCGTGGGCCTTGAGGAACACGGCACACAGCGCAGGCGACAGCGTAAGGGCGTTGATGGCCGACAGACCGATGGCTATGGCCATGGTAAGACCGAACTGCTTGTAGAACACGCCTGACGTACCGGGCATGAACGATACGGGGATAAACACGAGCATCATGACGAGCGTAATCGAAATGATGGCGCCGCCTATCTCGTTCATGGCGTCAATCGAAGCCTTGCGCGGATTTTTGTAGCCCACGTCGAGTTTGGCGTGGACCGCCTCGACGACCACAATGGCGTCGTCGACCACAATGGCTATGGCAAGCACGAGAGCCGAGAGGGTGATGAGGTTGATTGAGAAGCCGATGAGGTACATGATGAAGAATGTACCGATAAGGGCCACCGGTATGGCGATTGCCGGGATGATGGTTGAGCGGAAGTCCTGAAGGAAGACGTAGGTCACGAAGAACACGAGAATGAACGCCTCGATAAGGGTCTTGATAACCTCATGGATCGATGCTTCAAGGAAGTCGTTGTTGTTCATCGGTATGGCGAAGTGCAGACCTTTGGGCAGGTCTTTGGCAAGAAGATTTATCTCCTTTTCGCAGTCCTTGATGATCTGTGTGGCGTTGGAGCCTGCGGTCTGGAATATCATCGCCGAGGTCGAGGGATAGCTGTTAAGACCGTTGCTGAAACCGTAGGTCACGCGGCCAAGCTCTATGTCGGCCACGTCCTTCAGGTAAAGTACCTGACCGTCGGAATTGGCGCTTACAACTATGTCGCCGAATTCCTCGGGGGTAGTGAGGCGTCCTTTATATTTAATGGTGTACTGGAACGACTGGTCGCCCTGCTCGCCGAACGCACCGGGAGCCGCCTCGACGTTCTGCTCGCGGAGTGCGGCGGATATGTCGGACGGCATGAGCTTATACTGGGCCATGACGTCGGGCTTGAGCCATATACGCATAGAGTAGTCGGCACCGAACGACATCACGTCGCCGACACCGTTGACACGTTGCAGCTGCGGGATGACGTTGATTTTCATGTAGTTGTCGATGAACACCGCGTCATACTCGCCGTTGTCGCAATACAGGGCCACACCCATAAGCATGGAGGTCTGGCGCTTCTGTGTGAGCACACCTACTTGGGTTACTTCGGCGGGCAGAAGGTTGGTGGCCTTGGCTACGCGGTTCTGTACGTCGACGGCGGCCATGTCGGCGTTAAAGCCCTGCTTGAAGTATACTGTGATGTCGGCCGAACCGGTATTGGTGGCCGTCGACTCCATGTGGGTCATGCCCTCGGCGCCGTTTATTGACTCTTCGAGGGGGGCTATTACCGAGTTAAGTACGGCTTGGGCATTGGCACCCGTATATGTCGTAGATACGCGGATTGTTGGCGGGGCAAGATCAGGATACTGCGTGATAGGCAGCGATGTAAGACCGATCAAACCCAGCAACACGATAAAGATTGATATAACCGTCGATAGCACCGGACGGTTAATAAATGTATCTAATTTCATGTCTGTTTGATAGTTATGATAGCTCTTCTTTTAGCGAATGAGTGATTGAAGATGTTATTGGGCTGCGGCGGGCTGCTGTGGCTCTGCTTTTGCCGATGCCTCGACGGGCTGTATGGTCACGCCGTCTCTTACCTTTGTGCCGATGCCCTCTATGGCTATGCGTTGTCCCGGTTCAAGACCCGACATGACGATGAAGTTCTTGCCGTCGTCGTTGGGCGATACCTGTATAGGTGTCGACACTACCTTGTTGCTGTCGTTGACCACGTAAGCGAAGCGTATGTTCTGCAGTTCGTTGGTGGCTCCCTGCGGAATTACAATAACCTGCTCGTACTTGTTGGGGATAAGCACCTGTCCGGTGGACCCGCTGCGCAGCATGCCGGTCTTGTTGTTGAAGAGCGCGCGTACAGTAGCGGCGCCGGTGGTGTTGTTGATGACTCCCGATACTGTGGCTACCTTGCCCTTTTCGGGATATATCTCGCCGTTAGCCAGTCGGAGGGTCACTTCGGGCATGTTGTCGATGCTCTCGGCAAGTGTTTTTGCTCCGTTGTCGGTGAGGTCAAGTATGTCTTTTTCGTTGAGTGAGAAGTAGGCGTATACCTGCGAGTTGTCGCTCACCGTTGTCAGGGGCACTGCCGAAGAGGGCGACGCGAGGGAGCCTTCACGGTTGGGTATGGTGCCTATGACGCCGTCGGACGGAGCGGTGACGTTGGTGTAGGCGAGGTTCTTGCGTGCGGTGACAAGGTTGGCGTTGGCTTGGCTAAGCTGTGCCTTGGCCTGTGCGAGAGCGTTGTCGGCCATCTGCCACTCATATTCACTTATTATATTCTTGTCAAAGAGCATGCGCTTGTTGTTGGCGGTGAGCTGAGCTGTGTTGAGTGCGCTCTGTGCTACTTTTACAGCTGCTTCGGCCGATTCGACGGCGGCCTGAAACTGTACTTGGTCGAGTGTGAAAAGTACCTGACCTTTTTTCACCTGTTGTCCTTCGTCAACGTGAACTTTTGTTATAAAACCTGTCACCTGAGGCCTTATGTCAATGTCGGTGCGGCCTTTTATGGTTGCGGGATAAGCACTTTCAAGATCGGAATTACCATAATTAACTGTCATGACGGCTATTTCCGGAGCCGGAGCCTGCATCTGCTGCTGTTGTCCGCCTCCACAGGCCGAGAGGCTTAACAGTGTTGCCGCTGACGCGAAAAGTCCGGCAACAGTTGTTACATTCAATTTCATAAAGTTCGTGTTAAACATATCTTTTTACCCTTTTAATATCCGGTTGGAAGTATAAATTTCGTTTCAGAATGCAAAGGTAGGTACACAAAACGGTATAGAATATGATAAATGTCATATTCATTATTAAAATTAAGCATTTTTAAGTGTTGTTGTGTCAGATGTACTTTCCTGACCTTATACGATATAGGGTCTCTTTTGTTATGCCGAGATAGGAGGCTATCTGGGTTATGGTGGCGCACTCGAGAAGACGCGGATAGCGCTTCAGGGTCCACTCGTAACGCTCCGATGCCGTCATGCTCTGCAGGACGTATATGCGCTCCTCGAGATATTTGTTGTAGTGCAGCAGTGAGGCGTTCATGAACAGCAATCCTTCATGATGGTCTAAGTCTTCGATGCCGATCATGGTTTCGTGCAGTTTGCGGTTGGGCAGATACACTATGTCGGTGGGCTCCATGAAGGTTATGGTCAGCGGTATATCCTCGGAATTTATGACGAGATGCGTCATGAGGTATTCGTCATCGAAAGCAAACGACATGGTGTGCTCTTTGCCGTCTTTGGTGTAAAACGCGCGTGCGGCGCCTCTCATTATATAATAGGATGTGTTCTGTATGCTGGAGTTGCCGTCTATTCTGGCTCCGCGCGGCATGTGTGACTCCTGCATCAGCCCCGACAGCATGTTTATCTGGGCTTGGTCAAGGCGGTGTATGCGCCGCAATATGTCTAACGGATGTGCCATGTCATTTGAAACGTTTTATGAGTTCGGTGAATTGCGACCAGTACTTGAGGCTTTTGCGTTCGCCCACGCCCTCGATGGTGTTGAACTCACGCAGCGTCACGGGACGTTTTTTTACCATCTCCATAAGGGTCTTGTCGGTAAACACAAGGTAGGGCGGTATGCCTTCTTCCTTGGCAAGCGACATGCGGAGTCTTTTAAGCTCTGCAAAGAGTAGTTCGGCCGGGTTGCGTACGGGAGCCTTGGCCGATGGCTTTTTTGTCGTTTTGGATGTGGATTTGACAGGGTGATAGCGCGACAGCATGACGGTGGTGTCGCCCCGCAGTACCGACATGCCGTAGTCGGTCACTTTGAGGCGGTTGTGCTCGTCGTAGGCCATGTCGAGCAGTCCGAGCTGTATCATCTGTCCTATATAAGATGTCCACTCGCCGAATGTGAGCTTTCGTCCCACGCCGTATGTTTTGATGCGGTCGTAGCCTCGTTCGATTATTTCGGCGCGCGCCGAGCCGCGCAGTATGTCGGTAAGCATGGTGAGGCCAACCTGCTGGCCGGTGCGTATGGCGGCACTGAGGGCCATCTGCGTTATGACTGTGCCGTCGAAACGTTCAGGCGGATCAAGGCACACGTCGCAGTTGCCGCAGTCATGGTCAAGGGCTTCGTTGAAGTAGCTGAGCAGAACGCGACGACGGCACACGGTGCTCTCGCAGTACTCTTTCATGCGGTTCAGCTTCTCCGCATTCAAGGCAGGCTGGCCCGATTCGTTGATGAAGCTCTGGAGAGTGGCTACGTCGGCATATGAGTAGAACAGTACTGTCTCCGAGGGCATTCCGTCGCGTCCCGCCCGACCTATCTCCTGATAGTAGCTTTCCATGTTTCGCGGCATGTTGTTGTGGACCACCCAGCGTATGTTGCTTTTGTCGATGCCCATCCCGAAAGCTACGGTGGCGCATACGGCCTGAATGTCGCCGTCGCTGAACATGCGCTGTGCCTCGTCGCGCTTTTTGGGTGTCAGCCCCGCATGATATACTATGCTCCGGTAGCCGCGCAGGTTCAACTCGGCATTTGTAGCCTCGGCTCCTTTGCGGCTGAGGCAGTAGACTATGCCGGAGTCGTCGGGGTATCGGTCGATGAGTTTTGTTATTGTGCCGATGCGTTTGCTCTTGCCGGTGTTGGGAAGTACTTTCAGCGAGAGGTTCGGGCGGTCAAACGATGCTATGTGGATAAAGGGATCGTTGAGTCTAAGCTGTGTTATTATGTCATCGCGGGTTATGCGGTCGGCCGTGGCTGTAAGCGCTATGACCGGTATGTCAGGGAAGCGTTCTTTAAGTATGCTCAACTCGGAATACTCCGGCCGGAAGTCATGGCCCCATTGCGAAATGCAGTGCGCCTCGTCGATGGCAAAAAGGCTGACGAAGCCGCTCATGTCGATGCGATCCATCTCCTGAAGCAGGCGCTCGGGCGACATGTAGAGCAGTTTCATATGACCACGTACGGCCTCGTCCAGCGCACGGCGGTTTTCGTTGCCGGCGTTGCCGCTGTTGACTGCGGTGGCGGGGATGCCGTTGGCATTCAGTCCGGCTACTTGGTCTTTCATAAGCGATATGAGCGGCGACACGACTATGCAGCATCCTTCGTGGAGCATGGCCGGTATCTGGTAGCATATCGACTTGCCGCCGCCGGTGGGCATGAGCGCGAGTGTGTCGTTGCCCGACATGACGGAGCGTATTATGTCAAGCTGCCCCGGACGGAAACTGTTGTATCCGAAGAAACGTCGCAACAGTGCGTGTGCACGCCGGTCTATGTCTTTGTAGTCAGTGTTCATTGTCAGAATGCGTTGTTGTCACGTTTTAGCAGATTGCGTGCGGTGAGAGTTATGATTTTAAGGTCGAGCAGCGGGCTCCAGTTTTCCATATACCATACGTCGTGCTCTACACGTTTCTCCATTTCCCATATTTCTTCGGTCAGACCCCTGTAGCCGTTTATCTGCGCCCAGCCCGTTATGCCGGGCTTGATGAGATGCCTTACCATGTATCGGTCAATCAGTTTGATGTAGTCGTTGGTCTGGCTTATCATGTGAGGACGCGGGCCAACTATCGACATATCGCCGAGCAGTACGTTGATAAACTGCGGCAGTTCGTCGAGGCTTGTGCGGCGCAGGATGCGGCCTACCGGAGTTATGCGCGGGTCGTCGCGGCGGGTAGGGGTGCTTTCGCTCTGCGTGTTTACGTACATTGTCCGGAATTTGTAGCATGTGAACTCTTTGCCGAGGTAGCCGGTGCGTTTCTGTCTGAAAAATACCGGTCCCGGCGACGTCAGTTTTATGGCTGCCGCTATTGCCAGAAATGCTATGGGTGCGATGAGCAGAAACATTGTGGAGCCTATGACGTCGCCGCCCCTTTTTATGGCGCGGTTTACGACGCTTTTCAGCGGATTGGTACGTATGGATAGAAACGGTACATTGCCTATGGAGCCGAGGACGTTGACTTTTCCGGCATAGCGGCTTATCTGCGGCACCACATAGACCTGTATTAATTTGGCATCGGCTATGACCACAACCCTGTGGAGGGTCTCGTAGTCTTCGGCCGACAGTGCGAAGTATATCTCATCGATATGCGTAGTGCTTAAAAATGAGTTCAGGCACTCGATTGTGCCTGCGTAGTCTTGCCGGTCTACGCCGTCATCGTCTTTATCTTTTGAGAAGAACCCTTTGAATGTGTAGCCGTAGCCGGGGTCGGCGAGCATTTCATCCCGCAGGCGTTGCGCAGTGGCTCCTGTGCCGATTATTATGACCGCTGTCGAATTGCATCCGTTTCGACGTATGAATTTTATTATGAGGCGGGTGGATATGAGGCTCAAGGGCATCATTATGCACATGGTGGCGTAAAACCAGAGGTAGAACGACCTGTCGTGTATCCATGAGTTGAGAAACGATAACAGCGCGAAGAAAAACAACGCATGTATGCCTGCGGCTATAAATGCTTTCCCTACGATTTTTTCGATGTGCAATGACCTCGTGGCTGTATGTTGGACTATGAAATAGACGGCCGGTATGGCGGCGATGTTTACTACAAGCCATGTGACTTTCCATCGGAAGCCTATGATATTGTTGTCGAAGAAGGTAGCTGTCAGGTAGCACAGGTTTACGGTCAGAAATGCTATTATGGATTCTGATACCGTAAAATAAATGCTGCTTCTATTGCCCATTGTGGTCTATGCTATATGCTTAAAGGATGTGTCAACCCGAAGCTCGTTTTAGCTTGTTGACACATCCTTTGAGTGTTGAATTAGGGTATTGACCTTATTAAAGTTTACTGTCAATCAACTTGATCTTTTCTTCGAGCGTGGCGAGGTCATCCTTTATGCGCTGCATTTTGCGCTCCATGTCACGCAGAAGCGAGTTGCCGTCTTTTGACTTCACGTTGAAGAAGCCCATGTTGTTTTCGTAGGTCTTCAGTTCGTTGCGTTTGGCTTCGAATGTCCTTACAAGACGCTCGCGCTCGCGATAAAGCTTGTTCTCGTCGTTGCCCATGTCGTTGATGCTCTGGGCAAAATTGGACATGTTGGCTTTTGTCTCCTTGATGTCAAAGCGGTCATATAGCGAATCAACGACAGCCTTGTATGCGTCATAGACTTTGTCTTTGTCTTTAAACGGCACATGACCGGTCTGTTGCCATTCCGCCATCAGGCTGCGTACGAGTGTTATGGCTTCGTTGCGGTCGGTGTCGTCCGTTATCGCCTTTAGCTTCTCTATGATTTCGTTTTTCTGTTTGAGGTTGGCCTGCTCGGTTTTCCTCACGCCTGAAGTGGCTTTCTTTCTTCTGTCAAAGAAGTAGTCGCATGCTTCTTGGAAACGTTGCCATACATTGTCGCTGTGCTTTTTGTCGACAGGTCCCACGGTCTTCCACTCTTTCTGGAGGGCCACCAGCTGGTCGGCTGTCTTTTTCCAGTCGGAGCTCTCTTTCAGAGCCTCGGCCTTTTCGCACAAAGCCTCTTTCTTGGCGAGGTTGGCGGCATGCGTCTCGCGCATGTTTTTGAAGTATTCGGCTTTTTTCGCAAAGAAGCGGTCGCATGTCTCGCGGAAGCGGGCAAACAGTGCGTTGTTGACTTTCTTTGATGCGAAGCCGAGTTTTTTCCAGTCTTCCTGTGCAGTAAGTATCTGCTTGGTCATCTGGTCCCAGCCCGATACGCTCTTCAGGTTTTCGAAGTCCAGAGCCTCGATGCGTTCGCATATTGCCGTCTTTTTTTCTTCGTTTTCGCGTTCGCGGGCTTTGCGCTCCTCGAAGAATGCCTGATAACGTTTGTTTACGGTTGCCGAGGCGTCTTTAAATTTATTCCATATCTCTTCGCGGATCTCTTTGGCCACAGGTCCGGTCTCGCGCCATTTGTCGTGCAATTCCTGAAGACGGCGGAATGCAAGTATTACGTCAGACTCGTCGGCGAGTTTTTCGGCTTCGGAGAGCAACAATGTTTTTTGCTCGAGATTTTTCTTGAAGTCGTAGTCGCGCAGGTCTTTGTTTATCTTGAGCTGGTCGTAGAAGCGCTCCACTGCAGCCGAATAGTTGCGGTAAAGGTCAGTGGTGTCGGTAGGGGGCACGTCGCCGGTGTCCTTGAATTCCTGCGACAGTTCGCGGAAACGCGGAAACAGTCGATTGACATTGTCGGTGTCTTCCGCCATCTTGCCGAGCTCTTCAATGATAGCGAGTTTCTTTTCAAGATTGGCTTTCTGTTGCGCCTCTACTTCGGCCAAATATTCAGCTTTCTTTGCCTTTATCACTTCGAGGAGCTGGTGCAGCCGCTCTTCATCGGCGTCGGGCATAGGAGCAAATGCCGCCTCTTCGTTGCCTCTTTCAAGAAATGCCTGCTTCTCGGCGGCAAGCTCTGTCTTACGGATTGCGTAGAAATATTGTTTCATCCGTGTCACTTCTTCGCGCACTATCTCAGAGCCCTCTTTGGAACTTATGGCTTCAAGAGTGCTTAATATCTCTTCCTTGGTCAACGGTTTGTCAGCCTCTGCGACTGTTTCGTCATCCTCGGGGTCGATGGCTTCCACGGTTATACTTTCTTCAATTTCAACTGGAGTCTCATTGACCCCTTCATTCAAGGTTAAATCCTGATCGGTATTGTCTACCGGCTGGGATTGTTCACGCAATTCCATATAATATATGATTTAGTAAAATATTCAATTTAGCACTGTGATATTGTAATAAAGTCCCAAATGTAATGAAAATTTTAATAAGTAAAAGCATTTCCGCCTCAAAAAAGGAAATTTTATTCAAATACTGCGTTAAAACGGGCATTATCCCCCTTTTGTCTGATGATATATGGTTGTCGTGGAGTGTGGCGGCGGCAGGTTGACAAGCTGTATTACGGCGGCGCGTGTACTCCCGGGCAGAAAGTGGATAGAAAAAAGCGGCAGGACACCCTGAAATCCCCCCGATATAATCCCAAAACCACGCTCAAATATTAAAAATAGTTAACGTGTGCTCTTTTTTATGCTTGAAAATTGTGTTATATAACATAAAATGCATTACCTTTGCAACGTGTTTTTCATGGTATTAGATTTAAGGTTAAGAAGATTATTCGTCGTGACGACGGGTAATTTTTTTTATACCTACTGATTTGCAATTAGTCCTTTGCCGTTACGCCTGAAACACACCCGCACCGTCGATTCCCTCCAACACGAAGCCATCAACTCCCTGCCGGATATACCCTTTTAATACATCGTATTTGACTAAAAATTAATACCTTTGTATATGGAAACAATAATAGCCCATCTGCACCGACTTTTCCAGTTGGCGTTGTTGATGTCAAACATCAGGTCTCGCACTCCGTCTATGATTACCAGTCCGACATTCGGTGTCGTGGCAATCGCCCGATCAATAATATCCAGACGAGTGTCAGGCACCTGCGCCCTAAACTGGGCAAAGATAAGATTGTCGGGATGACGGTCGAGCGGCAGACCTGCGAGTTGTAATGCACGGCGAATCACTTACTGACAATGATAGGGACTCTGTTCGGTGTCGAAGTATAGGACAGTCCGCTTGTTGTCGGGAAATTCGGCTACATATCGCAACACCTCGCCGTTCATCAGAGTCGCCGCTACGATAGCACTGACATTGAAAGTCTTCTTGCTCTTCGCTTTTCCGGTCGATGCCGAAAAGTTGCCGAGTTTACCGATAACGGAACCGTTGCAAAAGAGAACCTCCGGAGCCACGGTAATCTCATCCGTCACTCTGATTTGCGAAGCCTGCCAGAGAGCATCCAATTCTTTGGCATCCATCATCGTTTGCCGCGCTGAATGATGAGACATTCCACATCCGCCTGACGATAGTAGACCTTGCGACCTATCTTTACAGGCTCGATGTATTTCTTCTTTTCCCAGTTCCACAGGGTCGAGGGGCAGATGTTGAATTTCTCCAGCACCTCCGCCTTGGGCAGAAGTTTCTCCTGAGACTGTTTCACCATAGGCGAGAGCAGAGCCTCCTTCGCTTCGCTGATGAAATGGTTGGCAAACTCCACGAGGTCTTCGATTATTATGTTGAGGGTAAGACCTGTAACCCCACTCTTGAGAAGTTCTAAAATATTCGTCATAAGAATTTTTGTTCCGCCGGATGATGAAGGCATGGAGCGATGGCGGATTTTGGTCATCCCATACCTTTCGTCACGATTGACGTGGATTAGTGGTCTCTCCGGTTTGAAACAGGCATAGCAATGACGTTCTCGACTCGCAAGGATCAAGACAAGTGACATGACAGTCTCAAACTCGGAAATGGGAAGTGGCCATTAAAACTATGTACATTCCGTGGGGCTCTTTGGCTCTCCCAAAGCCTCAAGCATTTCTGGGAACAAAATTTACTGCTTCTTCTTGCCAAGGAAGAAGGCTGGCGCTTAACCCTGCGCGGGTCATGAACAGTCGGTCGTATGCCTACGGTCTCCGGATACCGTCAACACTCTGACCTTTGGTTGGTCGCATGGGAGCCGGATTTGTGAATCCTTATCCCCCTGCTTTTATTCGACAAACATACCGCCAAGTGAGATTGTTTCGCCCCTCGATGCCGGTTTCCCGATATTTCCGAGATTTTGCTCAACATTTCCCAACTTTTTTCACTTCATGCGATTTTCAATGAGAATAATCGCATCAGCGAGTTGTCTGCCAGTCTATCATTATAACTGTCAAACTTGCATTTTGTTCACGCAAATAATTGATATATTGACAGTTGTCCGACTTTGTTCGGCTTTTGTCCAATATTGAATCAGACCTTTCTGCAAGAGTATCAGATACGATAGAATCTCAAAACGGGCAAATGTTAAAAATCAAATGTCCGATATTTTTTTTCGTTGAGACAGCCTTTTTGACCATGATAACGGGGACAGCTCCATTATCATCATATCACTTCTGAAATTCAACGGCAGCATCTTTGGCAACGCTATCATCGTCAGACTGCGCCAAAACAGTATTCATTGGCTGACAATATAGGGCATCTTGCATCGGATTTAGCTGCTTTTGATATTGCAACAACAGCAATCCGCAGATAGTTTACAGCAAATCAGGCACTTCCCCAATATGACCCAATCTTTCCCCAAGATGTCCCAACAAATTTTTCATGTCTGAACCATCAAGTATAATCGGGTGTTGGCCGGATCTCTCTATCTCGACTCGCAGTCGGAACATTCAGCCTTACAGAGACCTCAGTCTCTGCGACCATCCATCTGTCAAACACCCGTTCTGCCGGAATTGCTCACGCCATTTCGCCAAGGGATCAACATGAAACAACCTTAATACAAACTTGAACTATCGGCTTATCTCCTGCATCAAATCTATGATTTATTTCAATCATATTACACAATAAATTTGATAGCTGTCTGCTAAGAGATGCTATGGGGTAATATTTTGTTAGCATTATCCGAGAAGACCCGTTTAAAATAATCTATTTCGGATAAAGGTACCAATATCCTACAGTTAGCGTCTGTTTTTATCCATTGGGAACCTTTTTCAAGATGTCTGATTTTGCCTTTCGATGGTACAAATATAATTGCTCTCAATTTTTTACATTTTTCAAATGCGTCATTTTTAATTCTCCATACACTTGCAGGAATATAAACTACTTGTAAATCAGAGCAATTTACAAATGCATTATGCCCGATAACACCTACACTACTGGGGATTATAATTAGCTTTAATCTTATGCAATTTGCAAATGTTTCCCAACCGAGATATTTAATGTTCACTCCATCTTGGAAATGTATTTCTTTTAAGTGAAAGCAGCATTCAAAAGCCCTGTAAAAAATGCTGTTTATGTTTATTGGAATATAGAGATACTGAATGTTTGTGTTTCTAAATGCCCCTTCTCCGATTGCAGAGCATTTGCTCAGAGCCTCAGCAATTACAATATTTGTCTTTTTAGTCGTCGTTCCCGAACAATTATATGCCTCAGGTATTCTATAAATGGTATTTCCTTCGAAAAGAATCCCATAAAAAGATTTAAATTTTGAGTTATTTTGATGAACTGATATAGAAGTTAGCGATTCAGTGAAATCAAAGGCATTCGGTGAAATATATTCAACATTTTGTTCTATAAAAATTGTTGACAAGCTTTTGCATCCTTTGAAAGAATATTTTTCAATGCTTTTTAAACTTTTTGGAAGTATTAACTGCTGTAAATTTTTACAGTCTTCAAAACAACTTTCCGGAATAGAAATTATGTTACTAGGAAGATTTATATTTTCTAAAGAGTAACATTTCCAGAAAGCCTGTTTATTGATAGAAATTTCCTGCTTATGATTCTGAAATAAAACTGTATTTAATGACGTACATTCGCAGAAGGCACCTCTTCCTATATTTTTAAGAGTGGGTGGTAGAATGACTGTCGTAATATGTTTAAAGTTTGCAATAGCGAAAGGATTTATATTTTCGATGGTTTGTGGTAATTTAAGTATCTCACCATTGCACCAATGACATTTGACCAAACTTTTTCGGTCTGTGCTTATACTTAAACACATATCGTCGTCTTTTATGATTATACAATCTTCCATATTCTATACATGACGGAAAAGTTAAGTTAACAAATGTTGATAGATTCAAATTCGGTTTATTCAGGTCGCGGCAACAGCGTCCATTTAGGTTGAAGTGGGGGCTTGCGGTGGGGTCGGTTGACACGGCGTTGACACGGGCTGAAAGTAAAAATTGCAAGTGATTGAGGATTAATCACTTGCAATTTCTTAGGGTGCCCGGAACAGGACTCGAACCTGCACGCCTCGCAGCACTCGCACCTGAAACGAGCGCGTCTACCATTCCGCCACCCGGGCATTGCGAGTGCAAAGATAAGCCGAATTTTCGTATTTTCAAAACTTACCTTTGCAGTTTTCGCAATTTTATGAAAAAATATTTTGTTTGCCGGTTCGGGGCATCAGTCTTCGAGATAGAAAACGATTGACGATACGACGCGTACATTTTTTATGTAGGGCGTATAGGGGTCGCGGTTCTCGATTGAGAACTGGCCCTGTGTGGCTGTCTTGATTTTGCCGATGTTGCTGTGTGAGTCGGCGGCAAATTTGTTGGCGGCCTCACGTGCATTGTGGGTGGCTTCGGCTATCATGCCCGGCTTTATCGAGTTGAGGTCGGTGTACTCGTAGATGGTCTGGTAGTTGTAGTCGCCGGCAGTGATGGCTATGCCTTCTTTCAGCAGCTCGGTCTGCCGCTTGATGAGTTCGTTAACTTTGGCTACGTTGCTTGAGGTCACCACCACAACCGATGTCACGTTGTAGCGATACTGGAAGTCGCGGCTGCCGTAGCGTTCGGCCTGAAGGTCGACGATGTCGGGCGCATTTACCGATATTTCTTCTTTTGTGATGCCGTTGGACGTAAGAAACTTGATGAGCGCGTTGTTGGTCGAGGTTATTTTGTCGTATATCGCAGGCAGGTCGTTGCCGACTTCCTTGCACACTATGGGCCATGTGACTTTGTTGGCCATTACCTCTTTTTCTGCAAGTCCGCGTACGGTAATGACGCGGTCGCGATTGCTGAAGTTGTCGATGCCCGCTTTGATAAAGACACCGAGGAAAAATATGCCTGCGGCAATAAGCAGCGCGGGCAGGGTGCGATTGATTAGTTTCATAATAAAAACAGTTTTATGATATTGCTCGTAATATAATATATGACGCGTTATGCGCGTAAATGTTTAACTGATGGTGAAAAAGTGGGCGTACGTGCTGTTTGGAACGCGCGGAAATACGATGGGGCAGGGGGGCTAACGGTCGCGGAAACGCCATTTGGAGTTGTCGCTGTTCATGTCAAACTTGCCGAGCGAAGGCGTGCTGTCGGCTACCGATACGAGGGCAAGGCTCTCGCCTTCGTGGCCCGGAACGCTTTTGGGCATTACGCGGTAGGTGCCGTCGGTAAGCTGCTCGATGCGCCAAAGCTGTTCGGGTGCGCCGGTAAATTCGGCTGATGCCGTTACTTCGGCCTCGGCGGTAGCGGTCAGCGCGCGATTTGTGCCTTCGATCATGATCTTGTAGTATGGCGCGTCAAGATACCCGCCATATTCGGGCGCCGGCTGTACCGACCAGCGCTGGTGGGGGCGGAACATGTAATCGCCGAGACGCACGTCTATATCTCCTTCCGGCCAAGTGTCTATGACATCTTCAAGAGTCTGCGACTTAAGCGGCACGACAGGCTCGTCGACCTTTTCCCAGAAGCGAAACATCTTATGGGGCATCCTTACAAAGTCGACAGCCAGTTCCAGCGCGTAGCCGTGGCGTTGCGACTCGATTTCGTACACACCCTCTTTTACCGGCTCGCCGGCCACCGGCCATCCGTTTTCCCACAGCAGGGGCAATACCGCAAGCACGCTGCGCCCTCCGCGGTCAAAGTCGGCTTCGTAATGAAATGACATCTTCTCGACTCCGTCATCCTCTATGTAGCGTCCGAAGTGGCCCGGCCCGGTCTTGCGGTTTCCGGCCGACAGTAGCATCTTGCCGCCGCCCTGAAGCATGTCGCGCCCTATGTTGTCGATGTATGGTCCGGTTACGTTGCGTGAGCGTCCCACTACTATGTTGTATGTCGAGTTTGGACCGTCGCAGCATGTGCCGTGTGTGCCGAGAAGATAGTACCAGCCGTCGCGGTACATCAGATCGGTGGCCTCGCAGTCGATGGCTATGTCGACCGGCTCGTTTCCCTCCACGCGCGCGCCGGTGGCCGGATCAAGCTCGACAAGCCGTATGAAGCCGAAGTATGTGCCGTATGACAGCCACAGCCGGCCCGTAGTAGGGTCAAGCAGCAGACCTGCGTCGATGGCGTCGCAGTCCTCGTCATCAAGAGAGTGAGCCACCTCGATCGGCTCGGTGAATTTAAAGTCGGGCGAAGATGGGTCGAGGGTCTTGTTCCACATAGTCAGCACTTTGCCCGCATGACCTCCGCCAAGACCACCGCCCGTGGCGCTGTATGCTATAAGATAGCGGTCGCCGATCTTTATGGCGTCGGGTGCCGCTCCTCCTCCGGGTCTTACGGCGCCCGGCAGCCAGCTCCATCCGTCCTCCGATATGAGTCCGCCTCCGCCTGTGCCGAACGTATAGTATTTGCCGTCGCACTTCATGATTGTCGACGGGTCGTGGATATAAGGTTCGCCCGTCTGAGAGTAGACGTTTGATGACGATGCAATAGCAAGGGACACGACAGTCCCCGAGATGATATTTCTGATGTTCATGATCATTCTGTGCAAGTTGTAAAGTTGGTGACCGGTTTGCCGTTTTCGTCAAGGAAGCGCACGCAGAAGTCGCTCATGCCGGGGCCGTTGATGACGGCGCCCCATATGATGTTGCGCCCTTTGCGGAGTGTCAGCCGTTTTGATACACAATCGTCGGCCACCATGCGGCGGTCGCCCGAGAGCATCACTGCCGCCTCTCCGTTAAGCCACCATTTCGATGCGGAGTTAGAGCCTGCCGACATGCGCACATCCTTTATGTCATCAGGGCAGTCAATGACAGTCATGACTATGAATATCACGCCGTATACCGGTTTTTTAAGCGCGGCGGCAAAGCGATACAACTTCACGTTAAACAGCCGGCTGTCGAGCGCGTGCCAAGCCAGTTTGGCCGTGCCTGCTTTTACTTTGCGTCCGTTTTTAGGTATGTCGACAAACTGTCCCTTGAAATACACGGAGTCAAGCACATGATTGAGATAGCTGTCGGTAAACACCGTGTTTGACCGGTTGGGCTTGCTTATCGGTTCCAGAAGCATCCAGCGCCGTATGAAGCCGTCGTTTTCGGTGTTGATACATCCTTTTTCGCTGTCTGTGAAATAATCTGACAGGTGCGTGGGTGTCTGTATTTTATAGTCGGTCTGGCGCGGAGGCGGGAAGTCATCCTCGCCCGGCACATCTGCCGCACGTACATTTACAGATACCGCCGTCAGCAGTACGATAAAAAGAGTTAACCCTCTTTTGAGAACACTATATCTCATGGCCCGGTATTTATGGTTATTTCTGCAAATGTAATTAAATTCCGCGAATTTCAACCGCTAAAATGAGCCTTGCCCTTAGTGTTTTGTCGCGATATGTGTAATTTCATGGAAAATACGTATATTTGTCATTGTTTATACCGTGACATTATGGAGGAAAAGAAATATGTGATTACCATAGGCCGCCAATTCGGTAGCGGCGGACGCGAACTCGGCAAGCTGCTCGCGCAGAAACTCGGCATAGCCTACTATGACAAGGAATTGTTATGTGAGGCCGCTAAAAAAGCAGGTGTCAGTCCTGAGTTTTTTGAAAAATCAGACGAGAAGTTCCCTAAATTTTTCAACGGACTCTTCTCTTTTACGATGGGATATAATCCATATACGCTGTACGCCGGCTCCACGTCTATCAGCGATGACTCGCTGTACAGGGCGCAGAGCGATTTCATACATTCCGTGGCCGACGCACATTCGTGTGTCATAGTGGGGCGGAGCGCCGATTATATACTCCGTGACCATCCGCTGTGTGTCAATGTCTTCGTACATGCGCCTATGGATGCGTGTATAGAGCGTATAATGAAGCGCGGCGACAAAACCACACGTGAGCAGGCAAAGGCTCTGGCCGAGAAGACCAATAAGCTGCGTGCGGGATACTATAATTTCTATACCGACAAGACATGGGGCGACGCCAAGTCATATCATCTCACCATCGACTCATCATCGATGCCGATGGACGATGTGGCCGAGGTAATCTGTGACTATCTGCGCCGCCGCATCAAAAATGCCTGATACATCGGCGGCTACAGCTGCCGGTCGGTGGAGTCGCTACGGTTGGAACTCTTAACGGCGCTATATGCCGTCAGATAGATGAACAAGCCGTTGGCGGCGGTGGCTACCATGGCTATGCCCGCCATCAGCGTAAATACTTCCTGTATCTCTTTAAGGCTTGAGCATATCATGACTACTCCGGTGATTATGATGAGCACGGGCAGTATATAAAGACCGAACGGCATCCGGTAGGGGCGGTACCCGGTGGCCAGCGCCCATATCTGACATAATCCTCCTATTATAAGTATTGCGGCGAGAATGTAGACAAACACTCCTACAAACGGGCCGGGCCACACTATGAGTATCACGCCGATTATAAGAGAACCGAGCGATGAGGTGACCGACATGCCGTCTATCCGCTCGCTGCGCGACCCTCTGACTATGCCCGATATTACTCCTATCAGTCCGGGTATGGCAAACATAGCTCCGATAAACATTATGACCCATGAAAGCAGTTCGACTTTGGTGTGCATGCATATCAGCGCTATTCCGGCCGCCAAAAGGAACAGGTATGTCCAAAAGTTAGATTTTCTTCCCATAATCTTTGATTGTTGCATTACGATATATATTATATGATGTTAACACTTGTGAGGCTGTTTTGTTGTTAAATGTATTTTCGCCGGGAGGTTTATGTAAATAAAGTGTCGTCTATATGTAAAGTGTGTATTTATTTTGCATGAAATGCTTTGTTCGCAGTTGAAAAAATAGTATCTTTGCATCGTCACAATTAACCTTATTCTGACCGACATGAACAAAATTATCACAGAGATAACCCCATTGTCATCAAAAGATTGCTTTTACCTTATAGACCGGTGCAAGGATGCGTTTGATTATCCGTTGCACCGCCATGAGGAATACGAGCTTAATTTCATCGAGAACTGCGACGGAGCCCGACGTATTGTCGGTGACAGCATGGAGGAGCTCGGACGTTACGATCTCGCTCTTATAGGCGGCGGTCTTGAACATATGTGGGAGCAGCATAAATGCGAGGGTGGACGTATAAGAGAGGTTACGGTCCAGTTCTCGTCCGACCTGCTGGGTGAGTCGCTGCTGGCCAAGAATCAGATGAAGAGTCTTGAGCTCATGCTCGAACGTTGCCGCTCCGGCATAGCCTTTGAGGTGCCTGCCATAATGCGCATATACAGCCGCATAGATGAGATAACGCGCATACAGTCCGGATTTTATCGGGTGTTGAAGCTGTTCGAGATATTATACGAGCTTTCGATTGAAGAGAGCTGCCATACGCTTGCCAGCAGATCGTTTGCCAATGTCAAGGTGTCGTCCGACAGCCGTCGTGTGCATAAAGTCGAGGAGTATATAAACAACAACTACAGCAAGGAGATAAGGCTTCAGACCCTTTCCGATCTGGTAGGCATGACTCCCGCGGCTTTCAGTCGTTTTTTCAAACTACGCACCGGGCGTACCATCTCCGACTATATAATAGACATGCGTCTCGGATATGCATCGCGTCTGTTGGCCGACAGCACTATGTCGATTGTGGAGATATGCTATGAATGTGGATTCAACAACGTGTCAAACTTCAACCGCATTTTCAAGCGTAAGAAAGGGTGCTCGCCCAAGGTTTTCCGTGAGAATTATCGCAAAAATAAAGTAATAGTATGATGCTTTGGTAAAATAGTATCACATTCCACATAAAACAAACCTGATGTAAATAATATTAACCCTGTTTTAAAATACTTATGAAATTATTGACTTTATCTATTTTGACGGCTTTCGCGCTTTTTATACAGTCATGCGGAGCCGCCGGTGCAAATACAACCGATGAAAAGCCTGTGTCGCCCGTTGAAAAACACGGTCAGCTTAAAGTGGACGGCGCCAAGATCGTAGACTGCCACGGAGAGCCGGTACAGCTGCGCGGCGTGAGCTTCGGATGGCACAATATGTGGCCCCGTTTCTACAACCGCAGCTCGGTCGCCGAAATCGCCAATGACTGGGGCGCCGACATAGTGCGTGCCTCAATCGGTCTTGACCTTGACGACGAGACTTTTGACAAGAAACCTGAAAAGGGCTATGCTCTTGTCGACAGCATCGTACAGGGCGCGGTTGAAAACGGAGTATATGTGCTTATAGACTTCCACAGCCATGCCAACAATCTGCCTTTGGCCAAGGAGTTTTTTGCCAATGTATCGAAAAAGTACGGCCATCTTCCCAATGTGCTCTATGAGATATGGAACGAACCTCTTGAAGTCGAGTGGGCCGAGACCAAGAGCTATGCCGAGGAGCTCCTGCCCGTAATCCGCGAGAATGCTCCCGAAGCCATCGTTATAGTGCCTACCCCGCGTTGGGATCAGAATGTGCATGAGGCGGCCGATGATCCTATAACCACCGACGACAATATAGTATACTCGCTTCATTATTATGCCGCCACTCACACCGATTATCTTCGCGAACAGGCCCGTTATGCCATAGGCAAAGGTCTGCCGCTGTTCATGGCTGAATGTGCCTCCATGGTACATACCGGCGACGGGGTCATCGATACCGCCTCATGGGAGGCTTGGATGGATCTGGCCGACGAGCACGGCATAAGCTGGATATGCTGGTCGGTAAGCGACAAGGACGAGACCTGCTCCATGCTGCGTCCGTCGGCTTCGTCGCGCGGCGAAGAGTGGACCGACGCTGACCTGAAGCCGTGGGCCGTGCTGGTCAAATACTACCTGAAACGCAACCGTTGACATTAACTAATAGCCGAAATACGATGAAAATTAACTTCAGAACAATCGCCGCCATGGTCATTGCCGCGGCATCGCTTGAGAGCGCCGCTCTCACACTTCCTGACATCATTAACCGCAATATGGTGCTTCAGCAGAATTCAGAGGCTTCGTTGTGGGGATGGGCCAAGCCCAAGTCGAAAGTTGCGGTAACCACGGGCTGGAACGGTAAAAGCTATACCGCTACAGCCGGTAAAGACGGACGGTGGGATGTCAAGGTCGCTACCCCGGCGGCTTCCTACGACGTGCAGAACGTGACCGTTACGGGCGACGGTACTACGGTGACCCTTGACAATGTGCTGATAGGCGAGGTGTGGTTCGCTTCCGGTCAGTCCAATATGGAGATGCCGCTGCGCGGCTTCTGGGTTGCTCCTGTGGAGGGCGCCAACAAGGCCATAGCCGAGTCGGGCAAGTATAAGCATGCCATACGTTTTGCTACAGTGCCCAAGGCAAAGGCTCTGACTCCGCAGACTACCGTAGGCGGACCGTGGGTCGAGTGTGTGCCTGAAAATGCTCCCGAGTTCAGCGCCGTAGGCTACTTCTTCGCGCGCGAACTTAATAATATACTGGATGTGCCTGTGGGTATAATCAACTGCAGCTGGGGCGGCAGCAAGGTCGAGGGCTGGCTCCCCGCCGAGATGCTGAAGACGTATTCCGACGTGGACCTTGCCAATGCGGCCGATCCCGACTATCAGGAGTACAGCAAGCCCATGATTATGTATAACGGCATGCTGTATCCGCTTGCCGGCTACACCGTGCGCGGCTTTTTGTGGAATCAGGGCGAGAGCAACGTCGGAGCCCACGCCGACTATCCCGAACGCTTCGGAACCATGGTGAACCACTGGCGCGATCTGTGGGGACAGGGCAATCTGCCCATATATTGCGTGGAAGTTCCGCCTCACTACTACGGTGACGACAACGGCACATGGGGCGCGCTCCTCCGCGAGGCCCAGCACAAGGCGGTAAAGGCCATACCCAATGCCGGCATCGTGCCTACTCCCGACTTGGTGACTCCCGGGACATCCTATCAGATACATCCGGGAAAAAAGCTTGAGATAGGGGAGCGCCTCGCTTATATGGCCGCTACCCGCGATTATGGCGTAAAGGGCATCGAGGCCGAGGCGCCCGAATTTGAATCGGTCGACTTTGACGGTAACAGCGCCGTACTGCACTTCTCCAATGCCTCTGACGGATTTATGCCCGACCGTAACATCCCCGGATTTGAGGTGGCAGGCGCGGACCATGTGTTCTACCCCGCACAGGCCGATGTGCTCTGCTCCAGCGGCTGCAACGCCATAAAGGTGACTTCCGACAAGGTAAAGGACATAAAGTCGGTACGTTTCGGTTTCAAAAACTGGCAGCCCACTTATGTATACAGCATGCGTGAGCTCCCTCTCGTGCCTTTCCGCACCGACAACTGGGACAACTAATATAATAATGTGTATCTGAAATGAAAAAAATATATATGTGCATGGCCCTGATTGCCGTCATAGGCATGTGGGCCTGCACTTCGACAAAGAAAGTGTCATCTTCCGAACAAAATTTCGTCACCGTACGTGACGGCAACTTCTATGTAGGCGACAGCCTTTACCGGTTTGTCGGCACCAACTTCTGGTATGGCCCTATACTGGCCTCGGAAGGCCGCGGAGGCGACCGCAAGCGTCTTGCCCGGGAGCTCGACTTGCTTCAGGAGGCCGGTATCAACAATCTGCGCATACTTGTGGGCGGTGACGGCGACGAGGGGCTACCTTCCCACATAGGTCCCGTGCTCCAGACAGCCCCCGGCGTGTATAATGACACACTCCTTCAGGGTCTTGACTATCTTATGGCCGAGCTTGAGCGCCGCGACATGAAGGCCGTGCTGTATCTTAACAACGCGTGGGAATGGAGCGGCGGTTACAGCGCTTACCTGCAGTGGGCGGGTAAGGGCAAGGCTCCCATACCGAGTGTCGACGGCTGGCCGACCTACATGGAATATGTGAAGCAGTTCGTAGTCTGCGATTCCGCCAAGCAGTTGTCGTACAACCATGTGCGCGACATTGTAGGACGTACCAACAGCGTTACCGGAAAGCCTTATTCCGAAAGTCCCGCTATAATGGCTTGGCAGGTGGCCAACGAGCCTCGCGCTTTTGCCGACGACAGCCTGCACAAGCGTGCGTTTGCCGACTGGATCCGCACTACCGCCCGCATAATAAAGGAGATAGATGCCAATCATCTCGTGTCGACCGGCAGCGAGGGCAAGCACGGCTGTGAACAGGATATCGAGCTTTGGGAGGAGATACACAACTATCCCGAGATTGACTACGGCATAGTGCATTTGTGGCCCTACAACTGGAGCTGGGTGAGCAAGGAGACTCTGTCAAGCGGCGTCGACAGCGCCTGTGTAAAGGCCCTTGAGTATATCATGCCTCATGCCGAGATGATGAAGAAAGCCCGCAAGCCGTTGGTACTCGAGGAGTTCGGCTATCCGCGTGACTCCATGTCGTTTACTCCGGGCTCTGCGGTTACCGGGCGCGACAAATTTTACAAATATGTATTCTCGCTTGTCGAAGAGGGCGACCTCCTTGCCGGCTGCAACTTCTGGGGGTGGGGCGGATATGCCGAGCCCGCTCATGTCGTATGGCAGCCCGGTGATGATTACGTGTGCGATCCGGCTCAGGAGGAGCAGGGTCTGAACTCCGTTTTTGCAAAAGATAACACTACGATTGCAATAATATCGGAAGTTTCACGTAATATTAGTAATAAATAAGCTATGAATATATTACAAAAACGATTTGTACACACTCTTATAGCCGCCGTCGCCTTTATCATGACCTTTACGACGGCGGCTATTGCCGGCAATCTGAAAGTGTCGGCTCTGCCCGTATATGACTGGTGGTGGCTTGCTCCCGAGACGCCTTCGCTGACTCTTCAGGTGAGCGATTCCGCGGCGGTGGCCCGTGAGGCCGACCTGCGCATTGTCGTCACTACCGATGACTTAGTGCCCGTCAGTGAAGAGGTGCGCCGTGTAGACATACCCGCCGGCTCGTCGGCCGACATCGTGTTTGAGCCTGCTGTCACTGCTCCCGGTTTTTATCGTCTGTCGGTATATGACGGCGCTGACCGGCTGCTTGCCATGAACTTCGGTTACGAGCTGGAGAACATAGTGTCGCTCCCCGATGCGCAGCCCGACCTGCGTGCGTTCTGGGACGAGGCTCTTGCCGAGCTTGCCGCTGTCGATCCGCAATACAGCATGGAGGAGATGCCTGAGATGAGCGGAAAGCAGCGTAAGGTTTATCTCGCTTCGATGCGTTCGCTCGGAGGTGACACGATATGCGGCTATGTAGTCATTCCCGTCAAGGAGGGTATCTACCCCGTACACATATATTATAACGGTTACGGTGCCGAGCCGTGGTGCCCCGATGCCGACGGCAATCCTGACTGGATTGATTTCGTGATATTTACCCGTGGGCAGGGTTTGTGTAAAAAATACAATAAGTACGGCGACTGGATTACATACGGCATAGATGATCCGCGTAGATTTTACTATCGTGGAGCATTTATGGATGTTGTGCGCGCAATTGACTTTATTTATCAGCTGCCGCGGACCGACCGTAATAATATTTTTGCCGAGGGCGGAAGCCAAGGCGGAGCTTTCACGCTTGTGTCGGCGGCGCTTGACGACCGCATCGCGGCAATAGCTCCGTACATACCCTTCCTGAGCGACTTCCCCGATTACTTCAATATCGTGCACTGGCCTGCCGACCCCGTAAAGGCTGCGGCCGCTACGTCCGGCATTGCGGAAGGTGCTATGTATAAGACGCTTAGTTACTTTGATATGAAGAATCTTGCCCGGTGGATCAGATGCCCGGTACTTATGGGCGCGGGTCTTCAGGACGAGACTTGTCCGCCTCACACCAATTTCGCCGGTTACAATCTCATAAGTTCTCCCAAAGAATTCGTCATATATCCTGACAAAGGTCATACGGTAGATTATAATGACTGGGCTCCGAGAGTTCAGGAATTTTATAGAAAGAACATGCGTTGATTCAATAATCAACAAAAGTATTACATCAAGATAATATTGTATTATTTTATCTCTGTTAAAGTGCCTAAATTTGCACCCGGTCGCACTTAGTTAACCGGTGCGGATTAACGCCAATCAATTATTAACCTAAATACATTAACCTTACCTTAAAATTGCTCATGATGACAAGAAACATCTTGAATCTCAGAGCCCTCTTATTGGTACTATTTGTGTCAGTATCATTAGGAGTGTTTGCTCAGACATCCGTAAAGGGTGTTGTCCTCGAGCCCTCCGGTGAGCCCGCTATCGGCGCCACCGTCATGGAGAAGGGGACTTCTGTGGGTACGGCTACCGACTTTGACGGTAATTTCGCCATCAAGGTCTCAAAGCCCGACGCAGTGTTAGTAATATCTTATGTGGGCATGGAGACCCAAGAGGTCGCCCTTGCCGGACGTACCGACATCACCGTCACTCTCAAAGAGTCGGGTGTCAGCCTTGACGAGGTTGTCGTGGTAGGCTACGGTACAATGAAGAAGAGCGACCTCGCCGGCGCATCCGTGTCGATGAGCGAGGCCGATCTTAAAGGTTCTATCATCACCAACCTTGACCAGTCGCTTCAGGGTCGTGCAGCCGGTGTACAGGCAGTGTCGACTTCGGGAGCTCCGGGCTCGTCATCGTCCATACGCGTGCGCGGTCAGGCTACAATCAACGCCAACGCCGAGCCTCTTTACGTTATTGACGGTGTGATTGTGCAAAGCCCCGGCAACTCGGGTGCAAGCCTCGGTTTCGGTGATGCCCTTGGTAACGGTAGCACCTCTACCGTATCGCCTCTTTCGACAATCAACCCCGCCGACATCGTGTCGATGGAGATCCTTAAGGATGCCTCCGCTACCGCCATTTATGGTGCGCAGGGTTCCAACGGTGTCGTTCTTATCACCACCAAGCGCGGTAAGGCCGGCGAAGCCAAGTTCACTTACGACGGCATGTTTGCCGTAAACCACCAGTCCAAGCGTCTCGACATCATGAACCTGCGCGAATATGCGGAGTACTACAATGATTTCGTGGCCAACGGCATGGCCAAGCAGGATCCCTATCTTGCCGACCCCTCTCTGCTCGGTGTCGGAACCAACTGGCAGGACGCTGTGTTCCGCACGGCTCTCCAGCAGCAGCATCAGGTGTCGGTTCAGGGCGGTACCGAGAAGGTGAAGTACTATGTGTCGGGTTCTTATCTCGATCAGGAAGGAACCATCATCGGCTCGCAGTTTGACCGTTTCGGTGTGCGCGCCAACCTTGACGCCGACCTCAAGTCGTGGCTCAAATTCGGTTTCAGCGCCAGCTACAACCACACCGGTGAGGACCTCAAGCTTGCCGACTCCAACGAGGGTATAATCAACTACTCTCTGACCACCAACCCCGATATACCCATCTACGACATCGACGGCAACTACGCCAGCGTATATCGCGAGGGTTGCTTCACTCCCAACCCCGTGGCAATGGCCATGAGCAACTCTTACAAGCTGACCCGTCAGAAACTGAACGGTAATATATTCTTTGACGTGTCGCCTATTTCCGGACTAACTTGGCACACTGAATTCGGCTGGGACCTCAACTGGTCGGAGGCTAACACCTACGAGCCTATCATCAAGCTCCCCAACTTCAGTCAGGACCATAACATGAGCCGTATCCAGAACAACTACAACAGTTTCTGGCAGGTAAAGAACTATATCACCTATTCCGGCAACGTGTCGAAACTCGACTTTACCGCCATGGTGGGTCAGGAATTGTGGGAGTCAAGCTACAAGTATAATTCGGTGTCCAATACCAACCTGCCCAATGACCTCGTTCAGAATCCGGCACTCGGTACCGGCACCCAGACATTTACCTACGGTTTCGGCAGCTCGGCCATGGCATCGTTCTTCACCCGTGAGACCCTTAACTGGGACGGCCGTTACATGCTTACCTATACTTATCGTTACGACGGTAACTCCAACTTCGGTCCCAACAAGCGTTGGGCCGGCTTCCACTCGGCTGCCGGTGCATGGCGCTTCACCAACGAGAAGTTCTTCCCCATCCGCGATATCATGAACAACGGTAAACTCCGTCTCGGCTGGGGTCAGACAGGTAACTCCAACATACCCGGCTTCCTCTGGGGATCTCCTCTGAGCAATCCTATGGACACCGGTTTCGGACAGCTTACCGGACAGCGCCCCACGCGCATACCCAACCCCGATATACAGTGGGAGACTCAGGAGCAGCTCAACGTCGGTCTTGACCTCGACTTCTTCGACAGCCGACTCAGCCTTGTGGTCGACTTCTATAACAAGGAGTCAAAGGACATGCTTATGTCGCTGCAGCTTCCTTCATACATGGGTACTTCAGGTAATGACGGCAACAAACTGCAGGCACCTTACGGTAACTACGGCCATATCCGCAACCGCGGTGTCGAGTTTACCATCACCGGCCATCCGTTTGTAGGTGAATTCGAGTGGGACAGCGAGTTCCAGATATCGTTCAACAAGAACAAACTTCTTGCTCTCACCGGTACCGCCAACGCGCAGATTGTAGGCTACGGACAATGGAATGACGTGGTGTCGGTATCCAATATCGGCGGCCCGCTCTTCAACTTCTACGGCTATGTGACCGACGGTGTGTATCGCGACCTCGAAGACATACAGAATTCTCCGAAGCCCTCTGCATATCCCGCCGACGGTGTGTCGTTCAACCGCAACAACACAGTGTGGGTAGGCGACCTCAAGTTCAAGGACATAAGCGGCCCCAACGGTGTGCCCGACGGCATCATCGACGAGCATGACCGCACCAACATCGGTTCGCCGATGCCCAAGTTCACTTTCGGATGGAACAATACATTCCGCTACAAGAACTTTGACCTTAACATATTCCTCAACGGCTCTTACGGCAACAAGGTTATGAACTACACCTCGATCGGCCTTACCAAGATGACCTCGGCATGGGGCAACCAGCTCGCCGTGGTCAACGACCGCGCCAACCTCGAGCCTATCGACCCCAACAAGGTATATCCCGCAGGCCAAAACTGGTACGATGACATCACCAACATCCGCGTAACCAACTGGAAGACTGGCATACCCCGCGCCACTGTCGCCAACCCCAACGCCAACGACCGCATCAGCGACCGCTACATTGAGGATGGCTCTTACCTGCGTATCAAGAACATAACCCTCGGTTATACACTCCGCTCACAGTGGCTGCGCTCGCTGCATCTTGATAATTTACGTGTGTACTGCAATATTCAGAACCTTCATACGTTTACTAAGTATAAAGGTTATGATCCTGAAATCGGCGCGTCCACTCAGTCGTCAAGCGGCTATGTATATGGCCTTGACAACGGACGTTATCCTTCGCCGACCACTTACTCTTTCGGTTTAAATGTTTCATTCTAATTTAAAACACACGCAATTGATTATGAACATTCTTAAAAAGTATAAATTTGCAGCTGTATTGGCAGTTGTCGCCGGATTCGGTATGACCTCGTGCGATGACTTCCTCAATCGTCCTACGGAGGACGGGTACACTACCGAGGACTATTATAAAAGCGATCAGGAGTGCTACAACGGTGTCAACCATCTGTATGGATTGCCGTGGAGCGACTTGACTGCCGCTTATTTCTCGGAACTTGAAAATGCTGCCGGAAACCAGTATGCAGGAGGCAACGCGTTTGTGCTGCTCTCTATACAAAGCAACAACCAGAGCCTTAAGGAGATGGTGGGTGCCAACTGGCGCGCCATTGCCGAGGCCAACATAGCTTACAATAAGATCAAGGGCGCTTCGGCAAGCGAGGCCGCTAAAAACGCCACTATGGGCGAAGCCCTCACTTGGAAAGCTTTCGCATATTTCAATCTCGTGCGCATGCTTGGTCCTATTCACATCATTCACGATACTGAGTCTGACATATCGAGCGGTGCATACAACGATAAGTTCCGCATTGAGGAAGCCGATGTATATGAATATGTCATCATGACTCTCGAAAAGGCTATCGAGCTGCTTCCCGAAAGTGCCGCTGAAGGCCGTATCGACCGCTTCTCGGCAAAGGGCCTTCTTGCTAAGGTTTACCTTGCCAAGTCGGGCCTCGGACAGTCGGGCAGCCGCAATCAGGCCGACCTTGACATGGCTGCAAGTCTCGCCAAGGATGTCATGGATAACTCCGGCCGCGAGCTGATGGAAAACTATGAGGATATATTCCGCGCAAGCAATAACTTCAACCAAGAGAGCCTTCTCGCATGGCACTGGTACGGTTCCTACAACCCTTACGGATGCGGCAATCAGCTTCAGGCCATCTTCGCCATGGGCGGCTTTACCAACACCCTGACTTGGGGTGACTGGACTGTGCCCTCGATAGACCTTCAGGAGGCTTTCGGAGTGAACATCCTTCAGAACCCCGAGGAGCGTCGCAACATCGACGTGCGTCGTAAGGCTACAATGATGATTGCCGGCGACAAGTACTCTTACTTCTGGCGCAATGTCGGCGGTTTCGACTACTTGAAATTCCTCTATGACAAGGAGTACAACCCCGATGCAAAGGAGTCGCTCTCAAGCGGTACGGGTGCCAATGTAGTGAAAGGTCTTGTCGGAAACGACGAGGACCACAAGGCAGAGCTCGGCTATGTAGGTATGAAGCAGGCTACCGGTCTGTCGACCCACCTGCTCCGTCTTGCCGACGTATATCTTATCTACGCCGAGGCCAAGATAGGCAACAACGGCTCATCGACCGACGCTTCGGTTATCGATGCCTTCCATGCGGTACACCACCGCGCGGTCAGCGCCGACTGGGAGAAACCCTCATCGGTAAGCTGGGAGGATGTATGGAAAGAGCGCCGTCTGGAGCTCGCATACGAGGGCGACCGCTGGTTTGACTTCGTACGTCTCAGCTACTTCAACCCGCAGCGCGCCATCAGCGAGCTCAAGTCGCAGAAGCGCTCCTACTACAACGGTCTTGACGAGCTGTATAAGACTTATTGGGAGACCGGCAAGTGGACTGTCAAGCCCGAAAGCATGCAGTATGACACCAATCCCCCCGTGCTGAGCGTCACCGAGAGCGTGTTCCGCTTCCCGATGCCGGAGGATGACGTGATTTTCAATCCCAATCTGCTCAAGGATCCCGTGCACGTGGACGTAAGGGCTGAATATTCTTATTAATCTTAAAGGACTATTACAACAATGAAATTCTTAACTAAATATTTCAAGTGGACAGCCGCTGCCTTGGCTATGACTGTGGCAGTGACGATGACCTCGTGCGACGACCAGCCCGACGAGTTCAAGCCCACCGGCGGTGTGCCGACTATAAGCTACATACGTCCTACGCTCCCCGAGCAGGCTGACTCACTTCTTACTTCGGCCACACTCGAGAGCCTTATCTGCATCGTCGGCGACAACCTCAAGAGCGTGCACGAGATTTGGTTCAACGACCAGAAAGCCACGCTCAACACGAGCTACATGACCGACCACACCATCATCGTAAACGTACCTTCGGGTATACCCGGAGAGGTGTCAAACAAGATTTTCTTCAAGACCGCATCCGATCAGGTGGTTGAGTTCCCCTTCAATGTTGTGGTGCCCGGGCCGAGACTTGACGAGATGTCGCTCGAATGGTCTAATCCCGGCGAAGAGGTGACTATCTACGGCGACTTCTTTGTCGACGATCCCAATGTGCCTCTGACCATCGTCATGCCCGGCGATGTTAAGGTTCCGGCCGAGAACATCAAGAAGATCAATAAAAACGATGTTACTTTCGTCATACCTGACGGAGCTGTCGAGGCCGGTCCTCTCATGGTCTCCACTATATATGGCGAGGCCAAGTCAGGCTTCCATTACCGCGATGACCGCGGCTTGCTCTTCGAGTTTGACGGTGTCACCGGTCTGACCCAGCAGGGATGGCACGCACGCGAAATCTTTAATGACGACTGGTCGCTGAGCGGCAACTATGTTCAGCTCGGCAACGGCAATGCCGTCATGAGTGAGAGCGGCGGCTGGGATGACGGCAACTTCTCTTTTGAATACTGGTGCGGTTCGTGGGATGACCCGCAGAACGTGACTTCAGGTCAGGGTATGGCTCTCAACTATCTTGTCAACTTCAAGGACTTCGCCAACATGTCGCTCAAGTTTGAGATGTGCATTCCCTCCTCCAATCCGTGGAGCGCCGGTGCCATGCAGATATGCTTCGAGGGCTTCGACAAGGTGACTCTTTCAGGCAATCCCATCGCAGGCTATGACGGCACTGTGGCCGGTGCCAACGGCAGCGCCTTCAACGGCGACAACGGCCTCGGCACTTGGGGCCGCGCGCTCTATCGCCCGTGGGCCAAGACAGGCTCGTTCCACACCAATGACAAGTGGATTACAGTCACTATACCCATAAGCAGCTTCATGTATGACCGTGAGGGCAATGCCACAAACACTGTTCCCTCAAAGCCCGAGGACTTCTCAAGCCTCACCATGTTTGTCGTGGGCGGCGGTATCAACGGTACCGAGTGCCAGCCTATAATCAAGATCGACAATATACGTGCGGTGCTTAATTAATCTTTAAATCGAGAAATTGAAATGAAAAAATACAGCAACAAATTCACTGCCGTCCTTATGATGTGCCTGATGATGGTGACCTCGATTGCCTTCACATCGTGCGATGACGGCACTGACATAGACACCGACCAGTTCAAGGGCGGTGTGCACCTCAATGCTTTCGGTCCGTGTCCCGTGCTTCGCGGCGGTGAGCTCCGCTTCATCGGTTCGGGTCTCGATCAGATCAACAGCATAACCCTTCCCGGTTCCGGGGAAATCACCGATATTCAGGTGGTTTCTCCCGGTGAAATCCGGATTATCGTGCCGCAGGATGCAGAGCCCGGTCTTGTACAGCTCAACTACGCCAAAGGCAAGATTACCACTCTTACCGAACTTACATTCCTCGAACCCATAGAGATTACAGGCATCGCGCCCAATCTCGTCAAGCCCGGTCAGGAGCTGACCATAACCGGCGACTACCTCAACCTCATGAAGGAAGTGTGCTTCCCGTTTGACGAGATGGGCGACAGCGTAAACGTATATGCCGAGGATTTCGTTGAGCACACTCGTACCACTATCAAGGTTGTCGTGCCCGCCGAGGCACGTGGCGGAGTGCTCAAGCTCTCTACCGCCGAGGAGACTCCCAACGTCATGCCCTTCGAGGACGAGGAGCTCGTGGTTGTGCTTCCCGCTCCCGAGACGGTGCTCGACCTTACCGATGCCAAGCCCGGTCAGGAAGTGACTGTAAAGGGTACCGACCTCGACCTCGTGACCAAGATGCAGATCGATGACTTCGCTCCCGCTGCCGAAGGCCGCGCCAACGATGCCGATGACATCGAGTTTGCTTACGATGCCGAGAAGAGCGCCATCACCTTCAGCCTGCCCGACAACTCTCACGACGGTGTCATAGTATTTGTGACTGCTTCGGCCGTGAAAGTGGCCTGCGCCAACATAGGCATGGTCATTCCCACCGATGTCAAGGCTACTCCCGCCGACGGTCTGCGTGGCGGCGACGTCATCACCATCACCGGTGTCAACATGGATCAGGTTACCGATATCGTGTTCCCCAACGTGGAGAAGGCTGTAGAGCCCTCTTCTGTAAGCGCTACCGAGGTTAAGGTGGCTATGCCGGCCGCTGCTCAGTCGGGCGACATAACGCTCAACCTCAAGAGCGGCAAGTCCGTGACCGTGGCCATAGCTACCGCCAAGCCCGAGAACATAGCTTACAATCCCGCTCCCGCACCTGCCGGCAATGAACTTACCGTGACCGGCCGCAATCTTGACCTTGTTAAGAAAGTCGTTTTCACCGACGGTGTTGAGGTAGAGGTTGAGAACCCCTCCGCTACCGAGCTTAAGGTTACTGTACCCCTTACCGCAGCCAGCGGCGTCGTGAAGTTTGTCATGACCAACGGTGAGACTGTGGAAGGTCCCGAACTGACCGTAGAGCTTCCGTCGATAGCTTATATCGTCGAGATGCCCGCCGAAGATGCGGAGATAAACGCCGGTGACATACTCAAAGTCGGCATTGCCAACGAGTCGCTCCTCACCGGAGTTAAGGTCAACGGCGCCGATGTACAGTACATCCTCAACGGCACTGACCTGTACATCAATCTGCCCGGCACCGCAGGTCCCGGTACTAAGGTTACCCTCGTGTCAGGCGACCAGAGCCTCGACTACACATTTGACATCATTCCCGCAACCCATGTCGAAAACGTAATATTCGACACAATGATTGATCTGAATTGGAGTGGCGACGAAGGTGTCAACAAGTTCCGCCTGTATAAGGAGTCGTTTGACGGAGTTCCCGTAGGTGCGAAACTCGTATTCCATATCAAGCCCGCCGCAGATGCGCAGATACAGGTTAACGATGCCAACTGGGGTACAATCGTTACTCTCAAGCCGTCGGCCGATGCTGAGACTGCCGAGCTTGAACTGACCGCCGATGTGCTCAACCGCATACTCACTACCGAGGACGGATGGTCGACTACGGCTCTCGTCATTCAGGGACAGAATTGTATCGTCAATAAGGTTGCCCTCGAATGGGAGATCTCGCTTGAAACCGAAATTTGGACCGGAGAGTTCAATCTGGGCAACTGGGCCGGCAATCAGGACCTCGCGTGGGGTGGATATGACTGGTCGACGGTTAAAGCCGGTACTACACTTACTTTCTACTTCACTCAGAACGACTGGGGTGAAAACTACTGGCAGCTCTCGCTTCGTCACGGCGATCAGTGGGGCGACCTCGTCGGAGCCGGAGGTACGGTAGACCTCGAGGCAGGAGCCACTTCTTGGTCAATTGTCCTCACGCAGGAGATGCTTGATGACCTTGTGGCCAACGGCGGACTTGTATTCACCGGCAAGGAATGTACAATTACCAAAATAACACTGCTTTAATGCCGTTTCGGAGCCTGTAGGGGCTACTGCTTTGACAGGCTCCGGATTATTTAATATAAAAATAAGATAAAACACGATGAAAAAAATCAAATACATTGTTCCGGCATTGCTGCTCGGTCTTGCTGTGACCGCATGTAACGACGATGACAACTACGGTGTGCTTGACGGAGTGGACATGATCAACCGCTCGCAGTCGATTGCCGAGGGTGCCACTGTGCGTCCCTCGTCAACCGTGGCCCTGACCTTGTCTTACAACAACCTTGTGGCTATCGCCAACCAGAACATTACCGTCAACGGACAGGCCGTGACCGCTTCTGTCAACCCTGACAACGGCATGGAGCTTGTCATACCTCTCACGCTCACCGCTTATACCGAGTATACGGTTGAGGTTCCCGAGGGTGCCGTTTGCATCAAGGACAATCCCGCTGCATTTGCTCCCGCAAAGACTGTGAAGTTCAACACCAATGTAGGTCTTGACCGCAGTCAGGTGGCTACAAGCCTTATAAACGCCAACGCTACCGCCGAGGCCAAGAAGCTCTACACTTACCTCGTCGAGAACTACGGTAAGACACAGCTTTCGGGCGCCATGGGCGAAGTGGCTTGGGGCACACGCTTCACCGACTTCATAGCTCAGGAGGCCGGTAAATATCCCGCCATCGTGGGTTTCGACTACATTCACCTCGCTTCCTCTCCCGCCAACTGGATTGACTACGGCGACATTACGCCCGTTCAGCAGGTGTGGGATGCCGGCAGCATACCCGCATTCACTTGGCACTGGAATACTCCCGTGTCGTTCGGCTCTCCCATCGATGAGACCATATCTACTGCCGAGACCGTGATGCCTTCTGACTGGTCGGGAAGTCTGCAGCTTACCGACGAGACAGCCATGGCTGTCCTGTCGAATGTCAGCGCCGGTACGGTTATAACCGTGACTGTTAAGGATGTGGCCGAGGACGCGCAGGGCTCCTTCAAGGATAGCGGCTGGGCAGGCCTTGTCGGCGACGATGGCAACAACTATGACTATTTCGCGATTACGGGTGACTTCTCTATCACTCTCGACTCAAAGACAGCCGCTAAGGTTAAAGAGAGCGGTATCATAATCGGAGGTCATGACTACACCCTCGTTTCGGTTAAGGTATACAGCGACGGCGCTCCCTCTGCCGAACTTAATGCCAAGGGCGACTTCAATGCGGCCAAGGCTCTTGAAGCCGGTACTCCCGAAAACAAGGTGCTCGATGCCGACATCGCCAAAGTGGCCGGCTATCTGAAGCTCCTTCAGGATGCGGGCATACCTGTCATCTGGCGTCCCTTCCACGAGGCTGCCGGCGACTACACTTGGGGCGCATGGTTCTGGTGGGGCAAGAGCGGCGTTGACACCACCAAGCAGCTCTGGGACTACCTCTACAACAAGCTCACCAACGAGTACGGCCTGAACAACCTCATATGGGTATGGACCGTCCAGACTTCCGACGAAGGCAAACTCGCCTCGATCGACAAGCTGCAGGCCGCCTATCCCGGCAATGACAAGGTCGATATCGTATGTGCCGACCTTTATATCGATGACGTCATGACCGACCAGACCGACACATTTGACCTCATAAACCTTCTTGTCGACAAGAAGAAAGTGATAGCTCTCGGCGAGGTCGGCAACATGATTGACCCCGTGTCGGCCTACAACAACGGCGCTCTCTGGAGCTGGTTCATGCAGTGGTATGAAATGGGCGAAAATTCCGATACCCCCCAGTTTACCGAGTGGAACAGTGCCGAGATTTGGCGCGATATGTTAAACTCGCCCTATGTATTGAGCCGTGGCGATTTCAACGTGAAATAACCCTACCATAAGATACATTGACTCCTATCGAGAAGATTCCCGGCCCCGATATTTCCGGGTCGGGAATTTTTTATGATTATGTATGACCGCGGGCAACATTGTATAGTGCTTTTGTTTACATTATCTATACGGATACCCCGAAGGTTTTGTGTAAATTTGTATCATAATTACTCATTATATACACTTTACTAACATCTGACTTAAATGAAATACGGACATTTTGACGACAAAGCTCGCGAATATGTGATTGAGAATCCGCGCACTCCGTGGCCGTGGATAAACTATCTTGGCAATGAGGATTTCTTCTCGCTGATATCGAATACCGCCGGAGGATACTCTTTTTACAAGGACGCGAAGTTTCGCCGGCTTACACGCTACCGCTACAACGGTGTCCCCATGGACGCGGGCGGCCGGTATTTCTATATAAACGACAACGGCACCGTATGGAATCCCGGATGGAAACCGACAAAGACGCCGCTTGATCGCTACGAGTGCCGCCACGGCATGAACTATACGCGCATACTCGGAGAGAAAGACGGCTTGCGTGCCGAGTTGCTCTTCTTTGTGCCGCTGAACACTCATGCCGAGGTGACCAAGCTCACCCTTACCAATATCGGCGATACCCCCAAGACATTCAAGCTGTTCTCCTTCATCGAGTGGTGTCTGTGGAATGCCGCCACCGACATGGAGAACTTCCAGCGCAACTTCTCTACCGGCGAGGTGGAGATTGACGGCTCGGCCATATACCACAAGACCGAGTACAAGGAGCGCCGCAATCATTACGCCTTCTACAACGTTAACGTGCCCGTCGATGGTTTTGACACCGACCGCGAGACCTTCCTCGGCCTCTACAACGGCTTCGACGAGCCCCAGACGGTGCTTGCCGGCAAGCCCGGCAATTCCGTGGCTCACGGCTGGTCGCCCGTGGCGTCGCATTACATCGAGATGACTCTTCAGCCCGGCGAAAGCCGCGACCTCGTGTTCATGCTCGGTTATGTCGAGAATGAGCAGGACGATAAATGGGAGTCCAAAGGCGTCATAAACAAGACAAAGGCACGCGAGATGATGGCGCGTTTCGATACCGCCGAAAAGGTCGACCGTGCTTTTGACGAGCTGCGCGCCTACTGGGACCGCCTGCTCGGCATATTCAGCCTCAATAGCGGCGACGAGCGTCTTGACCGTATGGTAAACATATGGAATCAGTATCAGTGCATGATCACGTTCTGCTTCTCTCGTTCTGCTTCGTTCTTCGAGAGCGGCATCGGACGCGGCATGGGCTTCCGCGACTCCAATCAGGATCTCGTGGGCTTTGTGCATCAGATTCCGCAGCGTGCGCGTCAGCGCATTATCGACATAGCGTCCACCCAGTTCCCCGACGGCGGATGCTACCACCAGTACCAGCCGCTTACCAAACGCGGCAACAACGACATAGGCGGTGGATTCAACGATGACCCCATGTGGCTTATTTTCGGCACTGTCGCCTATATAAAGGAGACAGGCGACTTGTCCATACTCGACGCTCCGGTGCCGTTTGACAACGTGCCCGGCTCTGAAGTGCCCCTTATGGAGCACCTGCGGGTGTCGTTCAACCATGTGGTCGACAATCTCGGACCTCACGGACTGCCGCTGATCGGCCGTGCCGACTGGAACGACTGTCTTAACCTCAACTGCTTCTCCAATGACCCCAACGAGTCGTTTCAGACCACTGAAAACAAGACCGAGGGCAGCCGCGCCGAGTCGCTCATGATAGCCGGCCAGTTTGTCATCTACGGTCAGGAGTACGTGCAGCTGTGCCGTCGTGTCGGTCTTGATGACGAGGCTGACCGCGCGCAGGCATGTGTCGACGCCATGAAGGAGGCTGTCAGGAAGCATGGTTGGGATGGCGAGTGGTTTCTCCGCGCCTATGACTACTACGGCAACAAGGTGGGAAGTCATGAAAACAAGGAGGGCAAGATATTTATCGAGAGTCAGGGCTGGTGCACCATGGCCGGCATAGGTCTCGAAGAGGGGCTTGTAGAGAAGTCGCTTGACTCGGTGAAGAAGTATCTTGACTGCGAGCACGGCATTGTGCTCAATCATCCCGCATTCACGGAGTATGTCATGGAATATGGCGAGATTTCCACATATCCCGCCGGCTATAAGGAAAATGCCGGTATCTTCGCACATAACAACCCGTGGATTATAATAGGTGAGACCGTTCTCGGTCGCGGTGACCGTGCGTGGGAGTATTATCGTAAGATATGTCCCGCCTATCTGGAGGAGAAGAGCGATCTGCACAAGGTGGAGCCTTATGTATATTGCCAGATGACTGCCGGAAAGGATGCTTTCCGCCCCGGTGAGGCCAAAAACTCTTGGCTTACAGGCACGGCCGCTTGGAACTGGTATGCCATAACGCAGTTCATACTCGGCATACGTCCCGATTACGACGGACTCGTCATAGACCCGTGCTTGCCTGCCGACTGCCGCCACTTTGAGGTGACCCGCCGTTTCCGCGGTGCCGAATACCGCATAACGGTCGATAATCCCGCCGGTGTATGCCGTGGCGTCAGGAGCATCGTGCTCAACGGCACTCCCGTTGAGGGCAATCTGGTGCCTGTGCAGCCCGAAGGCACTGTCAATGAAGTAAAAGTTACTTTAGGATAAAAAATTACAACCCATAACCGATGAAATACATTGCAACTATAGTATCCGTGGCGCTGGCGGGGGCCTTTACCGTCGCCGGCTGCTCCGGTAATAAAAATAAAAACTCGGCCGAGGCTGTGGCCGACTCTGTAGCGGTGCTTACGCCGCGCATGCAGCTCATAGAGCGCCTCGCGAAGGTGCGCGATGCCGGTAAGTTCGCTTTCGGACATCACGATGACACGGCCTACGGTCATACTTGGCGCGGCGAGGAAGGCCGCAGCGACGTTAAGGAAGTGACCGGCGATTATCCCGCCATCATGAACTGGGACCTCGGTCTGGTGGAGTGGGGCACTGAAAAACAGCTCGACGGAGTGCCCTTTAAGCTCATTCATGACGAAGCCGTGAAGCAGGATGCGCGCGGCGGCATAAACACTTTCAGCTGGCACCCACGCAACCCCGCTACAAAGGGCGACTCGTGGGACGTCACCGGTGGCAATGTCGTCAAGGAGGCTGTCACCGACGGCTCGGCTCTCAATGACACCGTCAGGGCATGGATAGGGCGTGCCGCCGACTTTATCGGCTCTATAAAGGATGCCGGAGGCAACCGCATTCCCGTCGTGTTCCGCCCGTGGCACGAGCACACCGGTTCTTGGTTCTGGTGGGGCGGCGACAACACCGACACTGAAAGCTACCGTAAGCTGTGGCATATGACCCGCGACATTTTCGACGCCAAAGGCATCGACAACGTGGTGTGGGCCTATTCGCCCGACAAGATCGATACCGTGGAGCAGTACATGGAGCGCTACCCCGGCGACGAGTATGTCGACATAATGGGCGCCGATGTATACTGCTTTGACGGAGAGGGCGCTCTCGACCAGTATGCCGCCAAGGTGAAGTCGACTCTGAGCGCGGCCGTATCGCAGGCTGAAGAGCGCGGAAAACTCGCCGCATTCACCGAGACCGGACTTGAGAGCATCACGGTGCCCGCATGGTATACCGACGTGCTTATGCCGCTCGTAAAGGACTTCCCCGTAGTATATGTATCGGTATGGCGAAACGCCGACAATATACAGCGCCATTTCTACACACCTTATCCCGGCCACCCCGCCGAAGAGTCGTTCAAGGCGTTCTATAACGACTCGATAACCCTTTTCGCTGATGACATTTCCAAAATAAAATAAAGATACTCCCTAAACCATAAATAGAATTACCGATTATGACATTTGAAGAAAGAAAGAAATTTGTCGAGACGAGATATGAGGAACTCGTGACACGCAAAAACGAGCCCATAGAGGGCAACGGCATATTCTGCCGTTATAAAAATCCCGTTATAACCGCCGAGATGGCTCCCCCCTTCTGGCGCTATGACTACGACAAGGAGGCCAACCCCTTCTTTGAGGAGCGCATTGGTGTCAACGCCACTCTGAACTCCGGAGCTATAAAATGGGGCGACAAGTACGTGCTCGTGGTGCGTGTCGAAGGTTCTGACCGCAAGTCGTTCTTTGCTGTGGCCGAGAGCCCTAACGGAGTTGACAACTTCCGCTTTTGGGATCACCCCGTCACCATGCCTGAGGATGATGTACCCGGAACAAACATATATGACATGCGTCTTACCCGTCACGAAGACGGTTGGATCTACGGCCTGTTCTGTGTTGAGCGTCATGACGATGACCAGCCCGGCAACCTCTCGGCGGCTACGGCTACATGCGGTATTGCCCGCACCAAGGATCTCGTGAACTGGGAGCGTCTGCCCGACCTGAAGAGCCGCAGCCAGCAGCGCAACGTGGTGCTGCATCCCGAGTTTGTCAACGGCAAGTACGCGCTTTATACTCGTCCGCAGGATGGCTTTATCGATGCCGGCAGCGGAGGCGGCATAGGCTGGGCGCTTGTCGATGACATGACACATGCCGAAATCACCGAGGAACTTATAGTCGACAGCCGCTATTATCATACTATCAAGGAGGTCAAGAACGGCGAGGGCCCTCATCCTATAAAGACCCCCAAAGGCTGGCTTCATCTCGCTCACGGTGTGCGTGGTTGCGCTTCCGGCCTGCGTTATGTGCTTTACATGTACATGACCGCGCTCGATGAGCCGTGGCGTCCCATAGCCACCCCCGGCGGTTACTTCATGGCGCCTGTAGGCGAGGAGTATATAGGCGATGTCATGAATGTGCTCTTCACCAACGGCTGGATAGCCGACGAGGACGGCAAGGTGTTCATATACTATGCTTCGAGCGATACCCGCATGCATGTGGCCACTTCTACTGTCGACCGTCTTGTGGACTACTGTATGAATACTCCGGTCGACGGCCTTACTACTGGCGCGTCGGTAAAGACTCTCAACGCCCTGATTGATCATAATCTTGCAATAATTAATAAGAAGTAATTAAAAAAAATGGCTCCGTTACGCGAAAAAATCGGATATGGCTTCGGCGACATGGCTTCGTCCATGTTCTGGAAAGTCTTCAGCTACTATCTGCCCTTCTTCTATGCCAATGTTTTCGGCCTGTCGTTGATCGACACCGGTGTGCTCCTTCTCGTTACCCGTATATGGGACGCCGTGAGCGACCCCATGATGGGGGCTATCGCCGATCGTACAAAAACACGTTGGGGTAAATACAGACCCTATCTCCTTTGGGTGGCCGCTCCTTTCTCGATATGCGGCATACTGTTGTTCACAACCCCTGACTGGGGATATGCGGCTCGTCTCATATGGGCTTATGTCACATATATCATGATGATGACCGTGTACACCGGCATCAATGTGCCTTACGGCGCTATGCTCGGTGTCATGACCGACAACTCTCAGGAAAAGACCGTGTTCTCGTCTTTCCGCATGTTTTTCGCCTACGGAGGTTCCTTTATCGCTCTCTTTGCTTGGGATCCTCTGTGCAAGATGTTTCAGAACGGCTTCGGATTTTCGTTGCAGTCAAGCTGGCAGTTTGCCATGATTGTCATCGCGTCGTGCTGTTTCATCCTGTTCCTCCTGTGCTTCCGTCTTACCCGCGAGCAGCTCACTACCGTGAGCGCCGCCTCGCTGGGAAAGGACCTGAAGGCACTCGTCACCAACAAACCGTGGTGGTTGCTTAACGGCGCTTCGTTGTGCTTCAATCTGTTCAATACGGTGCGCGGCGCTACCGTGGCCTTCTTCTTCGCCGATATTATCGGAGGCGAGCAGCATATAGTCATATTCTCTATATCGATGCTCTTCTACTCCGGTCTGTTCCTCGGTGTGGGTGAGGTGGCCAACATGGTGGGCGTGGCTCTTGCCGTGGCTATCACTAAGAAGTTGGGCAAGAAACCCACGTTTATTCTTGTCGACGCGTTGCTCATTGTTTTCAGCATCATATTCTTCACATGTTCGCCCGAGAGCAATGCCGGCTTGCTTGTCATGCTTCTTCTTCAGGTGGTCATATCGGTTCTTACCGGTGTCATGTCGCCGCTCGTTTGGTCTATGTACGCCGACGTAAGCGATTACTCGGAGCTGAAATACCGCTCTGCCTCGACAGGTCTGATATTCTCGTCGGCTTCGATGGCGCAGAAGTTCGGTGGTGCCATTGGCGGTGCCGCGGTCATGTGGCTTCTGCATGGTTACGGCTATGTGGAGCGCCCCGAAGGGGTGCAGTCGGTCGACATAGTTCAGCCCGACAGCGCCATAACCTGCCTGTGGATGCTTATGACATTCATTCCCGCCGGAGTGGTCCTGTTGTCACTTGTCATTGTTTGGCTGTACCCGCTTACCACCAAGCGTATGGATGACATTGTGGCTCAGCTGAAGCAACAGCGTCTTAAACCCGTGGAGGAACCCGGCAACACCGAAGTGGAACCCGTCTGATTGATGACAATGACTGAACAGGATTTAAAAAAGGAGTTGCTTGACAATCTGAACGATTGCATACTCCCTTACTGGATGAATAAAATGGTTGACCCCCGCGGCGGTTTCTACGGCCGTCGCGACGGGTATGACCGTCTTGATGCCGATGCGCCCAAAGGCGCCATACTTAACGCTCGCCTTCTGTGGAGCTTTGCGTCGGCCTACCGCACCACCGGCCGCAAGGAGTACCTTGACATGGCCGCGAGGGCTAAGGACTATATTATCAAACATTTTTATGACCGTGAGCATGGAGGCATATATTGGTCGCTGAACGCCGACGGCACTCCCCTCGACACCAAAAAACAGTTTTATGCCATTGGTTTCGTCATATACGGTCTGTCGGAGTATGTGCGTGCCACAGGCGACAAGGAGGCTCTTGACTACGCGGTAAAGCTCTTCCATGACATAGAGACCCACAGCCGCGACCGCAAGCGTGGCGGATACATCGAGGCCTGCACGCGGGAGTGGGGTACCATCGATGACATGCGGTTGAGCGATAAGGACGAGAACATGGCCAAGACCATGAATACCCATCTGCACATAATCGAGCCTTACACCAATCTTTATCGAGTGTGGCCCGATGCGTCGTTGCGCGAGGCCATACTGTCATTGCTCGACATATTCTTTGACATAATGGAGGATCGGCAGTCGCATCATCTCGGTCTGTTCTTTGACGAGGACTGGAAGCGTCATGATAAGGAGACGTCCTACGGCCATGACATTGAAGCCTCTTGGCTTCTGCTTGAGACCGCGCAGGTGCTTGGCGAGCCCGAGGTTGAGGCACGTGCCCTCGCTCACACCAAGGCTATTGCAGAAGCCGCCCTTGAAGGACGTTGTGCCGACGGCTCGATGGTCTACGAGCGTCACGGCTCGGGTGTGTTCGACAACGACCGCCACTGGTGGGTGCAGGCCGAGAATATGATAGGACAGATATATCTGTACAGGTATCACGGGGTTGCCGGTGCTTTCGAGCGCGCCGTAGAGACTTGGTCATATATAAAGGAGAATATTGTCGACCATGAGGGCGGCGAGTGGTTCTGGAGCAGACGTCCCGACGGCTCGGTCAACCGCGATGACGACAAGGCCGGCTTCTGGAAGTGTCCTTACCACAACAGCCGTATGTGTACCGAAATCATACGCGCTTTGTCGGAATGAAATATTCTTAGTAACTTTGATGTGTTAAAATACACATTATGATACTACCGTTTAAATTTGTTCCTTACCTCAAGCCGGTGCTTTGGGGTGGTGAGAAGATAGCTCCGTTCAAGGGCGTTGACGTTGAAGATGATAATATCGGTGAAAGTTGGGAGATATCCGGCGTCCCCGGTCATGAATCGGTAGTGGCCGAAGGTGCCGACAAGGGCCTGACCCTTCCGCAGCTTATCGAAAAGTACGGTGCCGATCTTGTCGGTGCCCACGTACTGGATAAGTACGGCGACACTTTCCCGCTTCTGATAAAGATCATCGATGCCAAGAAAGACCTGTCGGTACAGGTGCATCCCGATGACGCTCTGGCAAAGGTGCGCCATAACTCTTTGGGTAAGACCGAGATGTGGTATATAATCGATGCCGAGCCCGGTGCGCGTATATATGCCGGCCTTTCGGAGTCGATAACCCCCGACGATTATACACGCCTTGTCGAGGAGAAAAAGATTATGGATGTGGTGGCTGCCCATGACTCTCATGCCGGCGACCTCTTTTTCCTCCCCGCAGGACGCATACACGCTATCGGAGCAGGCAATCTGCTCGCCGAGATTCAGGAGACGAGCGACATAACCTATCGTGTATATGACTTTGACCGTCGCGATGCCGACGGCAATCCGCGTCAGCTTCACACGGAGCTTGCCAAGGATGCTATCGATTATGCCGTATATCCCGAGTATAAAGGCTCCTATGACAAGAACGCCACGGGTGTGACCGAGCTTGTGAAGTGCAGTCATTTCGATGTTAAGCGCGTGGTGGTCGACGGTGACATCGATGTGCCTGCGGCCGATGACTCGTTCATGGTGGTTATGTGCCTTGACGGTGAGTGTACACTACTTACCGACGGTGAGGCTACGCCGCTCCGCCGCGGAGAGACTGTTCTGGTCGCCGCTTCGGTAAAGGCAGTGTCGGCCCGTGGAAAGGCCACTTTGCTTACCGCCACAGCGTGAGTACCTTTCGGAAACATCTGTAATTAACCTATATTTTGCTCGATGAAAAGACTCTTTTTACTGACGGCGGCCGTCATGACAGCCGCCGTTGTGTTTGCTCAGCAGGCACTGTGGGGCGTACCGGCTATGATTTCGCCCGAGGTAAAGGCCGACAACACCGTGACTTTCCGTCTTGACGCGCCGAAAGCCTCTTCGGTTGTGGTGGCGGGCGATTTTTCTCCCCGTGGATTTGAATTGATGACAAAGGGTGCCGACGGCATATGGACCTACACGACTCCCGCGCCTCTGGCTCCCGAGCTGTACAGCTATACGTTCTATGTCGACTCTCTTAAGGTGAGTGACCCCAACAATGTGTACAAGCTGCGCGATGTAAGCACCGTTTCCGACATATTTATAATAGGAGGCGGGCTGGCTGACCTGTATCGTGTCAACGACGTGCCTCACGGTACTGTGTCGAAAGTGTGGTATCCTTGTCGTCGTACCGGCGGCGACCGCCGCATGACGGTATATACCCCCGCAGGGTACGAGAAGGGCGACCGCCGTTATCCGGTGCTATACCTGCTGCATGGCATGGGCGGTGACGAGAATGCGTGGAGCGAGCTTGGACGCGCGGCGCAGATACTCGACAACCTCATAGCGCGCGGCGAGGCCGAGCCTATGATTGTAGTGATGACAAACGGCAATGTGGACATGCAGGCCGCTCCCGGCGAGACTTCGGCAGGGCTTGCCGCGCCTACCATACAGCTGCCCCACACTATGGACGGCACATTCGAGGAGTCTTTCCCCGAAGTGGTGGAGTTCGTTGACCGCAACTACCGCACGCTCCCTTCGAAGAGTGCGCGCGCCATCGCGGGCCTGTCGATGGGCGGCTATCACTCGATGCACATATCGAAGCAGTACCCCGATATGTTTGACTACGTAGGACTCTTCTCTGCAGCCATATTCCCCGACAAGTCAAAGACTTCGCCCGTATATGCCGATCTGGAGGGTAAACTGAAACGCCAGTTCGAGAAAGCGCCCGCCTTGTACTGGATAGCCATAGGCGACAAGGACTTCCTCTACGAAGCCAATACCGAGTTCCGCAAGATGCTGGACGCCAACGGATACCCTTATACATATTATGAGAGTCCCGACGGCCACATATGGAAAAACTGGCGCATATATCTCGCGAAGTTTGTACCTCAACTCTTTAAACGCTCTTGATCATGCGTGCTGTAAGTCTACTACGTGGAGTTCTGTGTACTTGCGTATTGTTTGTGCTCGTCGGCCTGTACGGATGCCACGGCTCCGACCATCTTGAGCGGTGGAAGCTGATTAAGGTCGAGGCCACGGGCATAACGTTGGACAATGATGATATAATTCATGGCTCTGTCGCGCCCGGAGGCGGCACTTTTACCTTGCAGGGCGTGGGCGACGGTGCGCAGTTCGCTTTCTTGACCTCGTTGTCGGTCAATGACAAGAACGTGTGGCGCGGCACCGTTACCGACTCCAATCCCATATCGCTTACCGAGCCGGTGGTGTCGGGTGAGTGGGGTAGTGTGAAGTACCTTACCGACAAGCCCCCGTTCAAACTGTCGTTCACCATATCGCCCAACGAAAGCGATGCCCCCCGCCACATCAACATGACCCTCGGCGGCGTGTGGTACAGCAAGCGCGACATTGAACTGACCCAGCAGCCCCGCTGATCCGTTGACGGCGTCATCCGACGTCAGTTGACCGCAAAAAACACTACGCCCGTGCAGCCGACCGGCTGCACGGGCGTAGTTGTTTATCAATGTAATATTATCGGTCTTCGCGCTTGGCGTTCCATACAAGCAGGGTGAGGAGTACCGACAGCATGGCCGAGCCGATCCAGAACCAGTTTACGTAGGTGAAGTCGTAGACGTCTGCGCCGTTTACCACGGTTTTGTTGCCTTGTATGAGTACACCGTTCATTATGTCCTGAAGCGCGGCACCGAGATAGCTTGCTATGCCTACCACGCCGAGTGCGGCGCCGGCGGCTGCACGGGGTGCGATGTCTACAGCCATGAGGCCTCCGAGGAAGCATATCAGCACACCTATGCCGAGTCCGAAGAGAACCATGGCGAGTACGTCGATATAGAAGTTCTCGCCGGGTACGAGCAGAAACAGACACAGGGCCGTAACGTTCATCAGGCCGAATATCAGTGCCGGAACATTGCGGCTGCCTTTGAAAAACTTGTCGGAGATCAGGCCGGAGAATACCGTGCCGACTATGCCGCATACAGAGCTTATCGATATGATGAAGCTTGCGTCGAGCGTCGAATAGCCTTTCTGGGCTTCGAGGTAGAACACGCCCCAGCTGTTGACGGCGTAGCGGCTTATGTACATGAACGCGCTGGCAAGTGCGAGGACCCATATGGCCGGATTGCGAAGCACGGCCTTCTGCGCTTTGTTGAAGTCGTCGGTCTGCGCTTTCTCACTGCCGGCGGTCGAGGCGCCCTTCTCGTTCAGCAGGAAGCCCTGACTTTGTGGTGTGTCACGCATGAACAGCAACAGCATGCCGAAGCCCAGCAGACCTATGACTCCGGCGCCCAACATGCCCGAACGCCATCCCATCCAGCTGACCAGCAGCGCTATGGTGATAAACGTTATGGCCTCGCCGAGGTTGTGGCTTGCGCTCCAGAAGCCGTAGTAGGTGCCGCGCTCCTTGGAGTCGTACCAGCGGTTGAGCGACACTACGCCGGCCGGCGCTCCCATCGACTGAAACCAGCCGTTGAGGCCCCACAGTACGGCAAATGCGAGAAACATCTCGGTCATGCCGAGTATCAGATTGACTATGGCCGTAAGCAGCAGACCCGTCGCCATGAAGCGCCTTACGTTTACGCGGTCGGCGAGAAATCCGTTGGCCATCTTGCCTACCGCATAGACAAAAAACAGGCACGAGCCGATTATACCGAGCTGTGTCTCGGTAAACACACCTTCGTCAACTATGGGCTTGCGCACTATGTTCATGCTCAGACGGCACACGTAGTACAGGGCGTAGCCGCACGTGGCCGAGATGAATGTCACGAGTCTTATGCGTTTGAAGTCCTTTTGGGTGTTGGGCGAGTCGTATCTTGGCGCGGAGATGCGGAAAAAGTCGATTATCCGTTGTATGATGCCCCGGCCGGCGGCGGTATTTTGTGATAATTCCATCTGTTATTGTGTTGACGGTGTGCTATTATCAATCGTGTAAGTTGCGGCCGCGCAGATAGTCGAGCAGAAATTGCGGCCGGTCGGTCTGGATTATGCGTGCGCCGAGCACGTCTATCAGGTATCCGTAGCCGTTGTCGAAGTCCTTCAGCGACGCGTCGTCGTCATGTCCGCCGGCCATCGTGTCCCACAGGGTGTTGTACCATATGAGCGTGCGCCCCTTCAGACTGTCTTTCAGCTTCTTGGGCAGCGGATTGGTGTCCTTTTTGTACAGAAGCTCAAATGCCACGGGGTGCATGTCGCCTATAAACCGCTCTATCTGTTGCTCCGCGTTTTTCTTGTCGAGATTGACTATGGGCATGTATATCACGTCGTTAAGATATTCGCCGTACTGTGCTTTTACCTTTTCGGCGGGTTTTGTGCCCTTCATGATTATCTGCTGTGTGGTGCCGGTTTTCTGAAGCAGGTCATAGACCTGATCGAAGTAGCGGTCGGCTTTGTCAAGATTTATCATGATTTTGCCTTTGGCGTGCAGCAGCGCCTCTTCAAGGGTGGGCACCTTGTGGATGGTGCGTATGTTGCATCCGTTTTTCAGGTTGAGGGTGCTTATGTAGTCCATGGTCGACTCGGCTATCAGGCCCTTGCCTGTGGTCGTGCGGTCGAGCCGGGGGTCATGCATGAGTATGAGCACGCTGTCCTGTGTGCGGTGTACGTCAAGCTCTACGATGTCCACGCCCATCGCTATGGCATTGTCGATGGCTTCGAGCGAGTTCTCTGGAAAGTTGCGCCAGTCGCCCCGGTGCGATGCCACTATGACTTTGCTGTCGTCGCCTTTAAGCAGACGGGCCCTTATGTCGGCCGCTCTGTCCTGCGCGGTCATCAGTCCTGATACGAAAAGAGCGCAGAGTGCTGTAAATAAGAATTTCATAACTTGTCGTATTAAATATTTGTTATTGTTTCAGTCGTTTTGGCCGGCGTCATTTTATGCCTTGTGAGCGGAGTATCTCCCCGATGCGGGGCTGTATATGTTCAAGTATGCGTGTGAAGCCGAGGTCGGTGGGGTGTACGCCGTCCACTGTGGCCTCGTGGTCGCCGCCTATGGGCATGCCCGGGTTTATGAAGTAGATGTTGCGTTCGCCCGATGCTATGATCTCGTTCATGATTCTCTCGGCCGTGGCGCGTTTGTTGCTCTCCAGTTCACGCTTTTTCAGGTCGAAGTTGCCGGTCTCCCTCACTTCGGTCTGAAGAAATATCAGCGGTGTGTCGGGATGCGCCTTGCGCACTGCCTTCACGAAGCCGCGCAGACGCTCTTCGATCTGCTCCGGAGTGGGATTGGAGAATGTGTCGAAAATGAACAGGTCGGCTTCCGTGTCGCCGGCTATGTCCGAGAAAAACTTGTCGAGCTTGCACTGACCCGACAGGCCTATGTTTATGGTCTCCATGCCGAAGGCGCGGCCTAATCGTGCGGGATAGGTCATGCCGGGGCGCGATGCCGACGAGCCGTGGGTTATCGACGATCCTATTACGGCTATGCGTCCGTTGAACAGTCCCGGGGCTTTCTCTATCGTGGCGCCCGGGTCGATGCCTATCTGAAGGTCCTTCACCGTGTCAAACAGCGGCAGATACAGCACACACTCCTTTACGCTGTCGGTCATGTTGCATGCCACGGGCGCTTCCTGCTTGGTCTTGCCCGATTTGGGCGATCCTGTGCCGGCAAACGTCCACTTGCCGTCGTGCATTATGTACATGTCGAGTCCCGACTGGTTGATGAGCGTGTTGTTGGCTGCCGGTTTACGTCCCGAAGTGGTCCAGCGCGCATAGATGTTGCGGCTGTCGGTCCTGAACGTTACGGCTATGCCGGTTGAGAATGACAGGTATGTGGCGGCTGTCTTTGTCAGGTTGTCGTAACGGGTTGTGTCGATGCGTTGCCAAGTCACGGTGTCGGTCTGCGCCTTGTTTATGATTGTAAGGGTGGACGCGTCGACCCATTTGGTGTTTTTGGGCGCGGCCGCTCCCGTCGATGTCAGGACAATCAGCACACAAAGCAGGTAATGTTTCATGCTCATAACGAAAGGTCAATTTAGAGGTTGTCTGGTATTGCAAAATTTCATGGCATTGCGGTAGTGTTCGGGCCTGCACGCTGAGTCAGGACCTTTCCGCTATCGATATGTCAAACAAAAGTAATACAAAAAGTGAAATAATGCAAAATATTTCTTTCATTTCGTAATAAGATTGTATTATTCCGAAACGATACTTCTTCGATTAACCTTTTTTCGTGTCAATGACGACAGGGGCGCCGTGGACCACGGCGCCCCTGTATGTATGCGGGATTCTGTGTAGTTCAATCGTGATTTGCGGCGGCCCATGCGAGACCATACGGGGCCATGCGGGTGCGGCCGGTGTGAGGCCGTTTAGCGGGCGGCGTCGATGACTGTCGTGCGGAGGTAGCGGGTGAGTTCGTCGGCCATTTTCCGGGCTTGTGCCGCCGAGGGATGGTAGGCGGCGCCGTAGCCCAAGTCGCCTGTCTGCGGCGACATGTCGAAGCGGTATGTGCGGTCGTTGTCGGCGGCTATGTGGTCGAGCGCGCCCTTGACGTCGTCGAGCGCTTTTCCGCCTAGCATTGACCCGGTGAGGAGCACTATCTTGGCGTGGGGATAGAGGTGGCGCAGCCGCGCGAGAAACTTGCGGTACTCACGCTCGTATATAGCTATGTCGTAGTTGTCGAGCGAGGTGTCGTTGGTGCCGAGGTTTATGCATATGATGTCGGGGGTGAACTGCGTGAAGTCCCATTTCACTTCGGGGCGATAGAGCATCGTGTTGTCATATTCGGCGGGCATGGTGTGGTCGGTGCCTTTGCGGTCGCCGCCGAAATTGCGGTATATGCCTATGCCTGAGCGAGCCACTATGTTGACGTCGGCGTCAAGCGCCCTGCCGGTAAGGTGGGCGTAGGTGAGTGTATGGTTTTCGGTGTCGTAGCTGAAGTCGTTGTTCGGATTGTTGTCCTCGATGCCGTAGCCGCAGGTTATCGAGTTGCCGATAAACTCTATTTTCATGCTCGGCTTGCGGTCGCCGGTCAGCATCGAGCCTCCGCGGCTTATGTAGAAGCCCCTGAATTCGGGAATAAACTCGTAGCCCTCTATTGCGTAGGTGATGCGTGCTTTGTGGGCCGAGTCGGTGAGGTTCTCGGCGAGTGTTATGACCGAGTCTGCGGCGGTGAAATTGACGGTGAACGGTTGCACGGAGTCGATCTCGACGACAAAGCGTCCGCTTCCGGGCTTGGCCGCCATTTTCAGGCTCGACCCTTTGAAGTCAAACATGGCCGTGGTGCCGGGGTAGGTGAAGCGGTAGGCCTCGGGGTCGCTCTTGTCGATGCGCCCCATATAATATATGTGTTCGTTGTCGGGGGTGATGAGGGTGTCGGGCGCCTGTGCCGTACAGGCTGCCGCGGCCAAGAGTGATAGTAATAATGCTTGCATGAAAGTGTCGATTAGGATTGTCGGGCACAAATTTAAGTAAAAAGCGGCTATAAAAAGCGGAGATGAGGAAAATTGAAGTGAAAAATTAAAATTATTTGGCTGACAGAGAAAAAAGTCGTACCTTTGCACACCGATTATGTCCAAATTAATGATCTGATCGATTTCTGACCTTCGTTTTTGGCCGAATGGATGTCAGCCTGTCGATCGCTTGGTAAACTATTAATTAAACATTTAACGTGGATACTTTAAGTTACAAAACTCTTACTCCCAACGAGCAGAGCTGCGACCGCGAGTGGGTAGTCATCGATGCTACCGACCAAGTGCTCGGACGCCTCTGTTCTGTTGTAGCCTACATTCTGCGAGGCAAGAACAAACCCACTTACTCTCCCTTTGTAGAGTGTGGCGATCATGTTATCATCATCAACGCCGACAAGGTGCGCCTTACCGGCAACAAGTGGACCGACCGCGAATATCTCCGCTACACCGGTTATCCCGGCGGACAGCGCGTATCGACTCCCGAGCTTCTTCTGAAGAAGTCGTTCAACAAGCACGTAAAGGCCGGTTATAACCCTCTTTACACCAAAGTGCTCAAGGGCATGCTTCCCAAGAACCGTCTCGGCCGTCGCATCATCGAGAACGTCCATGTATACAACGGTCCCGAGCATCCCCATGCAGCTCAGAACCCCAAAGTAATCGACATCAACACTATTAAATAAGAATTATGGAAAAGGTAAATGCAGTAGGCCGTCGTAAGGCCGCCATCGCTCGCGTAATCGTAGGTGAAGGCACCGGCGTGATCACTATCAACAAGCGCCCCTTGGAAGTATATTTCCCCTCTTCCATACTTCAGTACATTGTTAAGCAGCCTCTCAACACCCTTGACGCAGCCGGCAAGTATGACATCAATGTCAATCTCGACGGTGGCGGTTACAAAGGTCAGGCCGAGGCTCTGCGTCTGGCTATCGCCCGCGCTTTGGTAAAAATAAATCCCGAGGACAAGCACGCACTCCGCGTGGAAGGCTTCATGACCCGCGACCCGCGTGCCGTAGAGCGTAAAAAGCCCGGTCAGCCCAAAGCCCGCAAGCGCTTCCAGTTCTCAAAGCGTTAATATCTTTGTTGCGGCGTATCGTGCCGCGGCTTACGATATATTGTGTTTAGTATCTAAATCCCGAAGATGGACACGTTCCCTACCTCGAGATTGTAATTATCAAAAGAACGTAAACAACTTTTTAAACAGACAATGTCAACTCCTACATTTGACCAACTTTTGGAAGCAGGTTGCCATTTCGGTCACCTCAAGAGAAAATGGAATCCTGCTATGGCGCCCTATATATTCATGGAGCGCAACGGTATCCACATCATAGACCTCTACAAGACCGCCGCTAAGGTCGACGAGGCTGCTGCAGCTCTCAAGAGCATAGCAAAATCAGGCAAGAAGGTACTCTTCGTTGCCACTAAAAAACAGGCCAAACAGGTTGTAGCCGACAAGGCTTCATCCATCAACATGCCCTACGTTATCGAGCGCTGGCCCGGTGGCATGCTTACCAACTTCCCCACTATCCGCAAGGCTGTGAAGAAGATGGCTTCTATCGACAAAATGACTAAGGACGGTACTTTCGACAACCTCTCGAAGCGCGAGAAGCTCCAGATTTCGCGTCAGCGTGCCAAGCTTGAGAAGACTCTCGGTTCTATAGCCGACCTTAACCGTCTTCCCTCGGCTCTGTTTGTTGTCGACGTGCTTAAAGAGCGCATCGCCGTGGCTGAGGCCAACCGTCTCGGCATACCCGTGTTCGCTATGGTCGACACCAACTCCGATCCTACCAATGTCGATTTCGTTATCCCCGCCAACGATGACGCATCGAAGTCTATCGAGATCATTCTCGACACCGTAGTCAACGCTATGGCCGAGGGTCTTGAGGAACGTAAGGCTGAAAAGGTTGACGCTCCCGCCGCCGAAGGCGATGAGGAGGGTGCTCCCGCAAAGGGTGGCCGTCGCCGCGTAAACCGTCGTTCCGAGGAGGCTGCACCCGCTGAAGCTCCCGCAGCTGAAGAGGCTCCCGCGGCTGAAGAGGCTTAAGCCTTGAAAACATTTTATTAACAAGCTAAAAAATTATTACTATATGGCAGTAACAATGGCAGATATCACCAAGCTCCGCGCTCTTACGAGCGCCGGTTTGATGGACTGCAAAAAAGCTCTTGCCGAGACTGACGGCGACATTCAGGCCGCTGTCGAGATACTTCGCAAGAAAGGACAGGCCGTAGCAGCAAAGCGTGAAGACCGTCAGGCTGCTGAAGGCTGCGTGCTCGCCAAGAGCACCGGCAAGTTTGCCGCTATCGTGGCTCTTAACTGTGAGACTGACTTCGTGGCTCAGAACGCAGGTTTCGTAGGCCTTACCGAGAAACTTCTCAATGCAGCCGTGGCTGCTGAAGTGAAGACTCTCGACGAGCTCAAGGCTCTTGTCATCGACGGCCAGACCGTTGAGGCTCTCGTAGTTGAAGAGAGCGGCAAGACCGGTGAGAAGACCGAGATCAGCGCTTACGAAGTTGTTGTGGCTCCCACTACCGCCGCTTACAACCACTTCAACAAGAAACTCGCCACTATCGTAGGTTTCAACGTTGAGGGCGTTGACGAGAAGGTAGGCCGTGAGGTGGCTATGCAGGTAGCTTCCATGAACCCCGTGGCTCTCAACCGCGAAAGCGTACCGCAGGCCGTTAAGGATGCAGAGTACAGCGTGGCTGTCGAGAAGACCAAAGAGGAGCAGGTTAAGAAAGCTGTTGAGGCCGCTCTCAAGAAAGCCGGCATCAACCCCAACCTCGTTGACAGCGAGGCTCACATCGAGTCTAACATCGCCAAAGGTTGGCTTACTGAAGATGAGGCTGCAAAGGCTCGCGTCATAGCTAAGGAAACTGCCGAGGCTAAGGCTGCAAACCTCCCCGAGCAGATGATACAGAACATCGCACAGGGCCGTCTCAACAAATTCTTCAAAGAGTCCTGCCTCATGGAACAGGAATTTGTTCAGGATGAGAAAGTAACCGTAGGCCAGTACCTCGAAAAGGTACAGAAAGGTCTCGTTGCCGTTGACTTCAAGCGCGTCAACCTCAACCAAGACTAATAAGATAGTCATAACATTTTTTCATAGAGGGTCACAGCGGATTTTCCGTTGTGACCCTCACTCTATTATGGCAGCGGCACTCTATTGGTCTAATTAGTCTAATTGGCCCTATTGCCCCGGCTCCACCCCGCCCGCAGGCCCTCTGTTCCGTGCGGCGGCCGGCTGGCCGCCGTCTTCCCTCTATTGGTCTAATTGGCCCTATTGGTCTAATAAACAACTGTTAAATTTTGCCCTTACGCCCGATTGTGCATAAATCCGGCACTTTCGCGTATTATATTTGCCGGTGAAAAACACCCATAAACCGACCGTGCTATGAAATTTGACCAAGAATGGACCGTCGCCATCTCACACCTCGACGCCGCAAGTCAGGCCCGGCTCACCGAGGCCATACGCCACTACCAGAACACCGACACCGTGCCCGATGACCTCGACCCCGCATCGATGATGGGCTTCCTCTTCGCCAAGGCGGTCATAGACCGCCGCAAGCGTATCAACGCCCGTGCCCGCGAACGCCGCCGCCAGAAGGCCCTCTCGGCAACCGCCTCAACCCACATTAGTCCCATTAGTCCAATTAGTCCAATTGGTCCTATTGGCCCTACTGAATCCACTCCTGCTCCCGCCCGCGCTCTCCCCGAGTCCGGCCCCGTCACGGCCGACTACTACAAGGCTCTTCCGGGCTATCGCCGGAGCCACTCGCTGAGCTATCCCGGTCAGGAGGTGTGCAACGA
>LUJO01000051.1 GCA_001689405.1 Candidatus Homeothermus arabinoxylanisolvens | reverse complement strand
ACCACTCTCACAAGGCCCGCTCGGATCACCAATAAAATAAGCCAAATTGCTAATCCACAGTAGTTTGGCTTATTTCTTTCCTCAAAATCGTCCTCCTTTTGTCCTCCTGCGCCAGAATTGTGTGCCGCAATTCCATAATTTATAGTGCAACCAATGTAATCTTTGTCAACATTTTGTCAACGAAGCTGCGCTGTTACTCCCGTGGCGTGGTTGTGTATGGCGTTAGGAGTTATGATTTCTTACCGCCGAGACGCTTTCTTTCTGCTTCGAAGGCTTCAAGGAAGTGGATTTCGACCGGGGATAGTTGATACTGGGTGCGCTCGCGGAAATTGTCGTATTCCTCAGAAAATGCCAAAAATAAAGCTTGTAAAGCCTCAGAAAAAGAGGCCGGATGGTCTTTGGGTGGAAAAGCAAAAAAGGAGGCTATTGAAGCATTACAAGATGCCATGGTAACTCAAGCTGATGCACTGTCGGATTCCATTGATGCACATAAAGAATTATTTGAAAATCAAAAGATGATGGCAGAAGCTATTAGATATTTATTCGGATTAGGTGTAATGAACATTGCTTCTAATAGAACAGTAGTGCGTCGATTGGAATTCCAATTAAGAAATGCTTCAAAAGAAGATTTAAGTGAATTCTCCGACGGCGGTTATGGGAGATATTTGTGAATAAAATCAAATATAAAGTTGTTTTTAAGAAAATATTGTTGTATATTTAGCGAAGAAATAAAGATTGACTATGAATAAGATTGAGGAATTGCTTTTTAATATAAACCTGCCGAAGCGACGGGCTTACCGCGGAGCTTTGCTGGTAGCCGAGCCGTTCCTTCGCGAGAGCTATTTCAATCATGCCGTTATCTGTCTTATCGACTATGAAAAAGGGGAGACTTCAATGGGATTGGTAATGAATAAGTCCACCGGATATAATCTGTCAGATCTTGTCAGCGCGGTGACTCGCAGGGAGCCTATACCTGTTTATTGCGGAGGTCCTGTGTCATGTGACCGTCTGTATTTTCTGCACACACTCGGCGATATTATACCTGATGCCACTCCGATAGGCAACGGTTTGTATATCGGCGGCAGTTTCAAGGCCATTATAGATTATGTAAATGCAGATTATCCTGTGGAGGGCAATGTGAGATTTTATCTCGGATACAGCGGATGGGACATAGGTCAGCTGGACAATGAACTGCTTGAAAATGTATGGGCCGTGGCTCCGATAGCCGATGCGGGACAGCTGTTGCTGGGCGCCGATGACGGGTATTGGCACGGTCAGGTGCGCTCGATGGGATACAATTACAGGGGATGGCTGTACCATCCTCAGAATCCGCGTCTCAACTGATAAGATACTGTAGCGAAAACGCGTCGGCGTAGCTCTTGCCTCTTCGCAGCCAAGAGCGCAGGCGGCCGCATATCTTGTAGCCGCATTTCCGGAATAAGGCTATGCTCGGAGTGTTGTCGACAGGTATGACAGCCCACAGCTGATGTAGCCCTACATGTTGGCCGGCATATGAGGCCGCCAGTTTTAGCGCCCGTTCTCCGTAACCTTTCTTTTGGTGCTCTTCGGCTATGAGTATGCCTATACCCGCACGACGGTTATGATGATCGAAGTCATATAAGTCTATTGTGCCGACAGGGGTGTTGTCGTCCTTCAACGCAATCATAAGGCGCAGTTGGCGGCATGAGTATATGTCGGGGGTGTAGCTTTCTATATAATCCCAGAGGCTCTTGCGCGAAAAGGGCGCTATTGAATTGCCGACGGCCCATAGCGCGGTGTCATTTTCCCAACGGTACAGCGCGTCGAGGTCGGTGGGTTCAAGTGCTCTAAGTATGAGTGTGTCGTCGTTGAGTATCGATGTCATAGCAGTGTTTTATTAAATGAGTCGGCAAAGAGGGTGCGGTTGAGCAGGGAGCGTCCGAGAGTTATCTCATCGGTGTACTCGATTTCGTTGCCTACCGATACGCCGCGTGCAAGTTGGGTTATCTTTACGGGAAGTGTGCCGAGGCGGCGGTATATGTAGAAGTTTGTCGTGTCGCCCTCCATGGTGGCGCTCAGGGCAAGTATGACTTCCGACACATTTCCGTCGCGTACACGGTCGACCAGCGATGTTATCTCAAGCTGATCGGGGCCTATGCCGTCCATCGGCGATATCACTCCGCCCAGTACATGATACAGGCCGCGGTACTGGCCTGTATTTTCGATGCTCATGACATCCTTGACGTTTTCCACTACGCACAGTGTGGTATGGTCGCGCGACGGATTGGAGCATATAGGACACGTTGCCTCTTCCGATATGTTGTGGCATGTATGGCAATACCTTATGCCTTCTCGCAGATTTATAATGGCTTCTCCGAGGGCGCGGCCCGATTTTTTGTCTTGGCGCAGTATGTGCAGCGCGAGGCGCAAGGCCGTTTTACGACCTATTCCCGGCAGCCTTGACAGTTCATTGACCGCATTTTCGAGTAGAGTAGATGCAAATTCCTGTTCCATGATTTTCAATGCTATTGTAAAGTTAGCTCATTTTGTCATAACACACTGTATCGGTAGCGCAATTTTGCTAAATTTGTGGAAATTTTACAAACTATGATACCTGTACTTGATCTTCATACCCATACTGTAGCCTCCGGACATGCTTTCAGCACACTTCAGGAGATGGTGGCCGCGGCCGCTGAAAAAGGATTGCAATATCTTGGCATCACCGAGCATGGCCCCGCGGTCGAAGAGTCCTGCGGCATGATACTGTTTCGCAACTATCGGGTGGTACCGCGTATGATTGACGGAGTGCGGCTGCTGATGGGAGTTGAGATGAACATTCTTGACTATAAAGGATCGCTTGATGTCGAAGAGCGCTACTATGGCCTCTTTGACCATGTGATTGCCGGCATACACGGGCGTAGTTTCAGTCCGGGTACTGTCATGCAGAATACCGATGCCATAATCGGGGCTATGAATAACAGCCGGGTCAATATAATATCGCATCCGTGCGACGGCACTGTCGATGTCGATTTCGAGGCGCTGGTGCGTGAAAGTGTGTCTTCGCGCACTCTTCTTGAGGTCAACAACAGCTCACTGCATCCGGAGCGTCACAGAACTAAAGCGGGGCCGAACAATATGCAGCTGTTGCGTCTTTGCAAAAAATATGATGTGCCGGTTATATTAGGAAGCGATGCCCATATATCTTATGACATAGCACTTTATCCGTATCTGATGCCGTTGCTTGAAGAAGTCGGCTTCCCTGAAGAGCTGATTGTCAACAATGATTTTTCAGCCTTTGAGCGATTCACAGGTGTAAAATGGCGTGACAACACACATAGCGGGGTGTAGAACCAAGTGAAAAGCAGTGCATTAATGCTGAAAAAGGTTTATTTTTTGTCTTTACATTGCTAATAACTGATTTATTGCTTAATTTTGCATTTCGTAAAGCAAAATATGCTATTTGACAATGAAAATTGTAAGGACAGTCAATGAGCTTAAGAGTGCTGTGGGCGCCCTTAAGGCTGAAGGCCGCTCGGTGGGATTTGTGCCTACCATGGGAGCACTTCATGACGGACACATATCGCTTATAAATCGTGCCCGTGCCGACAATGATATAGTGGTTGTAAGCGTTTTTGTCAACCCGACTCAGTTTAACAATCCCGATGATCTGCGTACATATCCGCGTACGGAAGAGGCCGATTGTGCCCGACTTCGCGATGCGGGCGTCGATGTCGCTTTTCTGCCTTCCGTAGAGGAGATGTATCCCGAGCCTGACACACGTGTGTTTGACCTCGGACCGGTGGCGGAAGTCATGGAGGGAGCCATGCGTCCCGGACACTTCAACGGCGTGGCTCAGGTAGTAAGCCGTCTGTTTGCGATGGTAGAACCCGACCGGGCATATTTCGGAGAGAAGGACTTCCAGCAGATAGCGGTAATACGCCGCATGGTGGAGCTTGAGGGCTTTGATATAGATATTGTAGCGTGTCCTATCAAGCGTGAGGCCGACGGACTGGCTCTCAGCTCGCGCAATGTGAGGCTGACTCCGCATCAGCGTGAGGTAGCCCCCAACATTCACCGTATTCTTGAAGAGAGCCGCGATTATTATCTCGCTTTATCGGTCGATGAAGTCCGTCATAAAGTCATAGATGCAATCAACGCATACCCGGAGATGGAGGTGGAGTATTACGACATTGTGAACGCCGCTGACATGCAGCCCATAACCGAGTGGTCGCAATGTGCCGATGCCGTTGGCTGTATCACGGTATATCTGGGCGATGTACGTCTTATCGATAACATAAAATACAATCAGCTTTAACGATGATGCAGGTAGAAGTGGTGAAGTCAAAAATTCACCGTGTGACTGTGACCGAGAGCAATCTTGACTATATCGGCAGCATTACCATAGATGAGGATCTTATGGATGCCGCCAATATAATACGTGGCGAACGTGTGTATATAGTCGATAACAACAACGGCGAACGCTTTGACACATATGCCATTGCCGGCGAGCGTGGTTCGGGCATGATATGTCTTAACGGAGCGGCTGCACGCAAGGTACAGCCCGGCGATGTGGTGATAATCATGAGCTACGCCATGATGCCTTTTGAAGAGGCCAAAACATTCAAGCCGTGGGTTATATTCCCTGATACGGCAACCAATAAACTTGTAAATTAAGAATAAGAATATCCATATTATATGTTTGAAAATCTAAGCGAGAGACTTGAACGGAGTTTCAAGTTGTTGAAAGGCCAAGGCCGTATCACAGAGATAAATGTTGCCGAGACGCTTAAAGATGTGCGTCGCGCGCTGCTTGATGCCGACGTCAATTATAAGGTGGCCAAGCAGTTTACCGATACCGTAAAAGCCAAGGCGCTCGGGCAGAATGTGATAAACGCCATCAAGCCCGGAGAGCTTATGATTAAGATAGTCCATGACGAACTTACAACGCTCATGGGCGGAGATACGGCACAGGTTAACCTCGCAGGCAATCCTACCGTCATACTTATGTCGGGATTGCAGGGTTCAGGTAAGACCACCATGTCGGGAAAACTGGCTAAAAAGCTAAAAAGCGAGAAAGCCAAACGCCCGCTTCTTGTTGCCGGCGACGTGTATCGTCCCGCCGCTATCGAGCAGCTTAAGGTGCTTGGCCAGCAGATAGATGTACCGGTATATTCCGAAGAGGGGAACAAGAACCCGGTGGAAATAGCCGAAAATGCTATAAAATATGCCAAGGCCAATCATTTTGATCTTGTCATTGTCGATACCGCAGGCCGTCTTGCCGTGGATGAGGCGATGATGGATGAGATTGAAGCGATCAAGAAGGCCATACGTCCGCAGGAGACCCTGTTTGTCGTCGATTCAATGACCGGTCAGGATGCAGTGAACACGGCAAAAGAGTTTAATGACCGACTTGATTTCGACGGCGTAGTACTTACAAAACTTGACGGTGACACCCGTGGCGGTGCCGCGCTTTCAATACGTACGGTCGTGACAAAGCCCATAAAATTTGTCGGAACGGGTGAAAAGCTCGATGCACTCGATTATTTCCACCCGTCGCGAATGGCCGACCGTATTCTCGGTATGGGCGATATTGTGTCGCTTGTCGAGAAAGCCCAGCAGCAGTTTGATGAGAAGGAGGCGCGCGAGCTCCAGCGTAAAATTGCCAAGAACCAGTTTAATTTCAACGACTTCCTCAATCAGATACAGCAGATAAAGAAGATGGGCAACATAAAGGAACTTGCATCCATGATACCCGGCGTGGGTAAGGCGATCAAGGACCTTGACATAGACGACAATGCATTCAAAGGCATCGAAGCTATAATACGCTCCATGACCGAACAGGAGCGTGCCAATCCGGAGATTATCAACGGCAGCCGCCGTCAGCGTATCGCCAAAGGATCGGGTACCACGATTCAGGAAGTGAACCGCCTGCTGAAACAGTTTGACGATACACGCAAGATGATGAAGGCCGCTACGGCTATGAAGGCCAATCCCATGAAGATGATGCGCAACATGCGCCGTCGGTAAATAGTTCCCTGACATGGACAAGTACATAACTGTCAACGGCTGTCGCGTACACTATACGGTTAACGGTGAAGGGCGCCCCATAGTCTTGATGCACGGATGGGGTTGCTGTACTTCAACGTTGGCAAGTATAGAAAAGATAGCCGTCGACTATGGCAAGGTATACAACATCGATTTCCCCGGCCACGGCCTCTCTCCCGAGCCGGCTGAGGTATGGGGCATAGAAGAGTATACCGCCGTACTTGAGGCTTTGGTAAAGGAGGAGGGAATTGAGAACCCGGTTTTGCTCGGACATTCGTTTGGCGGCAGGGTAGGTATTCTTTATTCTTCACGCCACAGCGATGTGGATAAACTTGTACTTGTCGATGCGGCCGGCATAAAGCCTAAAAGGCCGTTGTCATATTATTATAAGGTGTATTCATTTAAACTGTACAAACGACTGCTATACGTGACGCTGGGTAAGCAGGCGGCCGAGAGCCGTCTTGAGGCTTACCGGAGCCGTCGCGGATCGAGCGACTATGCCAAGTCTTCTCCTATGATGCGTGCTATTCTCAGCAAGGTTGTCAACGAGGACCTGCGGCATTGTCTGGGCGACATAAAGGCGTCGACGCTCCTTATCTGGGGTGAAAACGATACGGCAACGCCGATTTCCGATGCGAAATATATGGAGAGCCATATCGAGGGAGCCGGACTGGTATCGTTTCCCGGTTGCGGTCATTACAGTTTTCTTGACAATCCTTATCAATTCGCTGCCGTATTGCGCAGTTTCCTTGCTTCATGATTATGAATATGATAGAAGATATATTGACAGTCGCGCTTTTGGCTGCCGGAGTGATTAATCTTATTTTAGAGCTGAAGCGTGATCTTATGATGCTTCAGCAAAATAGTTATCGCAATGAGCGATATATGCGTTGGTTGCGTACGAGCGGTGACACGACATCGGTCGTGAGGCTGTTGTGCTATGCCGCTTTACTGATTATGCTCATGCCGCGTATATCGGTAACATTCCGTTGTGCCGTAGCGCTTATACCGTTGCTTGTCAACATATTCACGCTGCTTGTGGCCAAGTATAAAAAGCCTCTTGTATGGACAAAGCGTGCCCGGCGTATTTACGGCACTGCCTCCGCGTTGTGCGTCATTGCCGCGGCCGTGTCGTGGTTCATATGCCATGACCTGTTTGCCGTAGGTATAGCGGTTGTTGCCCTGTATGCATTATCGCATGTGGTCATGCTTTTCTCCAATATACTGTTGCGACCGGTCGAGGCCCATATAAACAAGGGGTTCTACAATGACGCCGAGCGTATACTTAAGTCTATGCCTGACCTTAAAGTCGTCGGCATTACAGGAAGTTACGGTAAGACAAGTACCAAACACTATCTTAACCGTATATTGTCGGAAAAATACAATGTGCTGATGACTCCGGGCAGCTACAATACGCTTATGGGTGTCATACGCACCGTACGTGAGATGATGCAGCCCTACACCGAGGTATTTATATGTGAGATGGGCGCAAAAAACATAGGCGATATAAAAGAGATATGCGACCTTGTCCATCCTTCGGCAGGCATTGTCACTGCAGTCGGAGAGCAACATCTGGAGTCGTTCAAGACCATAGACAATGTGCAGCGTACCAAGTTTGAGCTTGTCGACGCACTGCCCGGGTCGGGTGTGGCTTTCGTGAATAATGACTTTCCTTATGTAGCGTCGCGCAAGGTAGACAATGTGGAGTGTCACCGCTATGCCGTAGGCGAGAACGCGGCGGCCGATTATCGCGTCACATCCATGACTTTTTCCGAGGACGGAACTGACTTTACATTGACAGGACCCTTCGGAGAGGCTGATTTCCATACCGGACTGATAGGGGAGTTCAATATCTCCAATCTTATTCCGGCCATAGCGATGGCGTTGTATCTTGACGTGCCGATGGAGCGAATACGTTACGCCGTAAGTAAGATAGAACAGGTCGAGCACCGGTTGAGCCTGAAACGCATACCCGGAGGACTTACTATAATTGACGATGCATTCAACTCCAACCCTGACGGTTCGCGTATGGCTCTCGATGTACTTGCTTCGATGAAGAACGGCAAGCGTATTGTCATCACTCCCGGTATGATAGAGCTGGGCGACAAACAGTATGTGTACAATGAAGAATTCGGCCGTAAGATAGCGGCGTCTGTCGATGTGGCTATAATAGTCGGTGAATATAATCGTGATGCCATATTGAGCGGCCTCCGCGATGCCGGAATGCCTGAGGAAAAAGTACATGCGGTCGATACGTTCAAGGAAGCGCAGGCTGTTCTCGGTACTATTGCCGCCGCAGGCGATGCCGTACTGTATGAAAATGATCTTCCCGATACTTTTAAATAAAAAATCAATCAGCAATGAAAACTAACATAGGAGTATTTTTCGGTGGACGCTCCACCGAACATGAAATATCGGTAATCTCGGCATCGCAGGCCATGCATGCCGTAGACCGTGAAAAGTACGATGTGACACCGATATATATAACCAAACAGGGCCATTGGTATACGGGCGAGGCACTTTTTGACGTGGCCAACTATCGCAACATACCCGAATTACTCAAGAAGTGTACCGAGGTATACATGAGGCCCGTGTATGGCGACTATAATCTGTATCGTGCCGCATCATCCGGTATGTTCGGGCCCAAAGGTCCGGTGGCAAAACTTGATGTTGTCATACCGGTACTTCACGGTTCCAACGGTGAGGACGGTATATTTGAGGGTGTACTTGAGACGATAGGCATACCGTATGCCGGCTGTAATACTTTGTCGAGCGCCAACGGCATGGACAAGATAACGATGAAGATGATCATGCAGGCATGTGACATCCCTGTCGTGGATTATGTATGGTTCACTGACAAGGAGTGGTATGCCAAACGTGACGCTATCATTGACAAAATAGAGATGAAGCTCGGATACCCCGTTATTGTAAAGCCGGCCAATCTCGGATCAAGTGTGGGTATAAGCCGTGTTTCCGACCGCAAGGAGTTGATAGAGAAGGTCGAGGTAGCCGAGAAATATTCGACAAGAATCATCGTGGAGCACATGGTCGACAATCTTAAGGAGATAAACTGCTCCGTGCTCGGTGATTGCGATGACTACAAAACCTCGGTATGCGAGGAGCCGATTAAAAGCGGATCGATACTGTCATATGAGGACAAATATATGGGCGGTACAAAAAGCGCCAAAGGCATGCAGGCCTCGCAGAAACGCATTCCCGCCGATCTGCCTCTTGAGATGAGTGAGCGCATACGCTTTCTTGCCGGTGAGACATTCCGTGTGCTTTCCTGCCATGGAGTAAGCCGTGTTGACGTTATTGTCGACGATGATACCGACGAGATATTTGTTAACGAGATAAACACCATTCCGGGCTCTCTGTCGTTTTATCTTTGGGAGGCTTCGGGAATATCGTTTGACAAGCTTATGGATACGCTGGTAAAACTCGCATTGAAGCGTAAACGTGAACAGGGCATGAAGACCGTAAGCTATGACCAGAATATATTCAGTCTCGGCGGAGGTGTGAAGGGTTCTAAAGGTGCGAAAAGATAAACGGGAGGACCGCTTCGATGAAGAAAGCTTTGATTACCGGAGTTACTGGCCAAGACGGCTCGTTTCTTGCCGAACTGCTTCTTGAGAAAGGTTATGACGTGCACGGCACCATACGACGTTCGTCGGTTGATTTCCGTGAACGCATAGCTCATCTTGAAGGTCACGAACGTTTTCATCTTCATTATGCCGATCTTGGCGACTCGATGAGCCTGATGCAGGTTATCGGCAAGGTGCGTCCCGATGAAGTGTACAATCTTGCTGCTCAGAGCCACGTTCAAGTGTCGTTTGACACTCCGGAGTATACGGCTAATGTCGATGCCACCGGTGTGTTGCGCATACTTGAGGCTGTCAAGCTCAACGGCCTTGCCGACAGTTGCCGCATATATCAGGCCTCGACTTCGGAACTTTACGGCAAGGTTGAGGAAGTGCCGCAGAATGAGCTGACACCGTTTCATCCCTACAGTCCGTATGCCGTGGCCAAGCTGTACGGCTACTGGATTGTGAAGGAGTATCGTGAGGCGTACAATATGTTCTGTTGCTCGGGCATCTTGTTTAACCATGAATCGGAACGCAGGGGCGAAACGTTTGTAACCCGCAAGATAACTCTTGCAGCCGCACGTATAGCACAGGGCAAGCAGGACAAACTTTATCTTGGAAATCTGTCATCGCTCCGCGACTGGGGCTACGCCAAGGATTATGTGGAGTGCATGTGGCTCATACTGCAGAACGACACACCCGAGGATTTTGTCATTGCCACCGGCGAGCAACATTCGGTAAGAGAGTTCTGCGAACTTGCATTCCGCTATGTAGGCATAGAACTCAAGTTTGTAGGTGAGGGGGCCGATGAAAAAGGCATCGACCGTGCTACCGGACGTGTACTGGTCGAGGTGTCGCCTGATTTCTATCGTCCTACCGATGTGGTCAATCTGTGGGGCGACCCGTCTAAGGCCAAGCGCGAATTAGGATGGAATCCACAAAAGACTTCGTTTGAGGAGCTGGTTAAGATAATGGTAGATGCCGACATGGCCAAAGTGGCTGCCGAACGTGCCGGCGAACATGTACGGACCAACCTCGCCGAATATCTTGAAAAAGGAATTGTGAAATAGACGTCAAACGCCTGTTTCAAAGGATGAATATTTTAGGTATCATGTATTAAGTCTGTTTTGATTTTAATGAACGTAATGCTTGATTTGTACAAAAGCCTCAGCCAATAAATCGTTTGAGTATAATCAAAAACTTAATACATCATACTTTAAACATATAGCTTTTTTTGAATTATGGAACAGAATTCAAAAATCTATGTCGCCGGTCACCGCGGTATGGTGGGTTCCGCTATAGTAAGGGAGCTGAAGCGGCAAGGTTATACAAATATCATTACCCGTACCCATAGTGAACTTGACCTTATCAATCAGCAGGCGGTCAAGGACTTCTTCGCGCAGGAGAAGCCGGAGTATGTGATTCTTGCCGCAGCCAAGGTAGGTGGCATCGAGGCCAACGCCAATCATCTTGCCGACTTCATGTATGACAACATGATGCTGGAGATGAACGTGATAAACGCCGCTTGGCGCAACGGATGCAAAAAACTGGAGTTTCTCGGTTCGTCATGCATATATCCGCGTATGGCGCCGCAACCTATGCCGGAAAACTGTCTGTTGACCTCCGCGCTTGAAAAGACCAACGAGGCCTATGCCCTTGCAAAAATCTCCGGTCTTAAATACTGCGAGTATCTTAACCGCCAGTACGGTACCGACTATATATCGGTCATGCCTACCAATCTTTACGGCCCTAACGACAACTATCATCCTACACACAGCCATGTGCTTCCCGCTCTTATACGACGCTTTCATGAAGCGAAAGAGGCGGAAGCCGAAGAGGTGGTATGCTGGGGCGACGGTTCGCCGCTTCGCGAATTTCTATATGTCGACGATCTTGCCAACCTTTGCGTGTTTCTGATGAACAATTATTCAGGTGACGAGACCGTAAATGCCGGTACCGGCAAGGAGATATCGATAAAAGAGCTGTCGGAACTTGTTGCCAAGACCGTAGGATATGCAGGGCGCATAGTATGGGACACTACCAAGCCAAACGGCACTCCGCGCAAACTTCTCGATGTCAGCAAGACTACCCGTCTGGGCTGGACCTATACTACTGAGTTGGCCGATGGCATACGCCTCGCTTATGAGGACTTCCTGAACAATCCTGTAAGAGCCGAACGTTGACTTCCGTCCTGACTACGGTTGTGGTATCTGCATGACCCTTTGCTCGAACTCGTCTTTAGCCACTATTGTACGGGCCTTGACGCGTGTCTTGTAGACATATATGGTGTTTGGTGTGATGTTCAGATACTTTGACACAAGAGACGTGTCTTCGACTCCGAGTCTTAGCAATGCATATATCCTTACTTCATTTGGCAAGAAGCCGTCCTCGGTGAGGGTGTATGGTGCGTCTTGCGGAAAGAGTCTGTTGAATTCGTCAAGAAAGTTAGGAAACAATGACAGGAAGCCGGAGTCAAATTCATTGGCTATGCGACGGTGCTCTTTCTTGATGTTCAACGACTTGAGCATGTCTCTGGCGTCATCGTACTGACGTGCCACTATTTTACGCTCGATAGTCCTTGTCTTTTCTTCCACTTCGTTGACAAACGTATGGTCGGTACATATCGATCGTACGATATACCGCCGTTTGATTTCGTCTACTTTCAGCAGCGCATTGTTCAGCTCCGACAGTTTGGCATTGGCTTTGTCAAGCAGACGCCCTTTTTCTTCCGCCTCAAAATGCATTTTACGCAATATGCCGTTGCGGTGATGGAGTATGCTCAGGAGCGCTATAAAGAGCATCAGCGCCACGATTATACATATGGTTATTGATATGACGGCATGGCGCTTTTTTTCTGACTGCAGCAGCAGTTCGTTGTCTATGCGTGTGCTTATGCCGTTGATTTCCATTTTCCGGATAGGGGAGTTGTAGTATTCGGCGTCTTCCCGCGCCAATGCTATGAAAAACGCGGCATCTTTTATTTCGCCCATTTCCAGAAGTATTTTCGCCAATGTCGTGGTGGCTCTGTTCTCTTTTACATTTCCTCTGATCCATTTTCGGAGCCATAGATCCATACTCCGTTAAATAGAATCAAACAGCATGATAGTATAAATGCTTTCATCAACCGTTAATTTCGATTTCGGTTACAAAGATAGTAATTACATCCATGAATCAAAACAGCTTCGTCATGTACTGTCGGGGTGGGGAGCTATTGCTCTTTATCCTGAATACGTTTGCGTATACGGCTAAGATATACCGGGGTTATCTGTAGATATGAAGCTATCTCACGTAGCGGTACAATGTTGAACAGCTGCGGGTGTTTGTCAAGTAACTCAGCGTAACGTTCGGTCGGCGTTTTCTTCAATATGTTAAAATAACGCATATACAGCTCGCTGAATAAGGCTGATGTGGTATCATTCAGAAAGGTAGGGTAATGTGTGTCTATAAACTGTTTCATTTCAGGTATTGTCACTTCTGTTACCACACTCTGGCATCCTGCCGATATGGAAACAATGGACGGTTTGCCGAATATGAATGAATTGTACAGGTCGACTATCGCTTCATTCTTGAAAGCAAATCCGCCTATGGCCTCTTCTCCGTTGCTGCGGAGGCTGCAATATTTAAAATATCCTGACATCACGAAGCCGAAATTTCGGCATATCTCTCCTTCGCGTACAAAGCATTCACCTTTGGCATATACTTTTTCTTTCCCATGCTCCATGCAAAATTTTTGAAGCAGGGAAAAGTCAAGTATATCGTAAAATGAATTAAACTGTGCCATATGTTTTATTCATTTAATACCATGTCGATGAACCGCTCGACCCGTTTCTTATATACAACATTGTTATGCATATTGTTGATGTAGTATGCCGGTATCGATGAGTAACCGAACTTTGCGCCGAGTATGGCACAGGCTATCGCCGCATTGGTGTCGGCATCGCCGCCTTCGTTAACTACGGCAAGCAATCCGCTTTCAAAATCAGCGGCATGAAAGTATGCCCACAATGCAGCGCCGAGAGTCCTCAATGTATAGCCCATAGTAGCGCTGTCTTCAAGATTCAACAGCCTGATGTCGCCGGTGTAGGCCAGATCGATCCACTCCGCGATGCGGTCATCATATTTTTGCGCTATTTCCTTTATCTCCTCGACCGACATGTTGCGCCGCTCCCATACAAGAGCATTGATTATACGTGATGCTATGACGCACGAGCCTATGCACCGTTTGTCGGGATGGGTCAGGCGACATATGTCTTCAATATCCTTGTCGGTTATATCCTTTGGCAGACCTACGACCGACGTACGCATAATGCCTCCGTTGGCCGCGCTACGACACCGGTTCAGCTTCCATTGGACCTCCGCTACAAAAAAAGGATTATCAACATAATCGCTATATGAAAGTACATTGTACGTATGCAGCCCTATGTCGACAGGATCGGTCTTGAACCAGTCCTTGAAATTTTGCGCTATCTTGCGGATATTAAATTTCCTCTCTTCGAAGCCGTCAAGAATGCACAGCATCATATCGGTGTCATCGGTCCAAGCGCCCTTTATGCTTTTACTCCTGTGTCTGTCCTGAATGAACTGTTCATAACGGCTTAATCCTTGCGGATAATACTTACTGATCTCATCTTTGCTCAAAAACTCCGTGCCCAGTCCGAGCGCATCGCCTACAGCCTGTCCGTACAGACAACCCAGCATCCTGTCGCGTAATATCTCTTTTTCCATAAACCTCTCTATTCTTGGTTCACTAAATATTAATGCGGTTCTCACCGGCAATTAATTATTGCCAATACTGATATAAATGCAAATATAATATTTATTTGTTACATAAGTTTGTCGTTATTTGTGTTTTATCAAATGTTCTTGTTATATTTGCGACATTCTTTAATTAGTAATAACTGTATGATACCATGGAAATAAATAACTTACAACCGATACAAAACAAGATCTACGAGATAAGAGGACAGCGCGTCATGCTTGATCGCGACCTTGCCGAATTGTATGGAGTTACGACATCCAATCTTAATAAATCGGTAAAAAGGAATATAAAACGGTTTCCGGAAGATTTTATGTTTCAATTATCGCAGTTGGAGTTCGATACATTAAAGAGCAACTTGATATTCCAAAATGGAACATCAAATTGGGGAGGTACTCGAAAACTTCCATATGCATTTACCGAGCAAGGACTTGCTATGCTGTCCGGACTATTGAATAGTGACATTGCCATTCAAGTTAACATAAACATCATGCGCGCCTTTGTCGCTGTGCGTCAGATGATAGCGGAGAACTCGCCAATTAAGCGGCTGGCTACTCTTGAGCATAACTTCGCGGAGTTGAAGCATGACTTGGAGGAGATATTTGCCGACTACAACGACATAAACGAGGATACCCGCGCACAGATTGAGGCCATCAACTCCTCTCTTGCTGAACTTCAAGCGAAAACGACTGTCAGACCTCGTCGTCCGGTCGGTTTCATAAAACCCGACGGAAACCAATAATACTTAACCGGTACAAATACCGTAACAATCTGCCAAGTCCGTAGAGTAGGAGGCTGATGACAGTCGCGGCTAAACCGTAGACAGGCTGTTCACATATATGCATCATACTATCGTAAGGATGGGTTAGGAAGCCGTAATAGTCCTCCCGATTGCCTGTTCGGTACATGTAGATATCCTCTATGTTCTGTAAATGTATCTGCCATCGGCGAAGCCACGTGGCAAATCCCCACGGTCAGAAAAACCAAACATAGCAATACTTTTCTCCGTTCCATCATGTTTTTATTTAAATAATTTTTTCTCCTAAAAACTTCGGTCGTCTATCTGTGTAGAGGTCAATAAACATCTTTACTTCAGCAAGATATTCACGTCCATGAATTTTTAGCTTTTTCTTCTAGTACTCTATATAGCTCATAGCTTCTTTTTTGAGGATTAGAAATGTCGTCCTATTACATTGTTCTGTTCATAGGTATTCATTTCTCCTGTTACATCCATGGTTCCGTCAACTCTTACATCACCATGTATTATATCAACTGTTGCATAAAAATTCTTATCATCTAATTCTATAGCTATCACTATAAGAGTAATGGATATAACCGTTAATATAAATTTGAAATAAAAATTCTCAATAGTTGATAGTTGCTTTAGGAGAGCAACACCGGTATTGAGGCTTTTTATAAATGAGTCTCTTAAATCTTTTATTGTCATTTATTCTGTTCTTCTTTATTCTTATCTTTTACAGCATTATATCTTACATATGCAATGTATCCTATTGCTGTCACTCCCAAAATGGCATAAAATACCCAATCATATAACATGATTAATGTATATATGACAATGATAGCAATACATCCAGTCATATACAAAGGTTTATCCTTTATATCTAAAATCAGGCATTTTAATATACTACTGATGTCTGCTTTAATACCATTATCTTTGTTATTATTTTTGAACTCTGCAATTCTATAGCTATTATTCCACCAGATACAGAATAGTATAGTACTAAGAACCAACACATTCAACCATAATGGAGTAGTACTTAACCCATCATATTCCGGGTCATATCTATATCTACACAATATCATTCCTATTATTGTTTTATTTACAATTTGGTTTTATTTTAAAGATAACATGACGAAAGGGTAGGATATTATTATTTTCTTTTGACTAGTTTTATGCCAGCCTCATAACTGTTTTGTCTGAGGAGATATATCACATTTTTGTTGAATTTGACTATTTCATACTTGTCACCGTCGGAGGTATAAAGTACATCTTCTATGATTTCCCAATCCCAATCCGAGCGATCGCCATTATAGTAAATGTCGTAGCCTCTTCCATTGGAGTTGAACGTGAAATACATATAATGTTTGGATATAGTTTTGTCATTTAGGTCAAGTTCTTCGACCTCATCATATGACATTCTCCCGAGGAATTCAGAGTCTCATTCTCCTATGATAATTTGGCTAACACTAGTTGGGGATCATCGTTATCATCGTCGCTGCATGATGTGAACCCTACACATACTACAAAGAGTAGCAGTATGAGTGAAAAGTAATTTTTAGTTTTCATTTGTCTTGTTGTTTTAGTTTTTAGTTTTGTAAATTGCCTTATCGTCATGTTATCTGCTTAATTGTGGAAAATTTTTATCGAATTAATTGATATATTACTCTATATAATTTAATCATCCATATCTTCTTCCATAAAACGGCATATTAACCTCCATGTTTGTTGCCATGGACCGATGCCCAATAAAGTTCCATATCTGGGCGGATAATCTATAAGAATTCCTTTTCTTCTATATTTTTGAGATGTTTTGTCCCAACGTTCTATGCCTTTTTTATAAAAATATGGTTGCCATATTGTTACGATAGTTTTGATTATTATCCAAAATGGTGACAAAATCAACTTAAACGGTAATGCTAGAAATGCTGTTAAAATGTTTAGTGATATTTCTAATTTTTCATTAATCATAATTATTATCACATTTAACAAAATAGTTGAAAGATGCTAATTAGGGTTTACTGAAAATTCAGCATG
>LUJO01000050.1 GCA_001689405.1 Candidatus Homeothermus arabinoxylanisolvens | reverse complement strand
GGTCCCTTTTCAAATGTTAGATGCAGACTTCTGTGCAGTCATATGTGGCCGTACTGATTTTTGCGGTCATTGGCAGGGGGGGTGCCGGCAGCCATTGCCGAACGTGACGATTACGGCCGGTGGTGAAGCTGATGGCGGAGATAGTTATGACGGCGACAGTGATGCATAATAAGGTGTTTTTTCACCGTAATATGTGTATTTTTTCACTATATTTGTTTACGCTAATTATTTATCGCAATGAACGACCTTTTCATTTTCGGACTCTTTTACTGTCCGGGCAATGGCACGTTTCTTGAGCTGCTCCTATGGCTCGCGCTGGTGGCTGTGGTGCTTTACGTGGCTTTCTATGCGCTGGTTTTTATAGTCGCGATAATACAACTTATCATCAAAGGGATAAGGAATATTATCGGATATATTGCCGAGCGCCGTAATTCCCGGTAGAGTGGACTGACTTATTTGCTGGCGGAGAGGAATGTTGATGAACCTTATGGGTATTAATTTGTGCTCCAGTGCCTTACCTTGCTTTGACGCTGATACAGTAGCACGATTGTTGCATGAATTTGACAAGCGGAGACTCATCGGCTTGCCGCTTTGCTTGCAAAGAACGCTTTGTCAAGGTTTGTCAGGCCAGATTATTACAAGGTATACACATTTTGTGATATTTGCAATTCGCGAATTGCAAATATTATAAACATCAGAGGTCTATCACGGCATCCTTTCGGAAATGAAGATGCTCTAATGCTTGGACATATCCTAATTGATTGCATACGCACATCGTGTTTCCAATCTGCTTTGAGATATTGCGATGAGAATGACCGTAGATCCAGTAGTCAATCCGGCTGTCTTCAATCAGATTACCTAACTCCGAGGTAAAGGCACCATTTATGGGACTGCCCTTAAACTCATCAGCCATTAGAGCGAATGACGGCACATGATGTGTCACGACCACAATTTTGTCAGCATTACTTTCGCGCACCTTTCGTTCAATAAAGTCACGACATTTTTCATGTTCTTCATTGAAACGCTCCCAGCCAAGAGGATTCACGCCATCAAGGATACAATGAAAATCGCTTACATTTCGCCGGGTTAGTAATCCATTTTCCGGCGGAATTTTTGACCAAAGAGTAGAAGCAATCAAGTCTGTTGTTTCGTCAAGGTGTATAACCTTATTATAGACATATCGGACATTGGACCTTATTTGCAGTTCCCAATCCTCAGTCAGTTCATTTATATCACCCCCGCGGTATAACTCATGATTTCCCGGAATTGCAATCACTTCTTTGAAGTTTTCGGAAGCCCAATCCCAGAAAGAGTGTTTCATCAATCCGTCATCGCCGAGATAACCAATATCTCCTGCAAGTATAAGTATGTCACCGACAGGTTCTATTGGATGTTCTCTTAGTATTGATGTGTTGGCTCCAAATTCCAGATGTAAATCGGATGCGTACTGTATCTTCATCTTGAGAAGTGGTTTAGAATTTCTATTATGTAGTCCACACGGTCGTAATCTCCATACGGCAACATACACTCAATTTCCTCTCTACAATTCTGACGTGAGAGCATTTCTTTTGCCCATGATGAAAGGTAGCCGGTAAGGTCATTGTCATTTTCATTGTCGAACAGTTCAGTAATATCCTGCCTGTTATTCAAGACATATACCAAATCCTCAAAGTCATGGGAAAATCTCAAATCTTTCCCTCCGCGACCTATGACAGCCTCTATTTTAGTGGCGATATAATATAGCGGCGGAAGAATGTAGATGGTCATATCATCGACCATTACCTCTTCTCGATGCTGAAATCCGGGACTATACCATCTGTTTGTAAATCCGAGTATGCTGTCTCTATCCGGCATAATATCCACAATCTCGCCATTGTATTTCCAGCGGCATATCACGCCCGATTCAATATCGTTCACAAACTTGTGGTCTCGAAGTAACTGCTCAAATTCCTGAAGACTGCCATAAGTGGCAAGCTCTATGACGCAATCGACATCCATTGTCGGACGAATGTCTGTGGCAGCCGGATCATCAGCGTATAATTCCGCAACCGAGCCACCGACAAACACGACATCTTTAAGCAAATCGCCTAGTCCTTCGGCGATAACTTTTAGCCGTCTGAGATTACCTGACATCATAAGTAGCGAGTATTGAATTGAGTTCTTCTTTTGCTATCTCTACTTCCCTCGTCCTGCCGATTCGGAAAACATCGGCAATGGCAAGCAGACTATGAAGCATCGGATCATTATGCACTGCCATCGGGACCGTGCGGTAAAGAGGGGCAATCGACTCTCCGCGCATATTGCCTTTTGCGTCCGGCCATACGTATGCTTCTTTATCGGATATTATCTTGTCTCTCATTGGCGAGGCAGAAATCGCAGTGGCAACACCTCTTACTTTAGCCTGAGGCTGGACCGGAAAGACATATTTCAGTCCATGTATAAGAAACTCTTTGAGCGCAAGAATATTGACCCGCTGCTTGGCATTATCCATAAGTCGGGCTATCCTGCAGCGTTCCAATGCTTCAGATACCTCAGAAGCACTGATGCCGAGATCCTTTGCAACCTGCGCATTGGTCATTTCCCGACCTATGAGGGTTACTTTTTTAAGTAGTATCACTATATCCTGCGGACGCATACCATTATGAGATTTAGTCATTTGCGTAAAATATTTGCAATTCGCGAATTGCAAATTTAGTGATATAAATTGACTTGACCAAATTATTCTGAACAACCAGATTAATTATTTTTCCATATCGAAAGCGGTGAGAGGTGGGTCAGTCTTGCAGCGCTGGCGGCGAAGCCGGTGCGTGGTGCGGAGTACTCGGACTCTCCGCAATACTGAACACCGATAGCCGGAATCGGGGACGCTGCCTGCTCCATAAGACTTAAGCCGCCTGTCCGTGTTCCGGGACGCATTGCATTGTAAGGTAATCGTCTTGACGCTTGCGCAGCAAGAATTTTTCGACCGCTCTGCCACTCGCCGGTTCTTTGCTAAGGCAAAGCGGCAAGCCGATGAGAACAGCAGCCACCGAAAAGAACAGTGTCGCAATGCCGGGTTTTGCGCTTCCCCTCCCATCTGTTGGGGTAGGGATGGAAAAAGGGCTGCAAACGGATGATTTGCAGCCCTTTTTGCTGGCGGAGAGGGAGGGAATATAACCTATATAATCATAGCTAATCATGTGTTATCAAAATGCTTTGATAGCAAGGCATTTATAAAGAATAGATAAAATAAAATCTCTTGGGAAATATTTGCATATCTCAAAAATTGGGTGTAATTTTGGGTGTAGATTTTTAACTTAGGGAAAATGAAAATATCAAATGCATCTAGGGAAGCTATTATAACATACATAATAGGTGAAGAGAATGGAGGATTGTGGAAATCTCGGACAGGAAAAAAGCTTGTGAGTTTATTCCAAACATTGGGCTTTAGAGATGACACATATGACGAAGCAAATGGAGGCCTTCCCAAATTGGATAGATCAGAACTAAACACATCTAAGAAGAACTATGTAAAAGATAGACTTAAAAAGATAACAGGGGATAATCTCAAGAAACTAATAGAAGTTTTAATAACCGAATCTTCTGATCCTGCTGCAGCTGTAAGCCAAATAAATGCTGTGCTAGCAATGGATAATATCGGATTAACAATTGATGACAATGGTATTAATTGGATTGGTATAGACATTGTTCAAAAAATTGAGAATGAAGTAGCATTTCGAAATAATGAGAACAAAGTTCTAAATGCTATAAACAATGCCAAAGTGTCTATTTTAGTTGCGATGGCATGGTTTACCAATGAAAAGATTAAAGAGGCATTGCAGCAAAAACGGATGGAGGGACTTCGCATTGAAATCGTAATCTTTAAAGATGGAGTTAATGGGACTCATGGTGTTGATTTATCGGAATTTGATTGTGTGGAAATAAGAGGTACTAGAGGTGGTATAATGCATAATAAGTTTTGTGTTATAGATAACCAAAGAGTTCTTACCGGAAGTTACAACTGGACCACTAATGCAGAATCAAGGAATGATGAGAATGTCCTTTTAACAAGCGATAACGATATGGCTACTAAGTATTCTATAGAGTTCCGAAGATTAAAGCCCCTGATATAATTTATGAATCTTAAACGAAATATCACCTTTCAGCTTGAGTCGCGCAAGAAAGCGGGGCAGCCGATAACTGAAAACGTACCCATCAGGATGAGGGTTGTTTTCAGCGGTAAACGTATCGAATTTACAACAGGCTATCGAATTGACGTTGCCAAATGGGACAGCGAGAAACAGCGAGTAAAGAATTCGTGCACTAATAAGCTCAAACAATCGGCAAGTGAGATCAATGCTGAATTGAATCGATTTGATGCCATTATTCAGGACATCTTTAAAGAGTACGAACTTCAAGGAACAATGCCTACCGTTGATGATGTGAAACAGCTTTTTAATTCTCGGATTGCCTTGAAGCAAGATGAAGAGCCGCAGGAAGAGATAGCTGTACCTCAAAAATCATTCTGGGAAATATACGATGAATTTACAAAAGAGTGTGGTAGACTGAACGACTGGACACCGGCGACCTTCGGAAAATTTAATGCTCTAAAGAACCATCTCTTGAAATTCAAGAAACTAAACTCTTTTGAATACCTCACGGAGAAGGGTCTTAATGACCTCGTTGATTTCTTCCGTAATAAATGTAATATGCTTAATAGTACTATTGGGAAACAGCTTGGTTATCTCAAATGGTTCTTGAAGTGGGCTGCTAATAAAGGCTACCACACAAATATGGCTTATGCCGCATTCAGTCCAAAATTAAAGAATACGCAGGCAAAAGTAATTTTTCTGAATGATGAGGAATTAGATAAAATCAAGTCTTTTCAGATACCGGAAACAAAGCAGTATCTTGAAAGAGTCCGTGATGTCCTGATATTTTGCTGCTACACCGGATTGCGTTACTCCGATGTCGCAAACCTCAGGCGAAGCGATGTCAAGGAAAATCACATCGAGGTGACCACTGTCAAGACAGCCGATAGCCTTATTATTGAGTTGAATCGCCATAGCAGAGCAATCCTCGAAAAATACAAAGATGTAGTCTTTGAAGGCGACAAGGTCCTTCCAGTCATAAGTAATCAGAAAATGAATGATTATATCAAGGAACTTGGAAAACACGCAGGAATAGATACTAAAATCCGAATCACACAGTATAAGGGACACGATAGGATAGATACCATATATCCTAAGTATGAACTTCTTTGCACACATACAGGACGAAAAACCTTTATCTGTAAGGCTCTTTCATTAGGAATACCGCCAAACGTAGTAATGAAATGGACGGGGCACAGTGATTACAAGGCAATGAAGCCTTATATCGACATTGCCGACAGCATCAAAGTTAATGCAATGAGTCGTTTCGACTGATTCCCTGTGCGTTATAGATGTATTATGAGATTTTTTTGTTAATTTTGCCATATGAACGAAAATACCCCTATACCACTTGCGCCATCATCGCAAGACAATGAAATAATACTTTACCAACCGGATTCAACCGTAAAGCTTGAAGTCCGTCTGGAGAATGAGACTGTGTGGCTGACACAACAGCAGATAGCTGATTTGTTCGGCACTAAACGTCCTGCCATAACGAAGCATCTTGCCAATATTTATAAATCAGGTGAATTGGAGGAGAATAGCACATGTTCCATTTTGGAACATATGGGTAACGATGGCACCCAACGCTATACCAAAAAGTATTATAACCTTGATGCTATATTATCGGTGGGATATAGGGTAAACAGCAAAAATGCAACCTTATTCCGTCAGTGGGCTAATAAGGTGTTGAAGGAATATCTACTTAGAGGTTACAGTATCAATCAGCGATTGATGCATATGGAAAATCGGATTGATCACAGGCTTTCCGAACATGATTTTCAGATAAAGGAGCTGAGCAATCGAATGGATTTCTTTGTTCGGACGTCGCTGCCCCCTAAAGAAGGAATCATCTATGACGGGCAGATATTTGATGCTTATACCCTTATGTGCGATATCATACGCAGTGCCAAGAACCGTATCATCATTGTGGATAATTATATCGATGATTCCGTATTTCGACAGTTTGACAAGCGAGCCACAGGAGTATCAGCCACAATCTTTACTCCTTCTATAAGCAGGACACTGCGTCAGGATTTGGAGCGTCATAATGCTCAATACGCTCCGATTGAAGTAAAGACATTCCGTAGGGCTCACGACCGTTTCCTTATCATAGATGATACTGTCTATCATGTCGGAGCCTCATTCAAGGATTTAGGGAAGAAGCTGACGGCCTTCTCCAAAATGGAGATAATGACAGCTGACGAATTTATAGCTTATCTGGAGTCGTAAAGACAAGTTTAAGAAAATTTCAAGCAATATTCAGAATAGTAGTCGGGATATTACCTGACAACCACTGATACCACTCAAAAAAAATTGGGTGGTATTTTCGTTGTTACTAATAATAAGAGATTTATAAAGATATTTTATTTAAGTCACCACCTCCTTGCCACTCATTATCAGGAGTAATTTTGCAGTGTCGACAGCAAACAAATACAATCCCCGGCGCCGGGACTAACAACTCAAAATTATTCCTAAATATGAAAATTGAAAACCTTTTGAACAAGCCCCTGTGGCAGATGACAGGCGAGGAATTCATGTTCCTCTCGAAGTCAGCAACAAGTGACAGTGCTCCCCGGCAGCCTGAGGTTACGGTGGATGCCTCCTCTCCTAAATATGTATATGGTCTATCTGGTATCGCTCAGCTGTTCGGTTGCAGCATCCCGACAGCCAACCGTATCAAGAAAAGCGGTAGAATCGACAAGGCGATAAAGCAGATCGGACGCAAGATAATAGTGGATGCCGAGCTTGCCCTTGAACTTGCGGGACTCAAAACCGGAGGCAGAAGATGATGGACGAACGTAGAACCCCGATTCTCACAGCCGAGGCTGCCATAGAAATGTGGCATGCCTCACGGCTGAGCGTCACAAAGACTTATGAGATGTCTCCGGAAATAATCAAGGCTAATAATTCAGTCATTGGAACTCTCGGCAATTTCAGTGCCTCCATCGGAAAAGCCAAAAGCAAAAAGACCTTCAACGTATCGGCGATTGTGGCTGCTGCACTTATGAACGGCTCTGTGCTGAGATATACCGCATCACTACCTGATGACAAACGCCGTGTGCTTTATGTAGACACCGAGCAGAGTCCATATCATTGCCAGAAGGTGATAAGGCGCATACTGCGCATGTGCGGTCTTCCGGAAGACAAAGACCATGAGAATCTGGAGTTTCTTGCCCTGCGCAAGTATTCTCCGGAGGAACGGATCGAGATAACCCGTCAGGCGATCTACAATCTCCCTGATGTCGGTCTTGTAATCATCGATGGCATACGTGATTTTGTGTATGACATAAACAGCCCAAGCGAATCAACCAAGATAATCACACTGCTCATGCAATGGACTGACGAGAGGCAAATTCATATACATGCCATTCTCCATCAGAATAAGGGCGATGAAAACGCGAGGGGACATATCGGTACGGAACTTAACAACAAGGCTGAGACAGTGCTCCTTATTGAGAAGGATTCGCAGAACCATGACATAAGCTGTGTGAAAAGCGTCCATATCCGCGCTATGGATTTCGAACCTTTTGCATTCCGAATCAACAGCGATGCTCTTCCTGAACTGATGGACGGTTATGTGATAGGCAACCGGGAGGGTGGCAAATCCAAACGGCAGAAATTTGACCCTTACTCCGACATATCTGAACAGCATCACCGGATTGCCCTTGAAACTGCTTTTTCCAAGCAACCGACCTACGGCTATAATGAACTGACCGAAGCCCTTAAGGAGGCATACGCGCTTGTAGGCATTCGTCTCAGCAACAATAAGGCCTCTGACCTTATATCAATGCTGAAATGCAAGCGGATGATTGTGCAGGACAGTTCAAGGAAGTATTCCTACAATCCGGACTTCGTGTATTAGCCTACAGCTTTAATTTATTTCGGGAGGCGTATATTATGGGGTAAACCAAAGTATCAGGAGAATTAAGGGTGACGGCAGTCAATGGTTGCCGGGAAACTGACAGGGCTTGCCCTTGTTATACCCTACTATAACTACTCCGCTTCGCTCCCGTAGTTGTGGGCTCTCCCGAGAGGCTTAAGGCGCTGCCCTAAGAACCCGCAATGGCTCTGCCCTTGACCCGGTCGAGGCGTTTCACCCCCGACACCCCCGAGCAGGAAGTGACCCTCTCCCGACACCCTCCGCTCAGACTCTTCGTCTGAGAACCCGCGATTATGAATGACAAAATTCCCTTACGGACTTATGAAGACAGGTATAAAGTTCAAGCCCTGCAACGTAGGCACTGCCGAGGCGCACAACCGCCGCGACAGAGCCTACTGCGAGGCGGTTGCCCAGAAGTTCGGGCACACATACTTCTGGGACGAGTACCGCCACCTCAATCAGAGCTGGCGCAACCCGTCCTATGCAAAGCCTCTGCCGGAGCTGCTTGAAGACATGAAGGTGCTTGTTAAGCAGAAGACGGGACGCGCCATGCAGTGCAAGCCCGTAGAGACCACCGACCGCAAGACAGGCAAGAAGAAGACACGATCCGGCTGCTCCGCCATACGCGAAGGTTGCCCCCCGATAAAGCCGGACACACGGATCGAGGATTTCGAACCGTTTGTCAAATGGCTCAATGGCTATGGAATTTCGGTTATCAGCATCGACCTCCACCATGACGAGGGACACGCCGACTCCGACACTGACGACCTGAGGCAGAACCACCACGCGCACATCATAGTGGACTGGCTCAACCATGAGACCGGAAAGACCGTCAAGATCGACAACAACGTGTGCAAGGAGATGCAGACCGTCCTTGCCGAAAGCCTCGGAATGGAACGAGGCACGCCAAAGGAGGACACCGGGATCGAGGGGCTGTCGGCTATCGAGTACAAGGAGAAGATGGCGACGGCACACGTCAGGCAGTTGAAACAGGAGAAGCAGGAACTTGTAAACCGGAAGTCCGCACTACTGAAGGAGCAGGCGACCAAGGAAACGGAGATAGCCGAACTTGAAGTCCGGCGGATAGAGAAGCGGAAAGCCCTCGATGCCGAGAGCGGCAGCGCGTTGAAGAGCGGCCTCGCCAACATCTTCGGCAAGGGGAAATATGCCGAGATAGAGCGTGAGAACGTCCGGCTGCAGTCGGAGATCGAGACCGCCAACACCGAGCGCGACAAGGCTCTGATAAGGGTGGAGGAAATGGAGGAGCAGGTGGCGCAGATACCGAGGCTGGCGGAGCAACGCGCGCTGATGATTATTGAGAAGAAGGAGATCCTTCATGAGAAAGAGACGCAGAAGCTACGGAAGCAGCACACCGACATTGTCTCTTCCCTTCAGTCGCGGTATGACGCGCTTTCTAAGGAATACCGAAGTCTTGAAAACGCATCCGCCACAAGAATTGAGAGGCTTGAACGTGAGAAGAACGACCTTCTCGAACGGCTTAAGGCTATGCTCGATATGTTGCACGAAAAGTTTAAGGAGGCTGTCAGGGCGTTTATGGAGTTCTCAAAGTCTGTGTTAAGGGAGTTCAGCATACGGCACAGGGACACGATTGTTGAGTACCTTGCCGACAGTCCCGATGTCAGGAACGCGGCCCACACCCTGAAGGTGTTTGCACGTCCGTTCCTTGACAACCGACAGTTCGACAAAGGCAGCAAAGAATTGGATCGCCTGACCTCCAATTTCCCTTCTGTCCTGAAGGAAGTGAACCGGACGCAGAATCGAGGCTTAAGACGGTAAACTCCCACCCTCTGAAAGAATTACTAAAAAATTTAGTAACTTTGTAAACAGAATCTGTAAATGAAAACAATGGTTACTTTGAAATCCAAAACAGCCAAAGTTATTTTTGCTGTAATTGCTTGCTTCCTGGTAAATTCGCTCTGGGGGAATGCATGGCATGTGTATGTCTGGCTTAAAATTCAGGGTGGTACTATACTAAGTTCATTTGTAAGAGACCTTGTAATGGCGATCGCTGTGTTGTTGGGAACATATATTGTCATTCAGCCAAAAGAAGTTTGTTCTTTCATTGGTCTCAATTCCAACTTCTTCAAAGGTTTCCTTGTCGCAGTGCTTTCTGTATTACCGTTATATATAGTTTTCCCTATAATCGGGTCTATAAATCCTGACCTTACTCTGTCACTAATAATAAGAAAAAGCTTATTCCCTGGATTTATTGAAGAATTCTTGTGCAGGGCGTTCATGTTTGGTTTATTCTTTAGATATGCAAAAGTTGGTTTTATATGGGCTACGCTTCTACCAGCTGTTTTATTCGGACTTGCACATACATATCAGGGATATGACTTGGTTTCAAGCTTGGCAGCTTTTGGAGTTACATTTATAGGAGCATTATATTTCAGTTGGATGTATGCTGCTTGGGACTTTAACCTATGGGTCGTATTCGGGCTTCATTTTTTGATGAATGCCGCATGGGTCATATTTAATGTAACGGGAACTGAAGTGGCAGCAGGCGGCTTAATATCGAATATAGTTCGTATTGTAAGTATGGCTTTAGCAATTGGAATCACAATTTACTATCATAAGAAAAAAGGAGAGAAAGTTTTTGATTATCCTATTTGGGCTTTCTAAAAGATATCACACATATTTCGGACTTTACATTCATTGGAGTGTAAAGTCCTTTTTTATCCCGTCAATACAAATAAAGAAAGATATAAAAAACACCCTTGCAAGGGGAACCCCTCGAACCCCTCGACCCGATTTATTCAGGATATAAACGCACTTTAGATATACCTTTTTCGTTATAGTTATATAACTACAACATTGACAATGAAAGAAATCTCCCAATTCATACCTGAACTTAGTTCCGTCTGCAAGATATATTCCGGTGTAATCTCCGGAAGTGGTATCGCTTGTGAAGATGCCTTAACCTTGGTTACTTTTATCAATTCTTTCCCTTGAAAATAAAACGACAAAGCAT
>LUJO01000049.1 GCA_001689405.1 Candidatus Homeothermus arabinoxylanisolvens | reverse complement strand
AAAACGGGGAGGAACGGCGCAATCTTTTTTCGCAACCAAATTTCTCGCGTGAGTTACGGGTAACTCACTATTCCTTAGTATCTTGTTTCGCCATCCGTACCCGTTTGTCGCATTTCCGGGCATGGTTACGAACAAGTAACGTTGCGGCGTCAGGATTTGGCTTTTGTTGTGATTGTAATGGCTTCATGTATTTTCGCCACTTCAACCAAAGCCCTTGTAACTCAATTCTATCACTATATCTTTCCGCATTTCACTTTTTTGTAGTAACTTTGTAAAACAATAAGAACCAATCTTGCAATGCATAAAACAATCAGCGCATTTCTTATGCTTGCGGCCGGAACAATGGCCGCAACCGCCGCCGGAGAAGCACCGTTATACAAACAGGCCGACGCGCCGATAGAGAACCGTGTCGAGGACCTGCTCGGGAGAATGACTCTTGACGAGAAAATCAATCAGGTCAACCAATATGTCCTCGGGACCAACATCATCGAAAACAATATAGGCGAATTCAACGACAAGACACCTGCCGACATTGGCTCGCTTATATCTATGACAACGTCGGCGAAAGTCAGAAATGCGGTACAGCGTCGTGCCGTCGAAGATACACGCCTCGGCATACCCGTACTTTTTGCCTTCGATGTCATACACGGCTACCGCACGGTCTACCCCATATCGCTGGCACAAGGCTGCAGCTTCAATCCGACGCTTGTGACCGAAGCATGCCGCGTGGCTGCCCGGGAAGCAAAACTATCGGGTATCGACATGACTTTTTCGCCCATGGTCGACGTAGCACGTGACCCTCGCTGGGGACGTGTGGCCGAAGGCTACGGCGAAGACCCGTATCTGACATCGGTGATGGGCGCCGCATCGGTAAAAGGCTATCAGGGCGACGGTTTTTCCGACCCGCTTGACATAGGCGCCTGCGTCAAGCACTATGTGGGCTACGCGGCTTCGGAAGCGGGCAAAGACTATGTGTATACCGAGATATCGCCGCAGACGTTGTGGGACACCTACCTGCCGCCGTTCCGAAGCGCGGTCGATGCCGGAGCGGTATCGGTGATGAGTTCGTTCAACAACATAAGCGGCATACCGGCCACGGCCAATCACTACGTGCTCACAGAAGTGCTCCGCGACATGTGGGGCTTCGACGGCTTTGTGGTGTCGGACTGGGCTGCCGTACAGCAGCTTATCAATCAAGGCATGGCTGCCAACAAGGCCGATGCATCGGCTCTTGCCATAAATGCGGGCGTGGACATGGACATGGCCGACCATCTGTATGCCGACACACTGAAAGGCCTCATAGCTGACGGAAAAGTAAGCATGGCCACACTTGACGAAGCAGTAAGACGCATACTGCGCATAAAATTCCGCATAGGACTTTTTGAGAACCCGTATGTACCGGAACTTACCGAAGAAGAGATATATCTTCTGCCCGAAAGCCGCGATGTGGCCCGTCGAATGGCCGAAGAGAGCATGGTGCTTCTTAAAAACGAAGGCGGTGTACTGCCTCTTACAGGCAACAAAAAGATTGCCGTAATGGGCCCGACGGCTACATCGGCCGAAGCTCTCATAGGCAACTGGCGCGGACAAGGCCGCGATGAAGATGCGACTGTTCTGCTTGACGGCATTGTCAACGAATTTGGCGGCACAGCCGAAATAAGATATCTGCCCGGGTGCGGATTCGAGAAAGACAGCACGGACCTTGACGAGGTGAAGAGGCTTGCGGAGTGGGCAGATGTAGTGATACTATGCCTCGGCGAGCGCGGCACGTGGAGCGGTGAAAACCAGTCGCGCGCACTGATAGCCCTGACTGAAGCGCAGCAGAAACTCACGCATGCCATAGCCGCCACATCGACTCCGGTAGTGGTCGTGCTTGTCAACGGACGCCCGCTTGAACTGCGCTCCATAGAACCCAACGCCGATGCTATAATCGAGGCTTGGCAACCGGGAGTCAACGGAGCCGAAGCGCTCGGAGCCATACTCGGCGGCCATGTATGCCCGTCGGGCAAGCTGTCTATTACATTTCCATATTCACAAGGACAGATACCTATCTATTACAACCGCCGTCCTATGGCCCGCACTCACGGACAAGGACAGTACAAGGACATGACAAGCGAACCGCTGTATGAGTTCGGCCACGGACTTAGCTACACTACATTTGCTTACGGCACTCCCGGCATAGACAAGAATGTCCTGTCACGCGACGACAGCTTCACCATAACCGTGCCCGTAACCAATACCGGCGCTTGCGACGGAGCCGAGACCGTGCTCGTATACGTACACGCACCGGTGGCCATACCTACCCGTCCGCAGAAAGAACTTCGGTTTTTCGACAAGAAATTCATAGCCAAAGGATCTACAGCATATTATGAATTTACAGGCAATGTCATGGAGCATCTCGCCTACCCCGGTCCTGACGGGCGGCCTGTGCTTATGCCCGGTGACATGGAGATTATAATCAACGACACAATCATACCTGTAAAAATAGCCGAATAGTATTATGTTCTCCTTTAAAATTACAACTTCGTTAGCGCTTGCCGCCGCCACACTTCTGTCGGTGCCGGAATTACAGGCGCAGACTTACCGTACCGCCATACCGTCGGAAGGCTACACACTCGTATGGCATGACGAGTTTGACGGCGAGCAGGTTCTTGACCGCAACGACTGGGATATGCTGGTTACTGAACCGGGACGTTTCAACAGTCAGCTGCAGTATTACACCGACCGTCCGGTCAACGGTAAAAACAGCGTGGAGGTCGTTGACGGCACCCTGCGCATCAACTGCTTCAAAGAAGGCGACCGCGTTTATTCGGGCCGTCTATACTGCCGCAAGGACAGCGGATGGCATAAAGGCATCTTCGAGACACGCATAAGACTGCCCAAAGGCAAAGGCACCCATGAGGCATTCTGGATGCTTCCGGTAATCAACGAAAACAACCATGACAAATGGCCGCGCGGCGGCGAGGTCGACATACTGGAGGTGGTAGGCTTCAATCCTAACTACACCACCTCGTCGATACACTGCGAGGCCTATAACCACCGCAAGAAAAATCATCCTACCGCAGGTGTACTGACTCCCGGAGCGGATGAGGGATTCCACGTTTACACTCTTGAATGGACCGATGACTGTCTGCTGACTTATGTCGACGGGAAACAGGTGTTTCGCTACGACAATGACGGCAAGGGCGATGTCTCGACATGGCCTTTCAACAAGCCGTTTTTCATCGTGCTGTCACTGGCATGGGGCGGCGAATGGGCCGGGTCAAAGGGCATTGACGAGAGCGCGCTGCCCACGACGATGGAAATAGATTACATCAGGGTATTTCAGAAGCAACAGTAGCTGCTGTATCAGCTTCACGTCAGTTTACATCCGAAGTAAGCGCCGAGGCATTTGGCGCTTGTTTCGGATGACGTGTATATAGCCAAAATGGCAGGACGGTCTTTTTCTTCTATAAAACCGCCGAATAATGCGGAAAGGCTATACTCGTCGTACGCTTCGAAATAGCGGAATCCGTAGGCCTCGGCAAGTTTTGCGATAGGAAAAGGACGGTCCACAACAAAATACTCATCCAGCTCATCGAGCTTCGACGTACTTTTTATAAACCTGAATATCCCTCCCCCGCCGTTGCAGAGCACTATCATTTTGAAGCGCGGAGTTATGCACGGTGCGGCAAGCGCGCCTATGTCGTACTGGGCGCTCATGTCGCCGGTTATAAGCAATGTGGTACCGTCATATACTGTCGAGGCACCGACAGCGGTCGATGTACTGCCGTCAATACCGCTCACGCCGCGGTTGCAGTCACAACGCGCGGCTGCAGCTGACGGAAACAGCTGGGCATATCGCACTGACGTGCCGTTGGATAACTGAATATTGCAACCTTCAGGCAAATTATTGAATACGTATCGCATGGCCGTAAGGTCGCACCACGGTACGGAAGCCAGATAGCGTTCGTGGACCTTCTCGCCCTCGGCGGCAACATCATGCCACTCTTTCCTGAAGCTGCACCGTGAACCGTCGGTTTGCGGCAACGCTTCGGCAAGGTCTTTGAAAAAGCGTTCCGGTGCCATATTTATACTTACCGTAAGATTACGGAAGCAATCGACCGTATCGTCGGTAATTCCTACGTGCCAGTGCTCCTTTATGTCAGCCGTTCTCAGATATTGCTTTATAAAGCGCGATATGATAGCCCCGCCTACGGTAATGACTATATCGGGACGCATATCGTGTCTGCGCACATCGTCCATGACAGAAAGCGTGGCATCGATACAACCGATAAACATGTCGGAAGGCAGATTGGCCACAGTCTCGGTCATAACGACCACATCATCACGGGCGGCCAAGCGCTTCAATGCGTCAAGAAGCTCACCGTCAGGCTCCATAAAGCCGGCTATAATCAATATCTTGGACCGCGCGCCGCATCGTCCGGCAAGTAGTGCCATGTCGTCATGCGACAAACGTTGTTGCGCTGACAGGCGGGTTATGTCGCGCGAAGTCCACCGCGTTTCATCAAGGCAAGCCATGCCGTCCAACGGATTGTCAAGCTGCACGTTTATATGTACGGGTGCCCTACGCCCCGATACGGCACAGAGCAACGCATCGTTTACCACACGATTGGTGTACCACTGCATATTGTCGGCACTGCAGTCGGCCGGTATATTATAGCTGCGCTTGACGTAGTGCGACAAAGCCTCGTATTGACGCAATGTCTGACTGTCATCCTGATCAATCCACTCCATAGGACGGTCGGCCGATATTACAATCAGCGGCACCCGCCTGTAATAAGCCTCGGCCACGGCAGGAGCATAGTTAAGTACCGCAGTGCCCGATGTACATACAAGAGCCACAGGCTTGCCGCTGACCGACGCCTTGCCCAACGCAATGAAGGCGGCGCTACGTTCATCGATGACCACAGTCTTTTTCAAGGCCCCGCACCTCGACATGGCAAGCACAAGCGGCGCGTTACGCGACCCGGGCGACACTACGACCTCCTCTACGCCATGCTTCACAAGCAGCGACACTATTATATTGCACGATACTTTATCAGTCGATTCCATTTCAGTTTGTTTCCGCAAAGTTAATCAACTTTTCCCACATATTTCTTTAGATTCACCGACTTCATGAAACGAATATTTACGCATAATTGTTACATTTGCAAAAACATTTTGTCATGAACCACGGATATTTAAGGGTAGCGGCGGCCGTTCCTAAGGTGAATGTCGCCGACGTAGATTACAATATAGCTTCGATTGAGGCGATAACTGCGGAAATATCGGCTGTCGGCGCTTCGGTCATAGTATTTCCTGAACTATGTGTCACCGCCTATACATGCGGCGACCTTTTCCACAACTCGACATTGATTGAGGCCGCGCTCAAGGGCATAGAAAGGCTCACGGATTTTTCCGCCACCACGAAATCCGCCATTATAGTAGGTGCGCCGCTGCTTGTTGGCGGACAGCTATATAACTGTGCAGTGGCAATATCCGGGGGCAAGATAGCCGCAATAGTGCCCAAGACATATCTGCCAGACTACAATGAGTTTTATGAAAAACGATGGTTTGTATCAGCTCCTGACACCGACGTATCGTTTATCACGGTAAACGGACAAAACAACATACCTTTCGGCAGCCGCCAGCTGCTGGATATCGACGGCGTGAAGTGCGCCATAGAGATATGTGAGGACCTTTGGACCGTGATACCGCCGTCGTCGCGTGCATCACTTGCCGGAGCTGAAGTGATATTCAATCTGTCGGCCTCCGATGATATAATAGGCAAATACGCATACCTGCAAAGCCTCATAGAACAGCAATCGGCCCGCTGCATGGCAGCCTATGTATATTCATCGGCCGGATACGGAGAGTCATCGACCGATCTGGTCTTTGACGGTAAAGCCATAATCGCCGAAAACGGAGCGTTGATAGCCTGCAACCGACGCTGGAGTCACGAGCCGAGCCATGCGGTAGCCGACATAGACATCGAAGCCTTGCGCCGCGACCGCATGCACATGCGCTCATTCGGTGACTGCGCGCGGAAAGAGCATTTACAGGCATATCACGTATCAGATATGGAATCCGCGATGCAGAGGACCGATGACAAGCTTATGCGTACCATAAATCCTCGGCCGTTTGTTCCGGCATCGGGCGAGATTGTCGACCGCCGCTGCGAGGAGATTGTAAACATACAGATAGCGGGGTTGGCACGCAGGCTTGAGGCCACCCGCACCACTAAACTCGTAATCGGCATATCGGGGGGCTTGGACTCCACTCTTGCCCTGCTTGTTGCAGTCATGACATTTGACCGTCTCGGCCTTGACCGCAAGGGTATAACAGGCATAACCATGCCCGGCTTCGGCACTACCGACCGTACTTACACCAACGCCATGGAGCTAATGAAAGCTCTCGGCATAACCATACGCGAGATACCTATAGCCGCATCGGTAAAACAGCACTTCAATGACATAGGCCATGACATAAACAATCATGACGTGACATATGAAAACTCACAGGCGCGTGAACGCACGCAGATACTTATGGATGTCGCCAACCAGACAGGCGGCATGGTGCTCGGCACCGGCGACCTGTCGGAACTTGCTCTCGGGTGGGCCACATACAACGGCGACCACATGTCGATGTACGGCGTCAACGCAAGCATACCCAAAACTCTTGTGCGATATCTGGTAAGGTGGTTTGCAACCCATGCTTTCAGCGATAAAGAGAAGTCGACCCTTGAGGACATAATCGATACGCCTATCAGCCCCGAGCTTATTCCGGCCGACTCCGACGGCAATATAAAACAAAAGACCGAGGACCTCGTAGGTCCTTATGAGCTGCACGACTTCTTCCTATATTATATATTGCGCTACGGCTTCTCGCCCAAACGCATATTCTTCATGGCGCGACATGCTTTTTCAGGGATTTATGACGATGATGTCATCAGACATTGGCTGAAAACATTCATACGTCGGTTCTTCAACCAGCAGTTCAAGCGCTCATGTCTTCCCGACGGGCCTAAAGTAGGCAGTGTATGTCTGTCGCCACGCGGTGACTGGCGCATGCCCTCCGACGCTTCGTCGGCTCTATGGCTTGCCGAATGTGACACTCTGTGAAAAAGCATTTACTCGCTAAGATTTAGCACTTAACATATAAAACGGAGACGCTTATGTTGTAAGACGTCTCCGTTTTATGTTTTGTAACATATGCCGTCTAATAGGATTTCTCGGAAAAAATTTATAATTTGCGGCTCATTAATTTAAACAAACAACAATGTATAACTAAAACTCTCTAATAACATGAAGGTTTACCAAACAAACGAAATCAAGAACATTGCCCTGCTCGGTAGCAAGGGCTCGGGGAAAACCACACTCGCCGAAGCAATGCTTTACGAGTGTGGAGTTATAAAACGTCGCGGTACCATTGAAGGCAAAAACACGGTCAGTGACTATTTCCCGGTGGAAAAGGAGTATGGTTACTCGGTATTCTCTACCATTTTTTATGCAGAGTTTCTTAACAAGAAATTAAACGTTATCGACTGTCCGGGCAGTGACGACTTCGTCGGCAACGCCATCACGGCCCTGAACGTGACCGACACGGGCGTGATACTCGTCGACGCACAGTACGGAGTGGAAGTGGGCACACAGAATATATTCCGCACTACGGCACAGTTGAAAAAGCCCGTCATATTCGCAATGAATCAACTTGACGGAGAAAAAGCAGATTACGACAATGTAATCGAACAGATGACCGAAATATTCGGTCCGAAAGTGACCCCGATACAATACCCGATAAATGTAGGCCCCGGCTTCAACGCCATGATCGATGTACTTCTTATGAAGAAGTATTCATGGGGTCCTGACGGCGGAGTACCTACAATTGAAGAGATACCGGCCGAAGAACATGACAAAGCGCAGGAGCTTCACCAGAAACTCGTCGAGGCCGCAGCCGAAAATGACGAGACATTGATGGAGAAATTCTTTGACCAAGGCCATCTTACCGAAAACGAAATGCGCGAAGGCATACGCAAAGGCCTCGTTGACCGCTCGATATATCCGGTATTCTGCGTGAGCGCACTCAAAGATATGGGTGTACGCCGCATGATGGAGTTCCTCGGCAACGTAGTACCGTTTGTAGAGGATATGCCGGCACCGGTCGACTCGGAAGGCGATGAAGTGAAGCCCGACAGCAACGGCCCGCTCTCACTCTTCATGTTCAAGACCACCGTAGAACCGCACATCGGCGAAGTAAGCTACTTCAAAGTCATGAGCGGAACACTCACCCCCGGCGTAGACCTGAACAACATGGACCGCGGAAGCAAAGAACGTCTGGCCCAGATATTCTGTGTATGCGGACAGATAAAGACGCCGGTCGACAAGTTGTGTGCAGGCGATATAGGCGCTACGGTGAAACTCAAAGACGCCCGTACCGGCAATACTCTTAACGAGAAGGGATGCGAATACAAATTTGACTTCATAAAATATCCGGCGCCCAAGTATCAGAGAGCCATACGTCCTGTAACGGAAAGCGATGCCGAAAAACTCAGCGAGATACTCACACGCATGCACGAAGAGGATCCCACTTGGCAGATAGAGCAGTCCAAAGAGCTTAAACAGACCATACTCTCGGGACAGGGCGAATTCCACCTGCGCACTTTGAAATGGCGTGTGGAGAACAACGACAAACTGCCTATCATATTTGAGGAGCCCAAGATACCTTATCGCGAAACCATTACAAAGGCCGCACGCGCCGACTACCGTCATAAAAAGCAGTCGGGAGGTGCCGGTCAGTTCGGAGAAGTACATCTGATCATCGAACCGTACACCGAAGGCATGCCTGCGCCCGATACATATAAATTCGGCAATCAGGAGTTCAAGATGAACGTCCGCGACACTCAGGAGATACCTCTCGAATGGGGCGGCAAGCTCGTTATCCATAACTGTATAGTGGGCGGAGCCATCGATGCACGTTTCATTCCGGCTATCGTCAAGGGACTTATGGACCGCATGGAGCAAGGCCCGCTTACCGGCTCCTATGCCCGCGATGTAAGGGTGTGCATATATGACGGAAAGATGCATCCGGTAGACTCCAACGAAATATCATTCCGTCTTGCCGGACGTAATGCATTCAGTGAAGCGTTCCGTAATGCCAATCCCAAGATACTCGAACCGGTCTATGACGTCGAGGTCATGGTACCGGGCGATGTAATGGGTGACGTAATGAGTGACCTGCAGGGACGCCGCGCCATAATAATGGGCATGTCGAGCGACAACGGCTTCGAAAAGATACAGGCACGAGTGCCGTTGAAAGAGATGTCGTCGTACTCTACGGCACTTAGCTCAATAACCGGCGGACGCTCTTCATTCACAATGAAGTTCTCGTCATACGAACTTGTACCCTCCGACGTACAGGAGAAACTCCTCAAATCATACGCGGAGACCGCTACAGACGAACAATAATTCTAATAGTCTGATAAACATAGATAAGGCCGCTGAGATTTTCGGCGGCCTTATCTATGTTTTTTTTAACGGTCTAATGTCAGAGTGTCATGTCAAGAGCCATGTAATGTTCACGCGGGTGATCGCATGCGGGACATACCTTAGGCGGTTCCTTACCTTCAAATACATAGCCGCATACAAGACACTGCCATTTTATGTCATGGTCACGCTTCCATACCGTACCGGCCTTAACCTGCTCCAGATATTTCATAAAGCGGTCATGATGGTGCTGCTCGATTTCGGCTATTTCTCTGAAATGACTTGCAATTTCGGGGAAGCCCTCCTCATCAGCGACCTTGGCGGCATCAGTGTACTGCTCCACACCTTCCTTTTTCTCTTCTTCGGCGGCAGTAGCAAGATTTGATGCTGTATCGCCTATCACACCGGCATCCACTTCAAGAACGCACTCCACGGAGCCGCCCTCAAGGAATTTAAAGAATACTTTTCCATGACGCAGTTCGTTGGCAGCGGTCTCTTCAAAAACCTTTGCTATAGGAAAATACTTTTCCTTAGTGGCCTGTGCGCTATAATACATATAGCGGCTGTAAGCTGCCGATTCACTCATATAGGCATTTACAAGATTTTTTTCGGTCTTAGTGCCTTTGATACTTTTCTTTTTCTTGCTGTCCATTTTTATTAATGATATTTAATTAGACATTGTAGTATTATATCAACTATAGAAACAACTGACGGCCAATTATGTTTGAACACGGGACAGCACATTAAAAAGTTATGTTTAGTTTAAAGAACATAATTTAAGCATAAAACGTTATCAAACTATAATTACCTCTAAAAACACCAAATGTATGATATATAAAAAAGAGATTGCCGGAGTAATAGCGATATTAATGCTTATGGCATGCAGCCACAGCCTGTGGGACAGTCTGCCCGGTCCTATCGGCACATTTATATCAACATACTATCCGCTGTCAAACATAAGTTCCTATGACGAAAACAACGGCACCTATTATGTGACGATCAAAAACGGAGCCACAATAACCTTTGACAGCGACTACCAGTGGACATATATAAACGGAAACGGAGAGAAACTGCCGCAGATATTCGTAGAAGACAAACTGGAGCCCAAGCTCGTACAATATCTGATGGAGACAGAAAGTGTAGGCGAAGTCTTTGCCGCACACAATGATCCGCGCGAGGTCATACTCGACATGCTTGACTACAAGATACGTTATATAAAGGAGTCGGGCGAAATCATGGAGATAAGAGAATAAGGGCCTACTTGCGATAAAACCGCATACGGCTGCGGTATACGGGAAATTCGACCGTCAATATGCCCGCTTCATCTATCGAAGCATAAGTGTCATCGTCCATAGGCTCCATAAGGCTGTCATACCACACCAAGTCATAATGACCGACAAACCGCGTAGGCTTCATGCGGCCTTTAATCATAAGCGGCGACCATTGCGGTGCATTTACTTCAGCTCCCGACTTGTAAAGCAGAAGATAGCCATCTTCATGCCTTATAATATAAAATGTATAGCGACCGCCGAGGCGTGCGCGACTATCGTCGGTGTCGCGGTCAAGATACATCCACTCCCCTTCGACAGTATCGACCGACGAGCCAAGTCTTGACAACACTTCCTCTTCCGTAAAAGGACAAGTCAACATTGCCGCGCGGTTTTCAGGACATTCAACCACCAGCGACTGCACTTTAAGGTCACCGACTGAAATTATACGACATTGCGGCGACACAGGCAACGGCACCTCCACCTCCAATACTCTCTCAATCCTTTTTGAGCCGACAAAAACCGACAGCAGTCCCCCGCTCCACTCCACGGCAAGAGTATTATAGCCGTTATACGGGTCGACGCCGTTTTTGACCGCCACAGCACTGACCACGCTATCGCTACCGCCGCGTACCCTGCCATACCCCACATCAATCACTCTTTGATCGGTAAGGTGTCCGAAATCGGTATTACGTGCCTGCAGGCGCACATAATCGTAATCATCCATCGATTTATAATTCCATGCCACACACCAGTAATCGCGGCTCTTGCCGTAGCGCTCACGGTTGGAGGTCAGCGCGGCACGGGCCTCGACAAGTATCTCACTTGACGTAGTGTCTATGTCAAACACGCGGTGACATCGGTCAAGCTCCTCAGGGGAATAATATGACCGTACCTGTGCCTGACAAAAAGCTGTCGAAATCAAAGCGACTAATAAAAGAACATGTTTTTTCAAGGACCGAATATATTTAATGATTAGATTACAACAGGCTTTTGACAGCGTCGACAAACTCCGAGCGCCCCATATCCCACGGAAGCCAATGTATGGTAAAACCTCTTCGCTCCATACCGCGGAACCATGTCATCTGACGTTTGGCAAACTGATGAATTGCGATTTCAAGCTGTGAGACCATGTCATCATACCGCATATGCCCGGTGACATACAAAGTCAGATATTTATATTCAAGCCCGTAATATATGAGATCATCAGGCCGCACACCGGCATCGATCAACGCTCTCACCTCATCCACCATGCCATCCTCAAGACGGTTTTTCAACCTTGCGGTTATACGCCGGCGCCGATTTTCACGATCTATATCGACACCCACAATCGTGACATTTTTCATCGGATGCGGCTCCGCCAAGACCGCCTTGTCAGGATGCTCCCGATAATACATCTGTATCTCGATAGCTCTCACAGCCCGCTGGCAGCTATCGATATCGGTAGTGTTATGGAGCACTTTTATGCGCGACAACATCTCTGTCAGCTCATCAAGACTCTTGCCTTTAAGCCGGGCCCTCAACTCCGGGTTCTCCGGCACTTCGGGAAGGCGCACACCGTTAATTACCGACTCGACATACAATCCGGTGCCACCGCAAAGCACAGGCATACGTCCGCGGGCCCGTATGTCATCGTACACAGTATCGAAATCACGCAGATACTCATACAGGCTGTAACGATAACCCGGTTCACGTATATCGATCATGTGATAAGGGACATCGCCATATTCCCCCAAATCCTTTCCGGTACCGATATCCATGCCTCGATACAGCTGCCGGGAGTCAGCGCTTATTATCTCGCCGCCTACAGCTTTAGCCACATCTACCGCACGGCCGGTCTTTCCCGACGCCGTAGGCCCCGTAATGACAAGCATCTCAGTTGATGTTTTCTCCACTGACATATTTACGCCATAATTTACGAAGATGAAAGAAAGGCCGATCCTCATTATCGTCGGCAATCATAAGCCATACAGGGTCATTGAAATCCACGTCAATATCATCAAGATCGCGAATCCTGAATGACGGCTTATAATGCTTTATCTCATACAGCCGATGACCGTTGCGGTCGTAGGTCTTGCTTGCCATAGTCACCGTATAGATACGATGTATCTCGCTCACAAAAAGCGAAGACACAAGACCTTCGCCAAGCATACGCTCAAGCTGCGACTGCTGATACCATTTTCCCTTAAGTCCGGACGCGTCAATCGAGTTGCGCGACTTCATCACGCACAGGTAATGAAATATGTTGCACGCCGACTCTTTGTTGGCGTTGACATACAGAAAACGGATATCGGCCTCATCGCGCAGACCCGATATGTTCTCAAACCGGATTTTTGCATCGTTCAAAGTCACCCTCTCGCGATAAGGGATATTGACCGATGCGGGTGTGTCTTTTTTAGAACCTTGACCGGCCACATCATCAAGAAATACGCTGTCGCCCGATACGATTATGTAGCGCAATAATGTCGATGACACTTTCATCGTAGCGTCACCGACTATATTCTGACGGAAAAACAGATAAATATTGAAATACCTGCGACCGAGATATATAATCGAGAGTATATACAATATTATAGGAATCCATACATAGTAAAACAGATCGGCATGGTTAAGATTGACATTGGAATACTTCATCCAGTAGTATATCCAAGTATAAACCGTAATACCGGCCGATATAAATATCAGCATGCGCAACTGATAGCGGCTTTCACTGCTGAACACCTTTCCGATAAAACCGCGTTCGGAAGGCATACCGTAACGAATACGACACTCGCGACAAAATCCAATCTTATGGCGGCGCAGATATGCCCATAGAGTCACGACAAGCGTAACCGGGGATATTACAAGTATGGTTATATAGGGAATTTTCCGATTGGCCGTTCCGACAACATACTCCTGCGGATCTATGAACTTCATGTAATACAGGTTTATCGTCACCATTATTATGGCGGCTATAATAAGAACCCGCGTCATCATGAACGGAAGCATGTTGCACATCGGCGTATCAGAATTACGCAATATGTTAAGACGCCTTATAAGGAGAAACTCCATCAAAAGCACTACAGCCGGAAGCCAGATCTTCGACACATACATTGACACGAAGAGTATCACGACCAGTGTACCCACCGATCTTATCCAGCTATACAGAAGACTCTGTATACCGAAAAATTTGGCTTTGTCACGACTGTATTCGTCCATATTATTTCAGATTGCGGTCAAAGAAATTGAGCATGTTAAGATACACAAGCGACCGTGAATTGCAGCCGTATATAGAATGGTTCATGTTGGGGAACAACAACATGTCGCACACCTTTCCCGCCGACTGCAGGGCCGATACATACTGCATGGTATTCATCAGATGTACATTATCATCGGCCGTACCGTGCATTATCAGCAAGGGTGTCTTTATACGGTCGACATAATTGACAGGCGCACTGCTGTTATAACCGTCCTCATTCTCCTGAGGCGTAAGCATATACCGTTCTGCATATACAGTATCGTAATAACGCCAGTCAGTCACCGGAGCCACAGCCACAGCCGCATCATAATCATATTTTGACGCAGCCATAAGACTTTCATATCCACCATAACTCCAGCCGAATATGCCGACTTTGGATACATAAGGCAACGATGCGGCATACTTGGCGGCATTTATCTGGTCGATAGTCTCATAATGTCCGAGATTACGGTATACGCAATCCTTAAATGCTTTTCCGCGTCCTCCCGTACCACGTCCGTCAACACACATGACTATATAGCCCTGCTGTACAAAAAAGCAGTCCCAGTCAATACGCCAACGGTCAAGAACCTCCTGTGAACCGGGGCCGCTGTACTGATACATTATAACCGGATATTTCCGCGACGAAGAAAAATCAGAAGGTTTGAGCACATAACCGTTCAAAGTATATCCGTCAGAAGCTACGGTAAAGAACTCTTTCGCAGGTACGCCGCCATAACGCGCTCTGACATCGGCATTGTCTTCAAGCACCCGTATCTCCTTACCCAAAGAGGTGCACAGCGTGTAGACGGGAGGTGTGGTGACATTACTGTAAGACAGTGTCATATAAGTCATGTCGGGAGAGAAAGAGGCCGATGACGTACCTCGTGTATCGCCGAAATCGATAACCTTGCCTTTGGCATCGATACGGCTTACCACACGATTGACAGCGCCCGACACCGTTGACTGGAAATAATGCACACCCGACACAGGATCGCAACCATAATAAGCGGTCACGTCAAAATCGCCTGAAGTAACCTGACGCATGCGCGCTCCCGAATAACTGTACTGATATACATGATTATAGCCCGACTGCTCCGACGTAACCATGAAAAAGTCAGGATAAAACTTAGTGACTTCCCACGCCGACGGATCAATCCACCCTGTAGAGGCCTCATCAACATACACCGACTTGGCTACAGTCGATTTCGGATTGACCGCATACATCTCCATACGGTTCTGCGCGCGGTTGAGAGTCGTCACCATAAGGCGCTCGGGGCGGTAAGCATATGCAATACGCGGTATATATTCTATACGCTCATCATTAAACACGATATCCTTGGTCTTGCGTGTATCTATATCGTAGCTGTGGAGTGTGACACGCGAGTTGGGCTTTCCCGCAACAGGATATTTATATGTATAACGTCCGGGGTACAGGGCATAATCGGTTTTAGGATCGCATGTGCCTTCATATAACGTAAATGAATACATAGGCACATCAGTCTCGTTATATTTCAAATAGCAGAAAGTAAGATTGTCGGGCGACCACACCATAGAACATGTGGTGTCAAACTCTTCTTCATACACCCAATCGGGCACACCGTTTATGACTTTGTTTATCTCACCATCCTTGGTCACCGCTACTTCGGTATTATAATCAAGTTTGCGTATATATATGTTATTGTCGGCGACAAACGCTATCATACGTCCGTCAGGCGACCATTGCGGGGCACGCTGTACAGGATGCTCCGCACTCAACGGTGCAAACACGTTATGACGGACCTCATATACATAATATGTGGCCTGCGACGACCTGCGGTATATGGGCACAGACTTCTCGCATACCAGTATATGTGACTCGTCGGGACTAAGGATATAGGAGTGTATGGACTTTATACGGCTTTCACGGGCAGTCTCCACATCAAGCATCACGCCCAATTCCTTGCCTGATTTTATATCATAACGCACTATACGCTTGCCGTCATCGCTTACAGCCACATATGTCTTACCGTCGGCAAGATAAGTCATAGCGCCCGGCGTAGCCGAGGCGTTGGACGGGTATACATAAGGAGCGATATTATCGGCGGTAACGGCTGCCGACAATGGGCATACGGCAACAAGCGCGGTGCCGATCAACGAATAAAATAACTTCGAAATATTCATTTTTTGCAACTTTATTAAGACACTTTAGGTATTAAAAGAGCGACATCTGGGCCGAGTTCTCGGGCGGAGTCTTTCTTGTCGGTTCCTGATAGCCGAAATCAGTATCGGAAGTCACGGCCGTAGTCTTGGCCACCATACCCTCCGGCGGAGTACCCACAAGCCACTGTGTATCGTCAAGAGTCTCGTCTATGGCTGAAATCTTTGGAACGATCTTCTTACGCCGGCGCACCTTTTCGGCAGGCTTGACGGCATTGTCACCGCTTATCTCTTCCAATGCCTTTTTAAGACGGACCTCCTCCTCGGCACGCTCACGCATTGTCTTGTCTATACCCTCCTGAAGCAGTGAATTGGCTCGTTCGAGTTCCGCAATGCGAAGCGCCTGCTTGTCTTTATCGCGACGCAGATCCTTTATGCGGCGGTCACGCTCGCCTATAATCTCTTCGAAACGCGCCACTTTCTCCTGAACATCATTGGCTATAGCCAGTGTGGCGTTGGCATTATCAAGCTCCTCACCGGTAGTACGGAGTTTCTCAAGCGTCTCGTCATGCTGTTTACGGAGCTCCTCAAGCTCCGCCTTTACCGCTTCAAGTTCTTTATTTGACTTGACATTCAGGTTGCGGGTGTCGGACAACATACGGTCAGCCATCGCCATACGCTCCTTGTATTGCGTTGCGGTTTGCTCCGACTCCTTCTTCAGGCTCTCTATCTGAGCCCTCAAAGTATTCAGTTCCTCGTCGGAAGCTGTTCCGGCCCCGCCTTTGTCATCACCCTCCAACACGCCGGCCACTTTTATTTTATTCAGCAGACTGCGGTTTTCAAGGTCGAGCTGTTCTTTTTCGGCCTCAAGAGTCTTTATACGCATCTCAAGCTCCTGTACTTTGTTATTAAGAGCCCGCTTCTGGCGGTCAGCGCTAAGACGCTTCTGTTCCGAGTCATTTTCACGTCCTTCAGCCGACTTGCACTTTTCTTTAAGAGCCTCGATTTCGTTTTTAAAACGGTCGCGCTCCGAACGCGCGTCGGTATCGGTCTCACACTTTATGCGTTGACGTTCCGATACAAGATATTCATGAAACGACGTGCCCAACGCATCGTAAAGATAACGGCGCTGGGCCTCCTTGTCAAGACACCGCTTTATAAAATCGGGCTGGGCATTATTGAACACTTCAAGTATTCCGTCAAAGAATGTCAACGGAAATTCATCAGCCTCCTGCCTTGCGCCAGCCTGAGAACGGTCCTCATCGCGGCTGTCATCGGCATGCGCCGCAGCAGTCTCCTGCGGTCTGTTATAAGGAGTAACAATAGCCGAAGGTGCATCAGAGTCATCATAATCCTCACCTCCGCCGAAGCCCAAAGCTCTGCCCAATGCTTTAAAGAATGCCATAATCTTCTTTTTCGTTAAAATGTAACCGGTGCGCTTATTCGGGTTTTACCACGACTCCCTCTCCTTTGCGGCCGTTGATACCTATGACAAGAGGAGAGTCAAACTTGACTATCCTTATAAAGTCGCTTTCATAAATGGCCGGCCGGCTGTTTAAATACTCCACATCGTAGATGCCGTCATTTGATGACGGATCGATAGTGAAATAACCGACGCCGAATGATGTCAGGTTCTGGAAAAAATGGGTTCCCTGACTCGGTTCGATACGGTAGTTGCCAAGCGAAGACTCCACTATAAGCCGGGCCGACGATATGTGAGGCCATTTTACAGGAATACCAAGAGCCGTATCGCTTGAGCCCCAACGACCGGGACCGATCAGCACATAACCTTCATTACGCTCTGTAAAGTTACGATTTATTTTTTCAATTTCTCTTGCGATAAGAGAATTATTTGACGATGAAAAATTTTCAGGGCGCACGTAGACCACCGTATCGACGTTATCGATGTTGCCGTGGCCGAGAGCGGTATTGCTGCGCAGAAGCATTCTGTCATCGGACAGAGCCAATATACTTTCATCGACTATGTCCTTGCGCTCTACGATGGGCCTTATCTGAAGCCAGTACAAGGTACCTTTCGTCTTGCCATCGGGGGTAAGGACGCCTGCAAACTCAATCTCGACAGGACGTCCCATCTCCTCCTGCCCCTTCTTAAGCATAAAATCGGTTATGGGCGCAAGCGGAAACACTCCGTGCTGAAGCACATTGGCAAAAGTGACCACACGCCGCCCCTCGCCCTCGTCGCAGTCACGTATCACCTGATCGCGAAAATCATAAGTCGATACCATGTAACGCAACGCACCGGTCGAGGCGACATCCTGAATGCGCAACTTTGATATGTTGAAACTGTCGTCGACCTTAAAACCGTCATCGACCCCGCGCCTCATGTCGATTGCATAAAAACGGGTCTGGGTATCGCGCAAAGCCAAGTCAAGCGTAGATGTCTGCAACACTTTGTCGGCATGACGCGGCGAGAAACGCAGACTGAGACCTCCGTCGACAATATACTTTCCAAGACCTACGGCTATCTCGGCCACTCCATCTTCAGGCACCTCATCATTTATAGGATAGTAGTTTAACGAACGTCCGACGCCGGAAAACGAGGGGAAATAATAGTCGCCGGCCTGCTGTCCGACCACTTCCTGAATTATTACAGCCATCTTTTCCTGATCAATGACATTGCTTGTCGCCGTCATGTATGCCTTACTGTCGGCATAAAACACGGAAGCATACACGCTCTTGATGGCGTCGCTAAGCATGGCAAGCATCTCATAACGGTCATCCACATGGGGTATCATATATGTCGAATATATGCCGGCAAAAGGCTGATAATGCGAATCCTCAAGAAGGCTTGAACTACGTATAGCCAACGGCTTGTCAACCACCTCAAACAATGCGAAGAAATCCTCTATAAGCCGCTCGGGCAAGCGTGCCTGCAGGAAATATTTCAATATGGTGTCATCACTTTGGTCAGACAACGCCACAGGATAGAGGTTGTTTGTCTCCATAAATTCATCGAAGATGTCGGTGCATATCACCACCGTACGAGGTATAGTCACCGTGACACCTTCGAAATTATCGCATACCGGATTTTTCTTGATTATCGAATCGATAAATGCCAGACCGCGCCCTTTTCCGCCAAGAGAGCCCTGACCGATACGGGCAAAATTGGAGTAATGGTCAAACCTATCCTTGCGGAATATGGCTACCACACCGCGGTTCTTCATCTTACGGTATTTGACTATCAAGTCAAAAAACAATTGTCGTACCGCAGGAGCCTCCTCGATTTTGGTGAAACGGTGCTGCTTTACCACCTCGGCAATGGGGAACAGCGCACGCGAGTACAACCACCGCGATATATCGTTATATGAGGCATGGTACAGCAATGATTTTGCCGGGATATCAAAGATATGGCGCTGCAGGTCCTTCAAGTCATGTATGCGGAGCAATTCCTCTCCGGTCTCGGGATCGAGTATGACGAAATCGCCGAAACCGAAATCCTTCATTATCGCGTTGCCGAGATCGACAGGAAATTTTTTAGAGTTCTTATCGATAAACACACTTCCGAGCGCCTCCACCTTAGGCGCGTTATCGACCTCCGACGATTCAAGGATGACAGGCAGATACGGATCTTTCTCGCGAAGATAGGCTGCAAGTTTTAGTCCGGCCTCCGGATCTTTTGAGCCGTCGCGTTTGAAAGAAACGTCCGACACCACTCCAAGCATGTTTTTACCATACTTCTCATATAAGGCCACAGCCTCCTCGTAATCACGCGCAAGCATGACTTTAGGACGTCCGCGCATGCGGAGCATCTGTTCATGCTCGTTCAGGGCCTCGGTCGAGAAAATAAGCGACTGTTTAAGAAGGAACTTGTATAAGATAGGCAGTACCGAAGAATAAAACCTCACGGAGTCCTCGACAAGAAGTATCATCTGCACGCCGACCTCATTTATGTCATTGTCGGCATTCATCTTGTCTTCAAGCAGCTTTATTATGGCAAGGAGCAGATCGACATTGCCTAACCAGCTGAATACATAGTCGACAGCCGTAAGGTCCTCTTTGGCAAGCCGGCGCGACACTTCTTTGGAAAAAGGCGTAAGCACCACGATAGGTGTGTCGGGATACAACGATTTTATATCCTTAGCCCCGGTGAAAGTCTCGCTCAGATCTATACCCGGCATCATTATGATAAGGTCGAAACGCTTGTCGGCAAGCACTCCGAGCGCTTCGGAAGGACGCGATACGCGAGTGACGCGCGGAGGCGAACTTAAATTAAGCGCTACATACTCGAAATAAAGCTGTTCTTCCACTCGCCCGTCCTCTTCCATCATGAAAGCATCGTAAGGCGACGCGACAAGCAGCACGTTAAATATGCGGCGTTGCATCAATGCTTGAAACGCCGTATCTTTCAGATATAACTGGCTTAAACTTTCCTCGTTCATGGTGCATTGCAGAAATGAGAAACAAATTTACGAATAATTTTCCATGACACCGCCATACACTGTCAAGTATTTTAATGAACATTTGTACCATGTCAGACGTAGATAGTTAGTACACATCTTATCTTACCACAGAACCTGATGACAACCTATTCAGCAATAGCGATAATCATAGCAGGAGTGCTGCTCTTTTTTATAGCATTGACTTTACGGAGCACGGCCTCACGTCGATGCCGCAAGGACCCGGAGTCATTATCCATATACCGAAAAGGACGTATGTTGCAGTATGCCTCCTATTCAGTCATAGGTTTCGGGGGCTTGGCCATGCTGCTCCAGTAACCGCGACAGCATCAATAGCCTGCCCGTGTTATGCGCCGCGACACTTTGTTATTTATGATAAGAGGCACATTTTCCACCGTAAGGTTGCTTGTATCAAGACCAAGAGCTTTCTCATCACTTATACCGAGCCGCCGCAACAGTGCGTAAAGCGTCATGAGCAAGCGGTCTTTACCTTCGCAGCAGCTCGATGCCGAAAATATGCGGTGAATTATAACAAAACGGAAATTTCCGGCAATGCCGTGTTTGCGCAGCGACGGATAGCGACTTGTAAGACTTATCGTTCCGTCAGCCACAAGATCTTCAACTATCTGACGTAAATACACGCTTACCTGCGGCCTTACCCGAAATCCGATACGCAGGTTTACGCTGATAAGTGTATCGGGTATTATCACGTCACAGTCATATTCAAGTGTGTCGGGGGTGTCGACATACTCTATCCTAAGGAGCCAGTAATGATCAGCCCTTTTAGGCTGCTTGTTTATTATAGAATACAGCAGCTTACGCTCAACCATGCGTGACGATGCCGACCTTGATATGAATACAAGATTTGCTGCATATTCGGGAATGGCGTTATCGGCTTTAATATCGGCTATAATCTCACGATAGTCCTCGATATTCATGTATTCTATATACTTGTCACGTATCAGTTTGGCTCTGCGCCATATAAGCATCACCGCACACACCACTCCCGCGATAAGCACGGTAAACCAACCGCCGTGCATAAACTTAAAGGCGTTGGCGGCAAAGAATGCGCCCTCTATGACCGTATAGACGACAGTGAACAGAGCCACGACCCATAGCGACACGCCTTTTTGCCGTAAGTAAAAAGCAAGGAGCACCGTGGTCATGAGCATGGTTACGGTTATGGCAAGACCATAAGCGGCCTCCATACGGTCGGAAGAGCCGAAAATAAGTACCGTAGCCACACATCCTGCATAAAGCGCCGTATTAACCACCGGGATATACAGCTGACCTTTAAGATTGGTCGGATAATTAATACGGAGCCTCGGCCAAAATCCGAGATTCATGGCTTCACTGAATATCGTGAAAGACCCGCTAAGCAATGCCTGACTTGCTATGATGGCCGCTCCGGTCGACATGAATATACCTACTGGAAGAAACCATGAGGGCATTATCATGTAAAACGGATTGCCGCCGACCGCTCCGTCATGAAGCCGCGATACGATCCATGCTCCCTGACCGAGATAATTAAGTATCAGCATTATTTTTACAAATAACCACGACACCGTTATATTCAACCGTCCGCAATGGCCCAGATCGGAGTACAGAGCCTCGGCTCCTGTAGTACATAAAAACACAGCGCCGAGTATAAGGAACCATCCGGGATAATCGACAAGAAGCTTTACGGCATACACGGGGTTGAAAGCACGCAATATGCCGGAATATTCGCCTATGCACAGAGCGCCGAGCACACCGAGCATAAGAAACCACGCAAGCATAAACGGACCGAAAAGGCGTCCTATAGCCTTAGAGCCAAACTGCTGTACGACAAAGACAAGAGTGATTATAAAAAGTACGACAGGCACTACGGGAGCATCAGGCTCAATGGCCCGCAGACCTTCGATAGCCGACGTAATAGTCACAGCCGGCGTGATGACTCCGTCGGCAATAAGCGTGCTGGCGCCTATGGCAGCCAAGACATACAGCCACTTGAAACGGAGCCGCCTTATCAAGGCATACAGGGCAAGAATACCGCCCTCGCCCTTATTGTCGGCACGCAACGCTATGAGTACATATTTTACAGTGGTCTGCAATGTAAGAGTCCATATTATACAAGACACCGCACCCGTTATGTAGTCGGCATCGATTCTGTCGCCGGTATGCAATATAGTCTTCATCACGTAAAGCGGAGATGTGCCTATATCACCAAACACAATCCCTATCGTGACCAACAGAGCCATTGCCGTGACTTTATGGACAGAGGCGGAAACAGTAGATTTCGTCAATCCGTGCATAAATAGTAAAAAATGAACCGTTATATTTTCATTGAACGACTTTAGACAGATTAATGTTTATTATTAAAATTAATTGCGTAACTTTGCACGATAGACTATAGTCATTTAAAATGAACCAGAAAGAGAAACAATGCTTGCTTGACAAGCGCTATCTGCGCATGGCACGCATATGGGCCGAAAATTCATACTGCCAGCGGCGCAAGGTAGGGGCGATTCTTGTCAAGGACCAGATGATAATTTCCGACGGATACAACGGCACACCCGCGGGTTTTGAAAACATATGCGAGGACGATGAAGGCAAAACAAAGCCCTACGTACTGCACGCAGAAGCCAATGCCATAACAAAAGTGGCACGCAGTGGCAACAGCAGCGAAGGCTCGACACTGTACATAACGGCATCGCCGTGTCTTGAGTGCAGCAAGCTGATCATACAGGCCGGTATAAGACGTGTGGTCTACAACGACCTGTACCGCATTCAGGACGGCCTTGAAGTCTTGCGCCGCGCCGGAGTGGAATGCGAACACCTTTCAGATATAGACTGACGACTACATTTTATCAATAAAAATGAAACAACTGAAAAATCCGCTTGCATGGTACCCGTTAGTGGTAGCGATAGCTTTGACAGGCGGTATATGGATAGGCATAAAATTCGGGTCCAACAGCTACTCGACCGAAGGCGAACGCAAATTGGCGGAAGTCCTTGACCTTATAAAAGACGAGTATGTCGATGAAGTTGACATAGACTCGCTTCTCGAACGTACGTTCCCCGACCTGCTGTCAAACCTCGACCCCCACTCCACTTATATACCCGCCAAAGAGCTTCAGGCTGTCAATGAAGACCTTGAGGGTTCATTCAGCGGCATTGGCATATCATTTACCATGCTTACCGACACCGTCACCGTCAATGAAGTCATACCGGGAGGACCGTCGGAAAAGATAGGACTTATGGCCGGCGACCGTATAATGACCATCAATGACTCCGCAGTAGCCGGCATGAACATACCCAATACGGAAATCATGAAAATGCTGCGCGGAGAAAAAGGCACGAAGGTAAAACTCGGGGTAAAGCGCAACAACACGAAGAAAATACTGTCGTTTGAAGTCACCCGCGGCGACATACCCGTCAACTCGGTCGACGCCGCCTACATGATCGACGACACGACAGGCTACATTAAAGTAAACAAATTCGGCCGCACGACACGCGATGAATTCCTCACCGGACTTGTAAAACTGAAAGCGGAAGGCGCCGAGCGCTATATCGTGGACCTGCGAGGCAATACCGGAGGCTTTCTCGAAATGGCAATCTACATGGCCAACGAATTTTTACCGGCCAACTCGCCTATCGTCTTTACTCGCGGACGCGAAGGCATGGAGGACGCCAAAGTATTCAGCGACGGCACTGGTTCGTTCCAAAACGACGAGCTGGTGGTACTGCTCGACGAGTACTCGGCAAGTGCGAGCGAAATTTTCGCAGGCGCCATGCAGGACAATGACCGAGCCCTTATAGTAGGACGACGCTCGTTTGGCAAAGGTCTCGTACAGCGTCAGACAACACTCCCCGACAGCAGTGCCATAAGACTTACCGTATCGCGCTACTATACGCCGTCGGGACGCTGCATACAGAAAGATTACAAGCTGGGCAACCGCAACGCCTACGAAAAAGAGATTGTGGACCGCTACGAGCATGGCGAGTTCTACAACTCCGACAGCATCAAGTTCAACGAAGATCTTCAGTTTACCACTGCCACAGGCCGTACGGTCTATGGAGGCGGAGGCATCATGCCCGACGTATTTGTACCTAACGACACATCAGGAGTGACCAACTACTATATTAATGTAGTGAATGCCGGACTGTTGCAGAAATTTGCATTCGAGTACAGCGACTGCAACCGCGAGGCGCTTTCGTCGGCCAAGGACCTTAAGCAATTGCTTGCCAAGCTCCCAGACAATGAAGAGCTGCTCATACAGTTTGTAAACTATGCGTCACGCAACGGCATACCGGCAAGATGGTATTACATCAACATTTCGCAAGACTTGATTGTTAATTTCCTGAAGGCTTTGATAGCAAGCGACATTCTCGGACGCGAATACTATTACCAAGTCGCCAATACCGATGATGTCACGGTGCTTAAAGCATTGTCCGAATTAAACAGCGGTCATGCTTCGGTACCGATTTCGCCGGCTGAAAAACCTGATGAATAATAATCAATACACCGATGAAAAAGGAAGAAATAAGGCGCCGGGTTAAGGCACAGAAAGCGTTGCTTTCCGACAATGAACGCAAAGAAGCCGCCAAGTCGGTTTTCGCAGTACTTGAAAATTCGGCAGCATTTCTGCTTGCCGACAAGATACTGATGTATCACTCGTTGCCCGACGAGCTTTCCACCATAGAGTTTATCGACAGGTGGCACGAGCGCAAGCATTTTTTCCTGCCCAGAGTCAACGGAGTAAATCTTGAGGTGCTGCCATATGACCGCTCACGGCTGCAATATGGAGCATTTCACATCGAAGAGCCTGTCGGAAGCGACATAGAAGACATAGACAACATAGAGATGATTGTAGTGCCGGCCGTGGCCTATGATCGCAACGGCAACCGCGTAGGCCGGGGCAAAGGCTACTATGACCGTCTGCTGTCGGGGTCGCGCGCCACAAAAATAGGCGTAGGCTATGACTTTCAGCTGGTCGACGAAATAGACACCGAACCCCATGATATAGGTGTGGACATCGTCATAACCCAGTCACATTTAATAACCGTAAAACACCGGGAATAAAAAGCTCATACCGGTCACCATCACAAATCAGAACAATGGCACTTATATATAGCGAAACAAGACTAGCCGATGTAATAGCCAACGAGACATCGGTCATACCGGTAATAAACCGGTTCGGCATAAATCTCGGCACCGGCGATGCAACAGTCGACGCAGTATGCCGCGTACACAAGCTTGACACGGATTTTTTTCTCGCCATACTCAATACGTTTATCAACGAAGGTTATTTCCCGGAAGAAAAATTGCGTGGTTTCAAAGCTTCGGAAATAATAGACTATCTCGTCAAGACCAATGCGTATTACAGCAGGTTTCAGCTGCCCAACATACGGCGCCACTTCACCATGCTGCTCAACTCGGCCGGCGACGGCAACAGCAACCTCGAGCTCATGCTGAAGTTTTACCAAGGGCTTGAAAACGACCTTATGGCAAGAATAGATCGTGACACAAAAGAATGGTTCCCGGCAATCCTCGCCTTAGCCAACGGCACACCCTGCGATACGCCCATAGAGCACGAAGAGGAGACTCTCGTCGAAGACAAGCTGAATGACCTGAAAAGTATGTTTATAAAGCACTTGTCAGGCGACTATGACCTGAACTTATGCTACGGCGTCATCGTAGCCATAGTGACTCTGGAAAAAGACCTCAGGCAAAACAACCGCATACGCAACCGCATATTGCTTCCTGTCAGCCGTTCATTGCAACAAAACAAAAACCGATAAGCCATGAATATAGCCCTGCAGCTTGACGACACGCTACAAGCCATAGGCCTGCGCTATCTGTTCTTAAATTATTTCGATATCGATGTCGATATATTATCGGAGACAACGCCTGACGCAGTCGACACACCGTCGACGCTCTATATCGTATCGCCTGTAGCATATTGCCGCAACATAGATTTTTATGCCATGCGACGCACAAGGACCATTGTCGCGGGCGACGGCAAAGGCATGTTGCACATAAACAGCTGTGAATCGGACATTTTAGAACAGCTGCGCGAATTTATAAACGTGCGGAAGCTTCAGGATACGGCCCAATCGGCCGAACTCACACAACGTGAGATTGATGTGCTTCGCCTTGTAGCAATGGGACTTATAAACAAAGAGATAGCTGACAAGCTGAACATAAGTTTCAATACGGTATTGTCGCACCGCAAAAATATCACCGCAAAACTCGGCATAAGGAGTGTGTCGGGACTTAGCGTATACGCAATGATGAACGGCTACATAAATGAATCCGACTTAAATTTATAATTACATTACCATATAAACCGATTATTATCCATGAATATCAGACTGAATTTATTATTGCTTGCGGCAAGTTGCCTCACCGCCGCAACCGCACAGACGAAGGATTATTCGACAGAAATCACCGCTCATCAGCACGCGAGCAACTATTTTGCATATCCTTATCTTGACAACGTGGCTCCGCGTCAGACTCCGGCGCCTAAAGGATATGTGCCGTTTCATCTTGAACACTACGGCCGCCACGGAAGCCGCTATCTTATTGATGAGAAACAATATACCCGTTCAGTAGAAATACTCGAAATCGCCGAACGAAACAGACGGCTCACCCCTCTCGGCCAACGTGTGCTCGACCATGTACGCGACTTCTGTCCCACAGCCGAAAACCGCGGAGGCGATCTGTCAGACCGAGGCGCTTTACAACACAAAGCCATAGCAAGGCGCATGGCAGAGAACTATCCGGAGATTTTCATGACCGACGCTTATGTAAATGCACGCTCCACAATAGTCGAACGTTGCATATTGTCTATGCTCAACGGGCTTGACGCCCTGCACACGGCCAACCCGTCACTTAAAATAACAAGCGATGCAAGCCGTGCCGACATGCACTACATGAATCTCGACCATGATACCATAAAAGCAAAACGCAGCCACGGCACCCGTACTGCATATAAGAAATTCAGCAAGCGCCACGCAAACAAAGGTGATTTTATCAATAAATTGATTGATGATCCAAAATTTGCAGCCGACAGTATCGACATGAAGGCACTGTTCAACGACCTGTTTCCCGTTCTTGCCAATGACCAGAGCCATATAGGCCGTGAATGGTTGCTCGAAGAAGTATTCACACCGGAAGAGATACACCAGCGGTGGCTGTGCCGCAATGCGAAGTGGTTCATTCACGGCGGCAACTCTAAAATTACGGAAAACATAGTGCCCTATATACAAGGCAACCTGCTTACCAACATCATAGAAAGCGCGGACACGGCCATGGTGTCATCAAATACAAGCGCCAACCTGCGCTACGGACATGACGGAGTGGTACTGCCCTTGGCCGTACTCATGGAGATAGACGATTACGGACGCGAAATAAATGACCTCGAAGATTTGGGAGAGATATGGCGCGACTATCTTGTCATACCTATGGCGGCAAACATACAGATGATATTTTACCGTCCCGAGGGCTCCGTCAATCCCGATGAAGTACTTGTAAAAGTCATGCTGAACGAGCGTGAAGTACGTCTGCCGGTGGATACATATACGGCGCCGTACTACCCGTGGAGCGCACTTCGCCGGTACTACACGGACAAACTATCGTCAAACACTATTAAATAGAACGTATTTCTTAAAATAATGTTAACGTGCAATGTCGTGCTATGACTAAATGTTAACTTTGTAAGTTGACAGTATATAATGAACGACTGAATGATTGCAATAAACAACTTGTCGGTAGAGTTCAGCGCCAAGAGCCTATTTGACAATATCAATTACGTTATAAACAAAAAAGACAAGATAGCCCTCGTGGGCAAAAACGGAGCAGGTAAATCTACAATGTTGAAAATCATAGCCGGAATACAACGCCCCACTTCCGGCTCCGTGTCAGTGCCTCAGGGAGTAAGTATAGGATACTTACCCCAGCACATGACCATCAACGACTCGCTTACCGTTATAGAAGAAGCGAGAACGGCTTTCTCCGACATAAAGAAACTTCATGACGAGTTTGACCGGTGCAACAACGAAATCGCATCGCGCAGCGACTATGACTCTCCCGATTATCAGAAACTTATAGACCGCATAACCACCCTTACCGAACGTCTTGCTTTGGAGGACAGCGACAACGGGGAGGCCGAAATAGAGAAGACGCTGACGGGTCTCGGCTTCAGGCGAAGTGACTTCAACCGTCCGACGGCAGAGTTCAGCGGCGGTTGGCGCATGCGTATCGAGCTGGCAAAGATATTGCTAAAAAAACCTGATGTACTGTTGCTCGACGAGCCGACAAACCATCTTGACATAGAGTCAATACAATGGCTCGAAAATTTTTTGCTTACCAAAGCCAATGCCGTGGTGCTTGTCAGCCACGACCGTGCATTCATTGACAACGTGACAAACCGAACGATAGAAATATCGCTCGGTAAAATATATGACTACTCGGTAAATTACTCAAAATATGTGGTTCTGCGTCAAGAGAGGCTTGAACAACAGCGCAGAGCCTACATGAACCAACAAAAACAAATACAGGACACCGAGGATTTCATTGAGCGTTTCAGATATAAGGCCACAAAATCAGTACAGGTACAAAGCCGCATAAAACAGCTTGCAAAAATCGACCGCATAGAGATTGATGAAGTCGACACATCGCACCTTAACTTGAGATTTCCACCCGCTCCCCGCTCGGGCGACTATCCCATAATAGCCGACAACTTAGGCAAAGCATACGGCGAACATCAGGTGTTTGACCATGCTACGTTCACAATAAAACGCGGTGAAAAGGTGGCTTTTGTAGGCAAAAACGGAGAAGGCAAATCAACGCTTGTAAAATGTATAATGAACGAAATACCCTACACAGGCTCACTTAAGATAGGTCACAATGTGAAGATAGGATATTTCGCACAAAACCAAGCGCAGCTGCTTGACGGCGAACTTACCGTATTTGACACGATTGACCGCGTAGCCGTAGGCGACATACGCACCAAGATACGTGACATACTTGGAGCATTCATGTTCGGCGGAGCCGCTTCCGACAAAAAAGTAAAAGTACTGTCAGGCGGAGAGAAAACACGTCTTGCCATGATAAGGCTGCTGCTGGAACCGGTCAACCTGCTTATCCTTGATGAGCCGACCAACCATCTTGACATGACGACCAAAGATATACTCAAACAAGCCATAAAGGAATTTAACGGCACGGTAATAGTAGTCAGCCATGACCGCGAGTTTCTTGACGGACTTGTCGAGAAAGTATATGAATTCGGCGACGGCAAAGTAAGGGAATGTCTCGGAGGTATCTACGAATTTCTTGAGAAGAAAAAACTGGCATCGCTTACGGAGCTGGAAAAATCACAACCTATGAAAGAGGCAAAAACTGAAACGGCAAAACCCGCACCTGCACAAACTCCGGCCAAAGAAAAGCAACGGCTATCATACACCGAACAGCGAGAGAGAGATAAACTCATCAAGAAAGCGGAACGTAAAGTAAAGGATGCCGAGGACAACATAGGGGCGGTGGAGAAGGAAATAGCGGAAGTGGAAAGTCTGATAGCGACCGGAGAGATAGCGGGAGATATATTTGACCGCCACGCCTCCTTGCAAAAAAAGCTGGACAATGCCATGAGCCTTTGGGAAATAGCAGGAATGGAGCTTGACGAGCTCAAGGCTTCGTTAGACAAATAAAAAAGCAACCCGATGACCGATAACAATACAAAAAGAGGAGTCGATAGAGCCAATCTTGACCCGACAGCAGACCCTCGCGATGATTTTTACGACTATGCTTGCGGAGGCTGGATGAAAGCCAATCCGTTAAAGCCCGAATTTGCCCGATACGGCACATTCGACGAACTGCGGGAGAACAACCGCATTCAGTTGCGCGACCTTATAACCGGTCTTGATACAGAAAACGCCGTGCCGGGTTCGGTAGCACAGAAAATAGGCGACCTGTACAAGATGGGGCTTGACAGCGAGCGGCTCAACTCGGAAGGCGCGCAACCTGTCATGGCCGACATAAAGGCGATAAATACGACTCCGAAAGCCGACATATGTGAACTTCTTGCCACATGCATAGGCTCTGATGCTTTTTTCAATACCGGTGTTGAAGCCGACATGATGGATTCTGACAACAACGCCATGTACTGGAGTCAGGGCGGCCTCGGCCTCGGTGACCGTGACTATTATCTGGAGGACTCCGACAACGCACGAAACATTCGCGACGCATACCGTAATTTTGTCGTCACACTGGCCGGTCTTGCCGGTTATGACGAAAAAGATAGTCAACGGGTAGCCTACAACGTGATGAAAATAGAGACCTCACTTGCCCGGGCTGCGATGCCCCGCGAAGAGTTGCGTGATCCGGCAGCGACCTACAACCCCATGACAATCGAAGAGATTGAGGAAAAATATCCTAACATCGGCATGCGCCGTTATTTCGCCGCACAGGGTATTGATGACATAACTACGGTAATAATCGGACAGCCAAAGTCGCTTGCTGAAGTCGACCGACTGATGTCAGAGCTGTCGGAAACGGAGCTTCACGATTATATCACCGCCGGCTATCTCGCATCGGCAGCCGAGTATCTGAGCGACGATTTTGTCAATGCCAAATTCGAGTTGTCAAAGGTTGTGTCGGGAGTGGAACGGCCCATGCCGCGCTGGAAGCGCGCTCTCGGAGTGCCCAACGCTCTTCTTGGCGAGGCGGTAGGACAATTATATGTAGAGAAGTATTTCCCGCTTTCGGCCAAGGAAAAGATGCTTGACCTTGTCGGCAACCTTAAAACCGCTTTGGGCGAACACATCGACAATCTGTCATGGATGAGCGACACTACCAAAGCACGCGCCCGGGAAAAACTGGATGCCTTTTCGGTAAAAATCGGCTATCCCGACAAATGGCGCGACTACTCTTCACTGACAATAGACATACGTAAATCATATTGGGACAACATAAAGTCGGCCATAAAGCACGAAATCGACTACAACCTTTCAGACTGGGGCAAGCCTGTCGACAAATCGCGCTGGTATATGCCTCCACAGATAGTAAACGCATACTACTCTCCCCTGTCCAATGAAATCTGCTTTCCGGCGGGAATACTTCAGGCACCATACTTCAATCCCGATGCCGACGCCGCCGAGAATTACGGAGCCATCGGAGTAGTCATAGGACATGAGATGACCCACGGTTTTGACGATCAGGGGAGCCGGTTTGACAAAGACGGCAATTTTGCCGACTGGTGGTCGGCCGATGACCGCGAGAAGTTTCAATCGCTGACAGCCGGACTTGTAAAACAATTTGATGACATAACAGTACTTGGCGACACACATGCCAACGGACGTTTCACTCTTGGCGAGAACATAGCCGACCAAGGCGGCATACGCATAGCATACACCGCCTACCACAATTCGCTCAACGGAGCTTCGGGCGAGAACATCGACGGCTTCACCCCCGACCAGCGATTCTTTCTGTCATATGCCAACGTATGGGCCGGAAATATCCGCGACGAGGAGATACTGCTGCGTACAAAGACCGACCCGCACTCACTCGGCCGCTGGCGTGTCAACGGCACGTTAAGAAATATCGAACCCTTCTTCAAGGCATTTGACATAAAGGAGGGCGACACAATGTTTCTGCCGCCCGAGCAACGTATCATAATATGGTAAACAATAAACTACACGATAAATGGATCATAAAGCAGTAACCGGACACTTGGCAAAAGCACTCGGACGCGAGCCCAAAGACATTATGGCCCTCATGGACGGCCTCGCGGCCACTATGCGCGACAATCTATGCGATATGAATACGGTGGCACTGCCGGGATTCGGCGAATTTATTCCGGTAAAGGAGGATGAGCATATACAAAACGACCTGTCTACCGGACAACAAATACTCGTACCCCCGTCTATAAATGTAAAATTCAGCCCGAGCGCATTACTAAAAAGAAAAATCAACGACCGTCAATGAATAAGAAAATAACATTTCCGCAATTGGCGGCTACACTTGCCGGCCTTACATCCAGCTCCGAACAGACTGCGGAAGCTTTTTTGCGTGAGTTGCTCAATCTGATATCGGACACACTGGCACGGGGAGAATCCATAACCATAAAAGGACTTGGCTCTTTCGCCCCGGGGTTGTCAGACGACAATCCTGTCATATGGAGCCCCGATGAAGGGCTTGCCGAGGCCGTCAACCGTCCATTTGCCTTTTTTGAGCCGGTCGTTCTGGCCGAAGGAGTAGATGAAGATATGCTTGAGCAGTCATGTCAGGAGACCGTGGATATAGAAAAACAGCATCCCGACATACCGCCTATCCCGAAAGCCACGACAGTAATACCGCCGGAAATACCCAAAATACCGTTACAGGAAGAGTCGCCGGAAGAAAGTCATGTAAAATCGCCGGAGCTTCTGCAGATCACCGAAGCCGAAACCGAGACCGAGACCGATCAACCGGCCGAACCGGCCATGGAAGAGGCTGCGGATGTCGCGGAACCGATTGCAACCGGTATCGATGCCGATACCGAACCCGAACCAGAAGCAGAGCCGGAAGCGCAACCGGAAACCGCACCTGAAGCACAACCGGAGCCTGAACCTGAAGCAGGACCGGAAACGCAGCTGGAATCTCAAGAAGAGTACTATGACAACGTATACACTGAAGAGCATAGACGTTTTAATCCGTGGTTGGCTTTTCTGCTCGGACTTGCGTCAGGTGCTATCATAGTTTTCGCATATTATTTCATAAAAGACAGTGCTTACACCGCTGACGGCAGCGAGGTGACAGACAGCATCTTGGCACCGGACACGATAGACATCAAGCCGATTGAATCCATTGACTCCGGAGCATACGCCCCGACAGTTACGGCCGAAGAGGTGACATCCGACTCCGTCATAGCCGTATCAAAACCGATTGCCATCGATACAGTGACCACATCACGCTACCTCACAACCATGTCGAGAAAATACTACGGCGACTATCGGTTCTGGATATATATTTATCTTGAAAATGACTCGATAATAAAGAATCCCAACCGTATAAAACCCGGTACGGCGGTCAAGATACCTCATCCGGAAAAATACGGCATCGACTCCAACGACCCGCAAAGCGTGAAGCGGGCCGAGACGCGCATAGCCGAATTATTTGCCGATAAACAGCACTGACGGTCCATGTTTAAGAAGTTAAAGGATATATATATAATTTTAACAATCCGTCTTAACGCTATAGTTGTTAGAATTTTTAAATTTGCATCTTAAGAGGGATCGAATAAACATCGGCCTGAATAAATTGAAATTAATATAATTCAGATAACAGTTACCTGACAAAAACTAAATTTATGAGTGAAACGGTAAATATCAGAGAGCTCAACGACCTCGTCGCAGCCAAGAGTGATTTCATCAATCTCATCCAACGGGGTATGGACCAGACCATCGTCGGTCAAAAGCATCTTATCGACTCACTGCTCATAGCTTTGCTGTCCAATGGACACGTGCTTCTCGAGGGTGTGCCGGGCTTGGCCAAGACTTTGGCCATAAAGACCTTGGCCCAGATCATAGACGCAAAATACAGCCGCATACAGTTTACCCCCGACCTGCTGCCTGCCGATGTGCTCGGTACTATGGTATACAGTGTCAAGAGTGAGCAGTTTCAAGTAAAAAAAGGCCCGATATTTGCCAACTTCGTACTCGCCGATGAAATAAACCGTGCACCGGCCAAAGTACAGAGCGCATTGTTGGAGGCCATGCAGGAACGACAAGTAACAATCGGCGACAACACCTTCGCCCTCGAAGAACCGTTCTTGGTAATGGCGACCCAGAACCCTATCGAACAAGAGGGTACCTACCCGCTTCCCGAAGCGCAGGTCGACCGTTTCCTCCTCAAGGTTGTCATAGGCTATCCTTCGAAAGAAGAAGAGAAGGTCATCATACGCCAGAACATCACCAATGAGCGCAAGGATATAAAGCCCCTGCTCAAACCGCAGGAGATACTTGACGCACAGAAAGTATGTGAAAAGATATACATTGACGAGAAAATCGAGCGTTATATAGTCGACATCGTATTCGCCACACGTTTCCCCGCCGACTACGGCCTTAACGACCTTACCACCATCATAGCGTTCGGTGCCTCGCCCCGTGCCTCCATAAGCCTTGCACGCGCGGCACGCAGCTATGCGTTCCTTCGCGGACGCGGATACGTGGTGCCTGAAGATGTACGCGCCGTGGCACACGACGTACTGCGCCACCGTATAGGCCTTACCTACGAAGCCGAAGCCAACACCATCACCGCCGATGAAATAATCTCGGAAATACTCGACAAAGTCGAAGTTCCCTGATAAAAACATATATGACAATAGTCTCTTATGGACGCCAACGAGCTATTAAAAAAAGTCAGAAAAATCGAAATCAAGACCAAGGGTCTGTCGCAGAACATATTTGCCGGAGAATATCATTCGGCATTCAAGGGACGCGGCATGACGTTCAGTGAGGTCCGTGAATACCAGTACGGTGACGACATACGCGACATCGACTGGAATGTCACCGCCCGCCAGAACCACCCTTACGTCAAGGTATACGAAGAGGAACGCGAACTCACCGTAATGCTTCTTGTCGATGTTTCGAGAAGCCGCTATTTCGGAGCCATGGGCGAAGACAAGCGCCAGATGATTGCGGAAATAGCCGCCACGATAGCGTTTTCCGCAATACAGAACAACGACAAGATAGGTGTTATATTTTTCTCCGATAAAATAGAGAAATTCATACCGCCAAAGAAAGGTCGGCGCCATATACTCTTTATTATACGCGAGCTACTTGACTTTACTCCCGAACAGCAAGGAACGGATATAGCCGAAGCGCTGCGTTATATGACCGACGCGCTGAAAAAACGGTGCACGACATTTGTCATATCTGATTTCATAGACGGCCACGACATCTACAAGGCCCTGTCCATAGCCAACAACAAGCATGACGTGACCGCCATACAGGTTTATGACAAACGCGACGCCCAGTTGCCCGATGTAGGACTCATGCGTGTCATTGATCTTGAGACCGGACATGACCGATGGGTCAATACCTCATCGGGGAAAGTCAGGAAAACGTTCAACAGATGGTGGTATGAAAGGCAGCAGAAAATGGTGGAGACATTCAACCGCTGTCGTGTACAGTACGCCTCGATAGCTACCGACGAGGATTTTGTCAAAGCCCTCATGTCGCTGTTTAAAAAACGAGAATTAAGATAATGATAGGTAAAAGATATATCATATACGCTGTAGCGGCCCTGTTGCTCTTTCCGTTGGCAATGTCGGCCAAAGGTCCGGTCTCTATAAAAGCGAGTCTGGACTCGGCATATATACTCATGGGCAAGCAGACTCTGCTTAAAGTCGATGTGGTGGAGGATGACGATATTGACGGACATTTCTTAAACCACGCCGGCGATACCATAACAGGTAATGTGGAGATAATAAAGAATCTCGCACCCGACACTACCGATCTTGGAAGCGGACGGAGAGAGATAAGGCGTGAGCTTGTCATACAGTCATTTGACTCGGGACTCTATACATTGCCTCCGTTCGTTTACGTGTCGGGCAATGACACATTCGCATCAAATGCGCTTGTTCTAAAAGTTATTCCGGTACCGGTCGACACACTGAAGACAATACATGATTACGAGGGTGTGGTAAAACCGGCGACAAAAATATGGGACTATATACCCGATTTTATTGTCGACTACTGGTGGATATATCTTGCAGTCATAATCGTAGCGGTAGCCGTACTTATATGGTTTGTATACTTCCGTGGCAAAAAGTCATTGCCGCTGGTTCCGAAGAAGAAGCCTGTACCACCCTACGAGGCGGCTATGCTTGAGCTGAATAAACTCAAAAATGAAAAACTCTGCGAGAGCGGTCATGAAAAAGAGTATTATACACGTCTTACCGAAATACTGCGTATATACCTTGACAGGCGTTTCGGCATAAACGCCATGGAGATGACCTCTACGCAGATACTTGACCGCATAAAGACTAACAGCGAGGCAAAACCCTCAGCCCCGATCATGCGGCAGATTCTTGAAATGGCCGATTTTGTTAAATTTGCCAAAGTAAGACCTCTGCCTGACGACAATGTAAAAGCGTTTAATAACGCGGTGAAATTTGTCGAAGATACCAAACCGGTCGAGCCTGAAACAGACCCGGCCGCAGAATCGCAACAGTCAACCGATAAAAACGATAACTGATCATGCAACTCGCACATCCTGAATATCTATGGCTGTTTCTGGTGTTTATCCCGCTTATAGCATGGTATATATGGAAACACCGCAATGCCTTTCCCGCCCTTGAGATATCGACGACCTCACCGTATGCCAAGTTGCCGAGATCGTATAAAGAGTATCTGCTGCACGGTCTGTTTCTGTTGCGGCTGGCGGTAATCGGCTGTGTCATAATAATTCTTGCACGTCCGCAGACACGCGACAGCTGGCGCACTTCGTCGACCGAAGGCACCGACATAATCATAGCGCTCGACATATCCTCATCAATGCTTGCCCGCGACTTCAAGCCTGACCGTTTTGAAGCGGCAAAGGATGTGGCGGCAAAGTTTGTCGCCGGTCGAGAATCAGACAATATCGGAGTTGTCATTTTTGCCGGTGAAAGTTTTACCTCAGTGCCTATGACAACCGACCGGTCGATGCTCGCCAACTATATACATGACATCAAGATGGGCATGCTCGATGACGGAACCGCCATAGGCGACGGTCTGGCCACATCCATAAACCGTATAAAAGACGGCAAGGCCAAGTCAAAAAGCATCATACTCATAACCGACGGCACCAACAACACCGGAAATGTAGCTCCTCTCACCGCAGCTGAAATAGCAAAGAAATACGGCATCAAGGTATACACCATCGGTGTCGGTAAAAACGGCATGGCCCCCATGCCGCAGCAGAATTATTACGGCGGCATAGACTATGTGAACATGCCGGTGGTGATTGACGAGACCACACTGCAGAGCATAGCCTCCGCCACCGGAGGAAAATATTTCCGCGCTACCGGCAATACCGTTCTCAAGGATATATTTTCAGAGATAGACCAGCTCGAAAAAACCCAGATGGATGTACGTCACTTCTCTCACACCGAGGACAACTACATGCTGTGGGCATGGCTTGCATTAGGCCTGTTCTTACTGGAGATACTTCTGCGGCACACGGTTCTACGTACTATTCCATGATTTCACTTAGATGACTGATGACTATGTTTAGTTTTGCAAATCCATATCTGCTGTATCTGCTCTTTCTTATTCCGGTCATAGCCGGACTATACCTGCTGAGCCGATACTCAAGAAAACGCAAATTGATGCGTTACGGCAAGCTCGCGGTGCTTTCACCGCTTATGCCCGACGCCTCACGTTATAAGCCGTGGATCAAAATCACATTGCAGCTTATTGCCGTGGCCGCTCTTGTATTCGTGCTCGCACGTCCCAGAGCAGGCGCCAAAGAGGAGGTCAGCGAGGTACAGGGCATAGAGGTCATGATATGTCTCGACGTATCCAATTCGATGCTCGCGTCATCGACCGATGACCCCAAAGGAGTATCGCGTCTTCAGCGTGCCAAACTCGTGCTTGAGAAATTGATTGACAAACTTGACAATGACAAAGTCGGTCTTATTGTATTTGCCGGAGACGCATATACGCAGCTCCCCATAACGAGCGACTTCGTATCGGCCAAGATGTTCCTCAACAGCATATCTACCGAGATGGTGCCAACACAAGGCACATCGATAGGTGCGGCCATAGAGATGGCCATGAGCTCGTTCACTCCCACCGACGACATGCAGAAAGCCATAATCGTCATCACTGACGGCGAAAGCTTTGATGACGATCCTATAGCCGCTACACAGGCGGCTGTCAAACAGGGCATACAGGTCGATGTTATCGGCCTCGGTTCGACAAAAGGCTCGTTGATACCGATAGGACGCAACGGCCAGTTTATGAAAGATGAAGAAGGCAATCCGGTTACCACCCGGCTTGATGAAGCCATGGCACAGAAAATAGCCGAGACAGGCGAAGGCATATATGTACAAGGTGCTTCGTCGACAGTAGTCAAGGACATTGACGAGCAGCTTGACACACTGGCCAAAAGCGACCTCGAAAAAGTCATATACTCTGCGAGTGCCGAACAGTTCCCGGTTTTCGGATGGCTCGCCCTTGCCCTTCTCGTCCTCGACATATTCATGCTTGACAGAAAAGTAGGATGGCTTAAAAAGATAAACTTCTTCAGTAAATAGCACTACATCATGAAACGTATATTTACCGCCATAATACTCGCCTCACTTATTGCCGGATACGCGAATGCCGCCGGCAATAGCGACACATCCACACGCAAAGAGCGCAACTATATACGCGAAGGCAATTCGCTATATAACGAAAAACGTTTCGCCGATGCGGAAGTGGCCTATCGCAAGGCGCTTGAAGAAAATGCCATGAGCGAGACCGCCATGTACAACCTCGCCGCAGCACTGATAAGACAGTCGGGAAACGCCGACCCCAACTCCGGCAACAATCCTATGGCCGAAGCCCAGAGCCTGTTACAGGGTGTGGCACAGAGCGCACAAGACATATCGGTGGCCGAAAAGGCATTTTACAATCTCGGCAACATGGCTTTCAACCAGCAGCAATATGATCAGGCCATAAACATGTACAAAGGCGCACTGCGCAAAAATCCCGATAACGACAAGGCCCGCGAGAACCTGCGTCTTGCCCAGCTAAAACGTCAGGAGCAGCAGGACCAGCAACAAAACCAAGACAAGCAGGACCAGCAGCAGAATCAAGACCAGAACAAGGACCAGCAACAAAATCAGGACCAGAACAAGGATAAGGACCAGAATCAGGATCAGGACAAACAAAAGCAGCAGAACAAAGACCAACAGCAGCCTCAACAACAGCAGGGGGGTATCAGCGACGCCAACGCCAACAAGATATTGAAAGCTATGGAGAACGAAGAGAACGCCACCCGCCGTAAAGTACAGGATATGCAGAAAAAAGAGGCCGGACAAGCCCGTCGTATACGTGGCAAACAGTGGTGATCACGCTCTCAACTATTTAAATGAATTGAAAAAGTGATTATGATGAAAAAGTTATTGTTAATAATGATTGTAATGGCAGGGATAGCGCTGTCGGCCGCAGCCGAGACATCGTTTACCACAATCCCTCCCCGTACGGTCATTGCAGGAAATAAATTCAATATCACTTTCCGCCTGAAAGACGGAGAAGGCTCCGGACTTAAAGCGCCCGAAATAAAAGGGTGTACACTGCTTTACGGTCCGTCATCGTCATCAATGCGCAACTATCAGTGGGTAAACGGTCAGTCGTCATCATCGACCACTGTCGACTATTCATTCACTTACCGCGCCGACACACCCGGTACATATACAATAGGTGAAGCGAGCATAGTGTGCAACGGACGCACGTATACCACGTCGCCCGTAAAATTCACGGTACTGCCTCCTGACAAAGCCGCCCAGTCGGGTCAGGGAGCACGGGTAGACGACATCAGCACACAAAGCAGCGACAAAGCGGTATCGGCCAACGACGTTTTTGTAAGGATAATCCTCAACCGCTCACAGGCCTACGAGCAGGAGGCCATACTGTGCACGATCAAGCTGTATACCAAATATAGCATAAGCTCATTCATGCCTACATCGCAGCCGGCTTTCGACGGCTTCCTTATAGAAGAGCTCAATCTGCAACCGCAGCTGAATGAAGTCGAGCACTACAACGGGCAGAATTACATGACAGCCGTGCTGAAACAATGTATAATATTCCCGCAAAAATCAGGCAAGCTGACTATAAACTCGGGTAAATATGACGTTACAGTAGTACAGCATGAACGCTTCACCGGTTTCTGGGGCGGTACACGGCCTGTAGAAAGAGACATAAAAGTAAGTTCCAATTCGGCGTCAATAAATATCACTCCCCTGCCCCAACCCCAGCCTGAAGGCTTCACAGGCGCCGTGGGCAATTTCACAATCGACAGCCGTCTCAACACTTCCTCTTTCCGTACCAACGAGGCAGCCACACTTACATATACGATAAAGGGTACCGGCAACATAAAATCAATAAAAGAACCCGAAATAGACTTTCCCTCTGAATTTGAGCAGTATGCCCCGCAGGTCGATGTCAACTCACAAGTGTCAGGGAATAACGTCACCGGAAGCATGACTATCGAGTATACGTTTGTACCTCAGAACGTGGGCAACTTCTCCATAGGTGCCGATAAGTTTGTATACTTTAATCCCGAAAGCAAGAAGTATGTGACTCTCACCACACCCTCCTACGACATAAAGGTAGCGAAAGGAGCCGATGCGCCCGCATCAACGGCAGGAGTAAACAAACAGAATATAGCGGCAAAGAACACCGATATACTGCACATCAAGACCGGCAATCTCCATCTTGAGAAAACTCATACCTACTACTACTCGTCGTGGTGGTACTGGCCATGCTACATAGCACTCGCCCTGCTGCTGGCGGCAATAATACTCATTTACAGCAAGCAGGTCAAACTAAATGCCGACATTCAGGGCCGACGGCTTGCAAACGCCAACAAAGTGGCCCGGAAGCGCCTTAAAGTGGCAAATCGTTATCTAACCGCACATGACAACGACAAATTCTATGAGGAGATGCTGAGAGCCATATGGGGATACCTGAGCGACAAGCTCGGCATACCCGCATCACGTCTTACCCGCGACAACATAGCCGCACAGCTTTCGGAATACGGTGCTCCGCAACAACTTGCCGACTCGCTTATAAATATAATAGACGAGTGTGAGATGGCTCGCTACTCCCCCGCAAAAAGCGACGAGCAGCTTGAAAGCCTTTACAAGGACGCTTCGAAGGCCATGAACGAGATGGAAAGCATAAAGCGAGCCAAACAACGTTAATCACCCGACAAACATGAAATAATTATGAAACTGCGCATCATCACATATATTATTTTAACTGTATTCATTGCGGGTACGGTCAATGCCACGTCGCTTACGCAGCAAGCCGACTCGGCGTACATGCAGGACAACTTTGCCAAAGCTACCGAACTCTACCTGAAGATAGCGGCTGAAGAGGGTACTTCGGCAAACCTATACTATAATATAGGCAACTGCTACTACCGTCAAGGCAAACCCGGTATGGCCATATTATATTACGAACGCGCTCTACGTCTTGACCCGTCAGACAAAGACGCGCGTGCCAATCTTGAATTCGTAAATACAAAAATAACCGACGAGCCCGGCGACCGCGGCATGTTCATATCCAACACCGTCAATGGCTTTGCCTGCAAAATACCGGCCAATACATGGGTGGCCATAGCCATAGGGTCGTTTGTGCTGCTTCTCGGAGCCATAGCGCTATATGTATTCACTTCAACCATAGCACTGCGTAAAGCCGGATTTTTCGGCGGCATAATATTATTGTTCATTTGCATCTGTGCCAACATATGTGCGTCAATAGCCACACGCTATTCCACTTCAGGCAAAGAAGCCGTCATTGTAGTACCGTCGACTCTGTTGAGCACATCGCCTCGTGTGCCCAAAGACCGTTCGGAAGAAGCCGTGCTGCTTCACGAGGGCACAAAGGTCGAGATTATCGACTCTGTGGCAACCCGCATCGACTCCACGGCCACAAAGTGGTATGACGTAAAAATAGACAATAATACGCGAGCATGGGTCAAAGGCTCTGATATTGAAAAGATTTAGCCGGAGCATGTTTTATAACACATCTTTTATATCGGCAAAAATTTGGATTTATGCTACAAAAATTATAATTTTAACGACATTAATCAATATTTGAATTATTAACTCATTTAAAACTGATAGTATCATGACTAAAACAATTACATTTAACGATCTCCGCCGTATCAAAGACAGTTTACCCGACGGTTCAATGCATAAGATTGCCGATAAACTTAATTGTACGGTACAGACCGTTCGCAATTACTTCGGTGGCAGCAACTACCAGTTTGGCCAGAATTGCGGCGTTCACATTGAACCGGGTCCCGACGGTGGCATCGTAGTCCTTGACGATACTACTATTTACGACATGGCCATTGCCATTCTTGAAGAGCAAGCCGCTGCCAAAGAAGCATAACATCCATTTATTGCGAGATGACAGAAGATCGCCTCATAACAGTGGCTATCCATACTTACGAGCACGCCGTACGCCTCAAGCACCTGCTTGAGAGTGAGGGCGTGCCCGTAGTTTTGCATAATGTAAACCTGTCACAACCGGTTGTGTCGAGCGGTGTGAGAGTACGCATTCATGAAAGCGACCTTCCACTCGCATTGCGCATTATTGAAAACACCGATATCTTTGCGCCTTCCGACAAGTCGATAGCCGACACCTTACGACGGCTTATAATCGTGCCTGTCGATTTCAGCGACTATTCGACAAAAGCCTGCGACATAGCATTTCATCTCGCCGCCCGCCACAAAGCATCGATAGTGCTTCTCCACTCGTTTCTCAATCCGTCGGTTACAGGCAACATGCAGCTTACCGATACAATGACTTATGACATTGCCGATGCAGAGATGCAAGACTTACTTGATAAAGAAGCACACAGGTCGATAGAGACATTCTCGCGTAAACTGCGTGAACGCATAAAGAAAGGCGACCTTCCGCCCGTAACGTTTAAAACCGAGGTTACCGAAGGCGTGCCTGAAGAGGTCATTGTCGAATACGCCAAAGAAAACAAGCCGGAAATGATCGTGATGGGTACACGGGGCGCCGGCAAGAAAGAGAAAGAGCTAATAGGCAGTGTCACGGCCGAGGTACTCGATTCATGCCGGTTTCCGGTACTGACCGTTCCTGAATCGGTCAACCTAAGCAACATCGATGACATAAAGCACGCCGTCTTGTTCAGCAATCTCGAACAAGAAGACATCCTTGCCCTTGATGCCATATACCGCTTCTTCTCTGACGAGCACATATCTATTACTATCGTAAACGTTCCTTCAAAGAAAAACGTAACGTTTAATGACACCGACACACGCAGGCTGTTGGATTACTGCACACTGCACTATCCACGCTTCTCATTCACGGTGGCGGCTATATCGCTCGGAAATATCGTAGACGATTTCCATGCCATAGAGCAGAAACAGCCTATCGATCTTATAGCCGTACCGAATAAGAAAAAGAACATATTTGCACGCCTGTTTAACCCGTCATTGGCCCATAAGCTCCTGTTCCATTCCGACATACCGATGATGGTAGTACCGGTATAAACCCGGACGGCACTTTAAGGATTGGCCCGCACTCATATTCTTTTTGACATGTGCCGATATACTTATGTCGAATTAATGGTTAACTTTGCATAAAGTTAATTATCGTATCATCGTGGACGGATTCATTGACAAAGTAGCACTATCCATAAAACGGCACAGCCTGCTTAAACCGGGGCAACGCGTGATAACGGCATTGAGCGGCGGAGCCGACTCTGTAGCTTTGCTCGTAGCTCTTTCGCGACTCGGGTACACATGTATTGCGGCCCACTGCAATTTCAGGTTACGCGGCGAAGAGTCGCTTCGCGACCGCAATCATGCCGCACACGTGGCTTCATTATATGCTGACGAGTATCGTGAGACGGCATTTGATGTAAATGCTTATAAAAAAGCTCATGGCGTATCTACCGAGATGGCGTGCCGCGGCCTTCGCTATGAATGGTTTGCCCGGCTATCCGACGAACTCGGAGGTATCCCCGTGGCCGTAGCCCACCACAACGATGACAATATCGAGACAATATTGCTCAATCTGCTCAGAGGCACCGGCATAACCGGAATGACCGGCATGAAACCTCAAAACGGCATCATAATAAGGCCGATGCTCGATATACCGCGCAAAGACATCGAGACGTTTCTTACAGATGAAAATATAGAATACGTCACTGACAGCACAAATCTGATAAACGATGTGAAGCGCAACAAACTGCGCAACATAATAATTCCGGCGATACGAAAAGAATTTCCCGACGCCGACAAGGGATTGGGCACATCCATATGTGACCTTCGCGACAATGCGGCGTTATATGACGAAGCGGTGACTCACCTTGCCGAACGCTTCATTGGAAATGGCGTAATCGACGTAAATCGCATTGTCGCGGAAACAAACAATCCGGTGACACTGCTATACGAAATCATAAAGCCATATGGCTTCAACCATACACATGCCTCCGACATAACGTCGGCTGTGACATCGGACAAGACCGTTTCGGGGCGTCAGTTTTTCAGCGACAAAAACGTGGCTCTGATTAACCGGGGCAAACTTCATATAACTCCCCTTTCGGAATCACGTTCCGAGGAAGAGTTTAAAATAAATCTCACCGCGAAAGAAGCATATCCTTTCGGACTGACTGTTGACGAGATACCTGTAGAGGGGATACGGTTTGACCGCAACGGCAAGTCACTGTATATCGACCCCGCTGCGCTTGACGGCAACCCGGACTTTGTCATGAGACATTGGCGCGAAGGCGACCGTATCGAACCGTTCGGCATGAAAGGGAGCCGCCTCGTGAGCGACATATTTTCAGATGCCAAGCTATCGCTTGACGACAAGCGCAAAGTATGGCTGCTCACGCGCAACGACACAGTGCTTTGGGTGGTAGGCTTACGCACATCACGCCACTTTGCCGTAGACATGTCAGGCGGCGGCAATGCCATACGGCTTACAATGCCATGACGGCTTGCATGTGAGGCATATATCGCTACTCTTCGGAGAGGAGATACTCTTCCGGAATTTCCACCTCTATAAATTCGATCTGACTGCCCGACAGCTGAAAATACAACTGAAGTATCCTGTCGGAATAGTGGCGGCTTGCGGCCCAACGTCCGTTAAGTTTCTCCCAAGTCTTGGCAGAACCTCGTTTTACATAATTGAAACGCGGATCGACAATGGTCTCACCCTTCGGTAAATCGTTCTTGCAGCCGTAAGCATACAAGTGTTGGATCTGTGCCTTTACCCCCTCCTCTATCGAAGAAAACGCATGTCCCCTCTCTCGGCTTGAAGTAACCCCGAGGCCGCAATAATTATATTGGTCGGCGGTAACCGAAGTACCGTCGGAAAATCTGAACCAGCCGGTCTCGAGGATAGCCTGACACATAGCAATGTCGCCACGTACACCATACAGGAGTCCCACATTATAGTACGCTTCGGCTATTTCCCGCGGAAAATCGGGATTGTGCCTTTTTACAAACCTGTACATACGCTCTACATCGACTTCCGGCTCACCGCATATAGGTGTCGCGGCATTCGAAGTCAACGCCACTACGCATAATAAAACAAGGCACAAAACATTACGCATGTTGCAAAGGTAATGATTTGTGCCTTATAATCCTATTTTTTAACAATATCTCTATTCCATCAGTTTGCGATAGCGTTTGCGGGGCAACTCCTTGCCGCCGTTGCGGGCCTTTTTATACTCCTCGTAGTCGGAATACGAGCCTTCGTAATAAACGACATTTCCTTCGCCCTCAAATGAAAGTATGTGGGTGCATATACGGTCGAGGAACCAACGGTCGTGGCTAACCACCACGGCACATCCGGCAAAGTCCTCCAGACCCTCTTCAAGCGCACGGAGCGTATTGACATCAATGTCGTTTGTAGGTTCGTCAAGCAGCAGTACATTGCCCTCCTCCTTCAGCGCCATGGCAAGATGCAGACGATTGCGCTCTCCGCCTGACAGCACACCGATCTTCTTCTCCTGATCGGCGCCGGTAAAATTAAACTTGGACAGGTAGGCACGTGCATTTACATCACGGCCGCCCATACGGAATGTCTCGGTGCCTTGCGATATGACTTCATACACACTCTTGTCGGGGAGCAGATCATGGTGGGTCTGGTCAACATATGCTATCTTTACGGTCTCGCCCACGTCAAACGTACCGCTGTCGGGAGTCTCCTGCCCCATTATAAGGCGGAACAAAGTCGTCTTTCCGGCACCGTTAGGACCGATAACCCCGACTATGCCGTTCGGCGGCAGTGAGAAGTCAAGACCCTTAAACAGCTGTTTCTTACCGAATGACTTGGCCAGACCAGTAGCCTCGATAACCTTGTTACCGAGACGCGGGCCATTGGGTATATATATTTCAAGACGCTCTTCACGTGCCTTCTGGTCCTCGTTAAGAAGTTTGTCATACGAGTTAAGACGGGCCTTGCCTTTGGCCTGACGGGCTTTCGGAGCCATCCTTACCCATTCAAGCTCACGTTCGAGAGTCTTGCGCCGCTTGCTTGCCTGTTTCTCTTCCTGAGCCATGCGCCTGGTCTTCTGGTCGAGCCAAGACGAGTAGTTGCCTTTCCACGGTATACCCTCTCCGCGGTCAAGCTCAAGTATCCATCCGGCCACATGATCAAGGAAGTATCGGTCATGCGTTATGGCGATTACCGTACCGGGATATTGCTGCAGGTGCTGCTCAAGCCAGTCGATAGACTCGGCGTCAAGGTGGTTGGTAGGCTCATCGAGGAGCAGTACGTCGGGCTGCTGGAGCAAGAGGCGGCACAGAGCCACACGACGGCGCTCACCACCCGAAAGCGTAGATATGACCTGATCGTCGGGCGGACACTGCAAAGCGTCCATCGCCCGCTCCAGCTTGCTGTCTATATTCCAAGCGTCGGCGGCGTCAAGCTTATCCTGCAGTTCGGCCTGCCGTGCTATGAGCGCATCCATCTTGTCAGGGTCGTCAAGCACATCGGGGTCACCGAATGACTCGTTTACTTTGTCAAATTCGGCAAGAAGATCCATGATCGGCTGCACACCTTCGCGCACCACATCGATGACCGTCTTGTCAGGATCAAGTTGCGGATCCTGTTCAAGATATCCTACAGAGTAGCCGGGAGAAAAGACCACTTCACCCTGATACTGCTTGTCGATGCCTGCGATAATCTTAAGCAGGGAGGATTTACCCGAACCGTTAAGACCTATGATACCTATCTTCGCTCCGTAAAAGAACGAAAGATATATGTCCTTGAGCACTTGTTTCTGGGGCGGATATATTTTGCTCACGCCCACCATAGAAAATATTATCTTTTTATCGTCAGCCATATTACTTCTTTTTAGGGGCATAACGCACCGGATAGTCCACGCGCTTCTTGCCGGTTATTATGTTGTTTAATTTGCCGCGGATAAGCTGTCGTCTTATAGGCGATATATGGTCGATATAGAGTTTGCCTTCAAGATGATCGCACTCATGCTGCACTATACGGGCAAGGAAGCCCGATATCTCCTCTTCATGCGGCTCGAAGTTCTCATCGACCCATTTCAGGCGTATATGTTCCACACGGGGCACAGCCTCGCTAAGATCGGGCAGGCTAAGGCATCCTTCATCGCGTGTCACGGTGTCGCCGTCAAGCACCTCAATGACCGGATTTATCAAAGTAAACTTACGGTCTTTGCAATCGGGAAAGTGTTCGGCCACAGCCGAACCGTCAATGACGACTATGCGGTCGTTGCGTCCTATCTGCGGAGCGGCAAGTCCGCAACCTTCAGAGTAATACATTGTCTCCCACATGTCATCGACGAGCTTCTTCAGCTCCGGGTAATCGGGAGTTATCTCGGCCGACTCGCGCCTGAGCACGGGATGGCCGTAAAGATATATCGGTAATTTCATCGGTTATATGATTTACTTTGTAGATAATCGTTAAGTATTATAGTTGCAGCCATTTCATCGACTATGGCTTTGTCACGGCGGCGGCTTTTACGCATACCCCCGTCAAGCATGGCTCTGTGAGCCAGTGTGGAAGTAAAACGCTCGTCCCAGAACAGGATTTCCGTATCGGCGGGAATCGCCGCACGCAACTTCGCTATACCGGGCGTTATGTACCTCATTGACTCCGAAGGCTCACCCTGAAGTGTCACAGGCTTGCCCACTATTATAGCATCTACCTGTTCATCGGCCATGTATTTCTTTACAAAGTCGACAAGCCCGCTTGTCGGCACCGTGGTAAGCCCGGTAGCCACAATGCGCAACGCATCGGTCACGGCAATTCCGCAACGTTTACGTCCGTAGTCTATGGCTATAAGTCGTCCCACACCACAAAGTTACACAATCCGCGCCACCTACGCAAATAACATATTGAGTGACCGCAAACAAAAAGGCCGCACGCATGCGGCCTTTTTCACATTTATATAATCCGATTATTTAAAACAGGCTCCAGCTGACAGTGAGGCCGGCCATGACTATGGCCACCATCGACATCAGCTTTATAAGTATGTTCAGGCTCGGGCCAGACGTGTCCTTGAACGGGTCACCTACTGTATCGCCTACCACGGTGGCTTTATGGACGTCACCGCCCTTGCCGCCGAAGTTGCCCTCCTCGATATACTTCTTGGCATTATCCCATGCACCGCCTGAATTGGCCATGAATATGGCAAGCACAAATCCGGCCGACAGACCGCCTACCAGCAATCCGATGACTCCGGGCACGCCGAAAATAAGGCCGGTAAGTATAGGAGCTACGATAGCGAGTACCGACGGGAACACCATCTCACGCTGCGCGCCTTTGGTCGATATCTGTACACAACGGGCATAATCGGGTTCGGCCTCACCGGTAAGTATACCCTTTATCTCGCGGAACTGACGACGCACTTCCTCCACCATGTGTGCGGCCGCACGACCTACGGCATTCATTGTAAGGCCACAGAAAAGGAATGCCATCATACTTCCGATAAACATACCCGACAGCACTTTGGGGTTCATGAGCGTCACGTCGTAATATGTCATAAAGTCGGTAAACGAAGCCTCATGTATGGGCTTGGTCATGTCACCTATATTTATGGCTGTCTCGCCGAGACGGCCGAGACCTATACGTATCTCCTCGATATACGATGCAAGCAGGGCAAGTCCGGTCAGCGCCGCAGAACCGATAGCAAAGCCCTTTCCGGTAGCCGCCGTGGTATTTCCAAGTGAGTCGAGAGCATCTGTACGACGACGTACCTCTTCACCGAGGCCACTCATTTCGGCATTACCGCCGGCATTGTCGGCGATCGGTCCGTAAGCATCGGTGGCAAGAGTTATACCAAGAGTGGAAAGCATACCTACAGCGGCGATGCCTATGCCGTAAAGGCCCATGCCCACATTAGTGAAGTCGTATCCGGCAGCAAGCCAATATGACAGGATTATACCTACCACGACAGCAAGTACGGGCACTGCCGTAGACACCATTCCAAGACCGATACCCGATATTATGACGGTAGCCGGGCCGGTAGTGCCGCTTTCGGCAAGCTTGCGTGTAGGACGATAGGACTGCGAAGTATAATACTCGGTCGAACGTCCTATTACGATACCGACAAGAAGACCTATAACAACAGCAAATGATATGTTGATCCAATTGTTGATATTCAACGCCCACAATATAAGGAATGTCGCCACAACGATAAGCGCCGAGCTGAGATTGGTACCCAGCGACAAAGAACCGAGAAGATTTTTCATCGTGGCGTTTTCTTTGGTGCGTACCGAGAATATGCCTATAATGGACAGAATGATACCTACTGCGGCGATAAGCATCGGAGCAAGTACGGCCTTGTACTGCATGACCACATCACCGCTTGTCATGTAGGCGGCGGCTCCGAGGGCGGAAGTAGCCAGAATAGAACCGCAATACGACTCATAAAGGTCGGCACCCATACCGGCTACGTCGCCTACGTTGTCACCGACATTATCGGCAATGGTAGCGGGATTGCGGGGGTCATCCTCGGGAATGCCGGCCTCCACCTTTCCTACAAGGTCAGCGCCGACATCGGCTGCTTTTGTATAAATACCGCCACCCACGCGGGCAAACAATGCCTGTGTGCTGGCACCCATGCCGAATGTAAGCATAGTGGTTGTAATCATACAAAGTTTGGCAGTCGGAGCGGCCGGATCGTCAGGCACGAAATAATCAAGTACCAGATACCAGAACGATATGTCGAGAAGTCCGAGACCTACTACGACAAGGCCCATGACGGCACCGCTGCGGAATGCCACACGCAGGCCTCCGTTAAGCGAGTTGCGGGCGGCGTTGGCTGTACGCGCCGATGCATAAGTGGCAGTCTTCATACCGAGGAAGCCCGAAAGTCCGGAGAAGAAACCGCCGGTAAGGAATGCCACCGGCACCCACGGGTTCTGTAGGTTGAAGCCGTAGGCCATAACCGAGAAAAGAATGACAAGCACTAAAAATACCATGCCTACAATCTTGTACTGCTGTTTCAGATAAGACATGGCACCCTGCCGCACATAGGCGGCGATTTTTTTCATTACGGGAGTACCCTCGCTCTCCTTCATCATCTGGCGATAAAAAAACAGAGCCAGCAACAAAGCGAGCAGAGAGGAAAAAGGCACAACCCAGAATAACACTGTTTCCATTTATTACTAAATTTTTGGTTAAAAAGAAGCACAAATTTACATATTTTATAGCATTATTCCACCCCATTTTTTAGAAAAGATATCCTCATTATTGTCCTATTGGATAAAAAATTTCAATAAAATATTGACGATAATCCCCTTATAGTTCGTATCTTTGCACTCGTAAATAAAAAACACAGGATAATTAATTTTATGGCAACAACTGCAGATTTTAAAAACGGAATGTGCCTCGACATCGACGGCAACTACTTCTTTATAGTTGAATTTCTTCACGTTAAACCCGGTAAAGGCCCGGCTTTCGTGCGCACCAAGCTCAAAAACGTCAAGACAGGACGCGTTATCGACAAGACTTGGAACTCAGGCGTGAAAGTTGAAGAAGTACGCATAGAGCGTCGTCCCTATCAGTATCTTTACAAAGACGATATGGGCTACAACTTCATGCATACCGAGACTTTTGAGCAGGTAGCTCTTCCCGGCGAAAGCATCGACGGCGTGCAGTTCCTTAAGGAAGGCGACATCTGTGAAGCTATGGTGCATGCGGCTTCCGACACTATCCTTACTTGTGAGATGCCCACAAGCGTAGTGCTCGAAATAACCTATACCGAACCCGGTATCAAAGGCGACACAGCCACCAACACGCTCAAACCCGCTACCGTAGAGACCGGTGCAGAAGTAAGAGTGCCCCTCTTCTGCGAGACAGGCGACAAAGTACGCATAGACACCCGCGACGGATCATACGTAGAACGCGTAGAGCGAGCCAAATCATAACATGCCCCGAAGCATGATACAGATAACGGAGCCGCTGCCTCATAAAGGGAAGCGGCTCTCTGATTTTTTGTCTTTGAACATTACAGGCCCGTTTTCCTTATTATATATTAAAGTATATTGTTTTTACCGAACAAGCTATAATTATGAATATAAAAGAATTTATCGAGGGAATACACTACGTGGGGGTGAACGACCGCACTACCTCGCGTTTTGAAGCCTTATGGCCCCTGCCGGCAGGCGTGACCTACAACTCATACATAGTAAAGGGTACTGACAAGACCGCCCTTATCGACGGTGTGGAGATAAGCGCATGCGAAAAATTGCGCGACCACATCAAGACCGTGCTCGGTAATAAAGCGCCCGACTATCTCGTAATCAACCACATGGAACCTGACCATACGGGCTCAATAAAAGTATTGCGGAGCTTTTACCCCGAAATGACAATTGTGGGCAACGCCAAAACGCTGGAGATGGTAAAAGGCTTTTACGGTATAGAGGACAACACACTGAAAGTGGCCGACGGCGACACCATAGACCTCGGCGGCATGAGTCTGCGCTTCACACTGACACCAATGGTGCACTGGCCCGAAACCATGATGACATACGTGGAAGAAAAAGGCGTGCTCTTTTCAGGCGACGCGTTCGGTTGTTTCGGAGCTCTTACAGGAGGCATAACCGACACCGAGACCGACATCGAGCCGTTTATACCGGAGATGTATCGCTACTACTCCAATATAGTAGGCAAGTACGGCGCGTTTGTACAGAAAGCGCTCGCCAAACTCTCTTCGCTCAAGCTGAATTACATATGCCCTACACACGGACCGGTATGGCATGACGACATAGCACGTGTAACCGCCATATATGACTCTCTGTCAAAATACGAAGCCGAGACCGGAGTTGTAATAGTATACGGCTCAATGTACGGCAACACCGAGGAGATGGCCGAAGCCATAGCATCGCGTCTCGCAGAAAACGGCATAAAGAAAATACGCATACATAACGCCTCCTATTCGCATCTCTCTTATATATTAAGCGATATATTCCGTTACAAGGGGCTCATAATAGGAGCGCCGACATATTCCAACACATTGTTTCCGCCGATAGAAGCAGTAGTACAGGCTGTCAAGACCCGCGATATAAAAAACCGAGTAACCGCTTCGTTCGGTTCATACACATGGGCGCCACAGGCAGTGAAGCGCATCAATGCCGTGCTTGAAGAAACCAAGTTGCTGAACGGCGACATAAACTCGCCGCAGGCAAAGCAAGCACCCAACGCCACCGACATAGCCGAATGTCAAGCCCTTGCCGACGCTGTGGCGGCACAATTACTCAACTTATAACATTGACGTCATGAAGCTTTTAAGACTTTCAATCATATCGATACTCTGTATGCTTCCGGCCATCGGCGTATGTTCAGAATACAAAACCGACAAGGACATACAGTACCAATTCGATAAAGGCGCTTACGCCGACAAAATGTGCAGGCTTGACATACACTATCCGGCCGACACAGCAGGTTGCCCGGTGGTAGTATGGTTTCACGGCGGAGGATTGACGGGAGGCAGCCGCAACATACCGCGGGAACTGAAAAATCAGGGGCTTGTTGTCATAGGAATCGAATACCGTCTGCTACCCGAGGCGAGCCTCGACGAGTGCATCGACGATGCGGCGGCAGCAGTGGCATGGGCGTTCAAAAACGCCGAACGATACGGAGGCGACCCTAAGGAAATATTTGTGGCCGGCCACTCTGCGGGAGGCTATCTGACCAATATGGTTGGCCTTGACAAGAAATGGCTTGCCGCCTACGGCATAGACGCCGACAGCATAGCCGCACTTGTGCCCTATAGCGGTCATGCCATAAGCCACTTCGCCTATCGTAAGGCAAAAGGCATGAAAGACACTCAACCGAGTATCGATGAATATGCCCCGCTATACTATGTGCGCTCCGATGCGCCTCCCATGATCATCATATCGGGCGACCGCGAAATGGAGATGCTCGGACGCTATGAGGAGACAGCCTACCTGTGGCGCATGATGAAAGTCAACGGTCACAAAGACACTTATCTATATGAGCTTGACGGATACAATCATGGCGACATGGCGCATCCCGGGCACCATATACTTAAAGACCACATAAAAAGACTCACACGATGAAGCCTGTCGAGAGCCATCCTTTTGAGCCGTATCTGCCGGCCAACGCCAAAATACTGATAATGGGTACATTTCCGCCCCAACCGCAACGTTGGGCCATGGAATTTTACTATCCCAACCGCATCAACGACTTCTGGCGCATAATGGGACTCATATTTTTTAATGACAAAGACTATCTGTATGACTCCGCGGCCCGCACATTCAAGCTGCCACTTATAAAACAATTGCTTGATGACAAAGGCATAGCTCTCAACGACACAGGGCGTAAAGTGCGCAGACTTAAAGACAATGCATCGGACAAGTATCTTGAAATAGTGGAACCCGTACCTCTGATGGAGCTGCTTGACAGGATACCCGAATGTCACACCCTCGCCACTACCGGCGAAAAAGCCGGTGACACCCTCGCCGCAATAACAGCCACCGTATCGCCCAAAATCGGAGAGTCGGTATCAACCGTCCTGACTGACGGACGTAAGGTCGACATATACCGCATGCCCTCCACCTCACGCGCCTATCCGCTCGCAATCGAAAAAAAGGCCGCTTTTTATCGCGATATGTTTAAAAACACAGGAATAATTTGAAAAAAGGTTGTTTTTACAATTTTTATTGTGTAATTTTGACACCAAACATCCATAATAAGACGATATAAGCTCTATGCTTGACCTCATAACCTTGTCAATATTCGACGCTAACGAATTCTTCAATTGGTTTGTAACTCATGCCAATTATTGGTTTGTATTTATTTTTATGGTGATTGAAAGTTCATTCATTCCGTTTCCGTCGGAACTTGTCGTGCCACCGGCCGCTTATCTCGCCATGCAGCCCGACTCGACGATGAACATCTATGCCGTAACAATAATAGCTACCGCCGGAGCGCTCGTAGGCGCACTTGTCAACTACTACCTCGCGTTATGGGTGGGAAGGCCCATCGTATACCGCTTTGCCAACAGCCGTGTAGGCCATATGCTGCTTATCGACGAAGCCAAAGTAGACAAAGCCGAAAAGTATTTTGACGACCACGGCGCCATATCGACATTCATAGGACGCCTTATTCCCGCCGTGCGTCAGCTGATATCCATACCGGCCGGGCTTGCCCGCATGCATCTCGGTAAATTCGTCATATTTACCACGCTCGGAGCATTGGTGTGGAACAGCATCCTTGCCCTGCTCGGGTATTTTCTCTCCACATTTGTCAATAAAGACCAATTGCTTACAAAAGTTGAAGAATACAACGATTATCTAACGTATGCCGGCTACGGCATAGGAGTGATATGCATACTCTTCATACTTTATAATGCATTCAAGCCAAAACCATCAAGTAATAACACCATATAAACCATTCATTGCCATGCTTATAGCACCATCTCTTTTATCGGCTGATTTCGGCAATTTACAAAGAGAAATCGAAATGCTAAACTCATCTGAAGCCGATTATCTACATATCGACGTAATGGACGGAGTATTTGTACCAAACATCACGTTCGGTTTCCCTGTCATAAAGGCCATAAACGCCATATCCACCCTTCCGCTCGACGTACACCTCATGATAGTCGAGCCGCAGAAATACGTATCACAGGTGCGCGATTGCGGAACATCGCTTATGACCGTGCATGTCGAGGCGTGTGTGCATTTATACCGCGTGGTGCAGATGATAAGACAAGCCGGCATGAAAGTTGGTGTAGCCATAAATCCCGGAACTCCGATAGAACATCTTGTCGACATAATCAACGACATCGATCTGGTGCTGCTCATGTCGGTAAATCCCGGCTTCGGTGGCCAGTCATTTATAAAAAACACGTTGGCCAAACTTGTAAGACTGAAGAAGCTCATTGCCGACTCAGGGTCAAACGCCATAATAGAGGTTGACGGCGGTATAAACGCGCATACCGGAGGTCTGCTTGCACAATACGGAGCCGACATGCTTGTCGCCGGAAGCTATGTATTCAATTCGCCCGACCCGCATCATGCCATCAGGGCACTTAAAGCTCTCTGAACCGACGGTCGTAAATACACCGATGCCGCCCGCCGGATCGGGCCGGCAATTTTGCATATTTTATTATGCCTGAATTTTGCGTATAATTTCGGGTTATAGTAACTTTGTATCTATCATCAGCGCATGTCTAAGCAAACGCCGATGCCGCACAACTATACTTACGCTATTATGAGACCCGAAAATATTATATCCGATAACTTCGACCCCGATGCCCTTGACCGAGAATATGCCCGCCGTCAGGCGGCGTCAAAACCGGCAGAGGACCCCGCGCCCCGGAAACCGCAAAAAAAGGCAAAAAAGCCTTCAGTACTGAAGGACAACTCCATAGTAAGATTTGTCACTGACAGACGCACACGTACATTTGCAGGCATAGCACTGCTTTGTTGGGCCACATACCTGCTCATAGCGGCCATATCCTACTTCACCACCGGAGCCGATGACCAGAGCATGGTACTCAACAATACCGTAAGCGAAATGGCCCAAAATCCGGAAACCGTACGTAACGCGGGAGGAGCGTTCGGAGCTTTTCTGTCGCAGAACTTCATATCAAACGGTCTCGGCATAGGTGCTTTTGTCTTAATATTCTACTTCTTCGCGCTCGCGTGGAAGCTGCTTAACCGGAAGTCACGCATATCATTCTGGTCGCTTACCATGAAGAGCCTCATCGTGACCATAACGGTGTCGGTAGTACTCGGGCTTGTCACTTACAGCGCCGGGTCTTGGCTCTATTGGGGAGGCATACACGGTTATGAGATAAATAAATTCTTATTGGCTAATACGGGTATACCCGGGGCCATACTTGTAAGCATACTTCTCGTAGGGCTTGTAATGGCCATATATCTTAACGAGCTGCGCATAGCCTATGTGACATACAGGCGTAAGATAAACGCACACAACGCACGTGTGGCAGCCGAGAAAGCGGCCAAAGAAGAGGAGCGGCGCAGAATCGAGGAATCGCTGCGAAAGTCTGACGAACTGGTCGACAATGTCACTCCGGAAGAGAAAGAGACTCCCGAAGAACCCGTCGCAGAGCGCCAGCTTGTATTTGACGAAGACCCGTTCACCTCCATACCCGAGCCGTCGACCGACTATGACCGCCCGGTATACCGCGACCCCGTCATGCCGTCGTCAATCGACCACGACACCCCCGCCGCGACACAGGACAGCGACGTCGAGGAGCACTACGATACTCCCCTGCCTGACCGCCCGATTTCGGAAAATGAAGAGAATGTCGAAAACGGAAAGGATGCCGACACTGACAACACAGTCGGCCTCACGGTAACTGACAACGAAATTCAGGAAGCAGAGAAGGTGGAAATGAAGCCTTATGACCCGACCGCCGAACTGCCCCGCTTCCACTTCCCGTCGGTAGATCTGCTTAAAGAAGTAAAGCTCAAAACGGAGATTGTGGACGAGACCGAAATGGAGGAAAACAAGGAGCGCATCATAGCCACCTTGAAAAATTACAAGATAGCCATCTCACACATAGAGGCGACAGTAGGACCGACAGTGACGCTATACGAGATAATTCCGGCTGAAGGCGTAAGAATATCGCAGATCAAAAATCTGTCGGATGACATAGCATTGAGTCTGCGCGCTCTCGGAGTGCGCATCATAGCCCCTATACCCGGCAAAGGCACTGTAGGTATAGAAGTGCCCAACAAGGACCCGCAGATGGTGCCCATACGTTCGGTCATAACCTCGCGCCAGTTTCAGGAGACAAAATGCATACTCCCCATGGCTATGGGAGCCGAGATATCAAAGGATATCTACATAGCCGACCTGACCGACACGCCGCACCTTCTTGTAGCCGGCGCCACCGGACAGGGTAAATCGGTCGGTCTCAACACTATAATCACGTCGCTGCTATATAAAAAGCACCCGTCGGAACTTAAATTCGTGCTGATTGACCCGAAATCGGTAGAGTTCAATCTGTATGCGAAACTTGAACGCCATTATCTTGCAAAACTTCCCGACGAAGAGAACCCCATCATCACCGACCCTATGAAGGTAGTGGCCACACTCAATTCGTTATGCGTCGAGATGGACAACCGCTTCGCTCTGCTTAACAAAGCCGACGAACGCAACATAAAGGACTACAACGAAAAGTTCATAGCCCGCAAGCTCAATCCGGAAAACGGACACAAGTTCATGCCCTACATAGTAGTGATTGTCGATGAGTTTGCCGACCTCATAATGGTAGCGGGCAAAGAGGTCGAAAGGCCGATAGCACGACTTGCGCAAAAGGCACGTGCCGCAGGCATACACCTCATACTGGCCACACAGCGCCCGTCGACCGATGTAATAACCGGTATGATAAAAGCCAACTTCCCGGGCCGTATGGCCTTCCGCGTAATGCAGATGGTGGACAGCCGTACAATCCTCGACCAGCCGGGAGCCAATCAGCTTATAGGCCGCGGCGACATGCTTATATCCATAAAAGGAGAAGTCAAGCGTGTGCAGTGCGCGTTCATAAGCACATCGGAGGTGGCCGACATATGCCGCGACATAAACGAACAGATGGGCTATACCGAAGCATATACCCTGCCCGAGTATGTACCGGAAGGCGACGGCGGTTCGGGAAGCGGCACGGGACAGGTATCAGACCGCGACCCGCTGTTTGAAGAGGCCGCTCGCTTCATAATATCATCATCGACAGCATCGACATCGATGCTGCAGCGCCGCTATCAGATAGGCTACAACCGTGCAGGCCGACTGATGGATCAATTTGAAGCAGCCGGCATAGTGGGCCCGGCTTCCGGAGCAAAACCGCGGTCGGTACTCATGGACTCGCTGCAGCTTGACCGGTATCTTGAAATAAACAACCTATAGCAGAACTCAATGTTAAGACGCATCATCATACTGCTGACCGTAATGTCGGTCATTATACCTGCCGGAGCCAAAACGCTTACAGGCAGTCAGGTGCTTGACGAAGCGGCCAAACGCATCAAAACCGTCCGGTCGATAACGGCCACGTACGACATAAGCGACGGTCAACAAACATCGGTAGGCACACTTGTCATGGCCGGTGAGAAATTTCACTTAAGCTCACCCGACCTGATGGCATGGTATGACGGCAACACGCAGTGGACCTTCATGCCGTCGTCCAACGAGGTCAACATCGTAGAGCCTACTCCCGAAGAGCTGGCGCAGGTGAATCCGTTCGTCATAATAAGCTCGTTCAGAAAAGCCTACAAAGCGGTATCGCTTAAAGCGCCTTCGGGAAAATACAAAGTGGCGCTCACACCGACAAATGCCCGGGGAGCCTACATAAAAAAAGCTACGGTGACATTCAACGCATCGTCCTTCATGCCGGAAAGGATTGAACTGACGACCGATAACGGAACCAATATGGCCATACGTATCAAGACGTTAAAAACCGGTACAAACTATCCCGTCTCCACATTTGTTTTCAACAAGAAGCAGTATCCAAAGGCGGAAATCATTGATCTCCGCTAAATCATAATACAATAACAAAAAATACGACAAAACATGGCTACAGAAAATACCAAATGTCTTATCATCGGCTCCGGCCCCGCCGGCTACACGGCAGCCATATATGCATCAAGGGCAAACATATCGCCTGTCCTGTATGAAGGCCTTCAGCCGGGCGGTCAACTTACAACGACGTCAGAAGTCGAAAATTTCCCGGGGTATCCCGACGGCGTCATGGGAGCGCAACTGATGGAGGACCTGCGCAAACAGGCCGAGCGTTTCGGCGCCGATATACGCACCGGCATAATAACGGACGTTGATTTCAGCAACCACCCGTTTACACTTACTGCCGACGACGGCACTGTCATCAAGGCCGAGACGGTAATCATAGCTACCGGAGCTTCGGCACGTTACCTCGGGCTGCCTGACGAACAGCGATTCTCCGGACTCGGCGTATCGGCATGCGCCACATGCGACGGCTTCTTCTACCGCGGCCGCACGGTAGCCGTTGTAGGCGGAGGCGACACAGCCTGCGAGGAAGCGCTCTATCTTGCCAATCTCGCCAAGAAAGTGTATCTCATAGTACGCAAAGACTACCTGAGAGCATCCAAAGTCATGCAGCAGCGCGTCATGGCGAAAGAAAACATAACCGTACTGTTCAACACACAGACACGCGGACTCTTCGGCACCGAGTTTCTTGAAGGCGCCCACTTGGTCGAATTCGCCGGTACCGATAAAGAAAAAGAGCTTGACATAGCCATCGACGGTTTCTTCCTTGCGATAGGCCACAAGCCCAATACCGACATATTCAAAGGACAGATATCGCTTGACGACCAAGGCTATATAATACTTCCGGGCCACGATCAATCTACAAGCGTAGAGGGCGTGTTTGCGGCAGGTGACGTAGCCGACCCGCACTACCAGCAGGCAATAACCGCCGCCGGTACCGGATGCCGTGCCGCCCTTGACGCCGAGCACTTCCTGCTTGAGCACCAAAGCTGATTGGTACTGATCAAGATACGACAAGGGGGCGCCGACAGATATTCGGCGCCCCCTTTATTTTATCAGTCCTCCTATATGAGGATTTTCAATATATCGTCTTATTTTTCTTTGGCGAGTATCAGAGCGGAGCGTGGAGCCACTTCCACGATGCCGCCTTTGGTGTATCCCATGCCCTCGGCTTCCAGTTGGCCGTCACGAGCCACGACAAGCCATTCGCCACGACTTATTTTGACCTTCTTCACCTCGTCACTGCCATTGAATATAACCTTTATCTCCTTCCACGCATCGCCGTTGGCATGATCCTTCAGCGAGTACGATATAAGATTAGGCTCACCTTTCACATCGTCAAAGACAAGATGACGCGCCACATCCTCCGCTGTAGTCATACGGAATGCCGGATGAGCCTTGCGCAGCGCTATCAGCTGGCGATAGTAATTGTATATGTCGCTGTTCTCATGCTTGAGGGTCCAGTCGATGGCATTGATTGAGTCAGGCGACTTATAAGAGTTGTGCACGCCCTTCTTGTCGCGGAATATCTCCTCGCCGGCAAATAAAAACGGGGTGCCCTGCGAAGTAAATATTATGGTCTGGGCCAACTTGTCGGCACGCTGACGCGCCTCTTTGTCGGCATCGGGCATAGACTTTGCCAGCTTATCGGTCAACATGAGGTCATCATGACACGACACATAGTTTATGACCTGTGTGGGCGCCAGAGCATAAGGTTTCTTGGAATTGTTGCCTTTGGCGTAGTCGACCTGCGGGTGTGCGGTAGCCCCCACTATGCCTATTTTTACGGTCTCCTCGTTGCCGGGCTTGCCTGTAGCGAAGCCACGATCGCGCGCATCGCTATAGTGTCCCTTGACAGCATCGCGGATGTCATCGCTGAATACCGCCACGCCGGGCATGGCAGAAACATTATCCTTCAATGCACGCTCTCCGACCGGAAGCGGAGAGTCGCCGGCGGTCCAGCCCTCACCATATACAAATATGTCGGGATTCACCTCCTTAAGAGCCTTCACCACATCATTCATAGTCGTTGTGTCGTGTATGGCCATAAGGTCAAAGCGGAAACCGTCGATATGATACTCCTTCGCCCAGTATTTTACTGAATTCACGATGAAATTGCGCATCTGCTCACGCTCCGAAGCAGTCTCATTGCCACAACCCGAAGCATCACTGTATGAACCGTCGGGACGGTGACGGTAATAATAGCCCGGTGCCGTGAGCGAGAAGTTGGAGTCATCATTCAAGGCCGTATGATTATAAACCACATCCATGACAACACCTATACCGGCGTCGTGGAGCGACTTCACCATCTCCTTCATCTCTCTTATACGCGCTTCAGGATCGGCAGGATTGGTCGAATAGCTTCCTTCGGGAGCATTATAGTTGACCGGATCATAGCCCCAGTTATAACGGTTGCTCGGCAGCTGGGTCTCGTCGACACTGTTGAAATCATAAGACGGCAGTATGTGTACATGGGTAATTCCGAGCTCTTTTAGGTGATTTATGCCGGTCTTGTCGCCTGCGGACGACACCGTACCCTCCTCTGTAAGGGCAAGAAATTTACCTTTGTTGACAATACCCGACGACGGATGTACCGAAAAATCGCGGTGATGCATCTCATACAGGACCGCATCGTTTATACTCTTGATGGCAGGTCCTTTATCCGTGGCCCAGCCTTCGGGATCGGTAGCATCGAAATCAATAATCGCAGCACGCTCACCGTTGGTGCCAAGAGCTTTAGCCCATACACCGGGGGTCTCGGCAAGCCACTTGCCGTCGTACTTTATACGAAATGTATAGAAACGTCCATAGAGTTTCTCGGGGACCGATGCACGCCACACACCCTTGTCGCCACGTGTCATGACAAGAGAGTCGACAGCCGCGCTGTTACGGTCGGTAGGATAAATAAGAACTTCGGCGCCCTGAGCCTCGGGAGACCACAACGCGAAATGTGTTCCCTTGGCATCAACCACCAACTCAAGATCATCACCATCATAGGTTTCAAATGTGCTGTAAGCCGCATCACTGCCCGTAGCCTGCAACCGCTCGGCGCCACATGTCACGGCGGTCACGGCTAATGCGCTTGCGCATAGCTTCATTAGATTTAAATTCATTTTCTGTAAATTAATAAATATGCTATCAGACAACTTCTAAAAAAGTATTCAGTATAAAACTGGCATATGTAAATATCGGAAAGTCACAAAAATGTCAACGTACGACAATCTTCTTTGCCCAGTCGCTGCATTTGACTATATAATAACCTTGCGGCAACTGCACGGTCACACACTCGGCCACCTCAACCGACTTGATAACCTGCCCGGTTATCGAGTAGATATAAAAGCGTCGGGCCACTCCGTCACGTACGGTTATCTCTATGCCGTTTGCCACGGCTTTTAACAACGGTGTACGGTTAACGGAAGAGAGCGTTTCACCATCGCCGGTCTGTGAATATACAGCCTCCGGTGTACATACTACCGAAGCCATAACCAATGCGATGATAAAAACGAACCGTTTCATTCCCGTTCTTTTCCGACAAATTAAATAATGCCTAATACAAATTTAGCATTTTTATTTGTAATTTACAAGAAATCAATCTATTTTTCAGGGAATAGCATCAAATAATCACGTTTTACCGCGGGAGCCACATATTTTTCAGGGACAAATCGCCAATGATTGAGTTTTTCGGGTCTTATCACACCCTTATTACGTATATAATCGGCAAGATAATGCCGCAGATCACGGTCGGTTGAATATACAATACGCGATGAGAGTTTGTCATGCGGTATGCCCGCACCACGGGTAAGCAATTCGCCGCCTCCGTTTCCGCGATAGGAGTTCAACGCCACTTTATACGTCTTTGAGTAATCAAACCGGCTTCCATCGGCCATACTTATAATCTTAACGCGATGTCCGGGGCGTTTTCTTACATCCACCTCATATATTATACCGGCCGCCGAGTCAAAATTATAGCTCGGATTGGCAAGCATGGCCCTGCTCTCGTCGCCATCGGCAGGACAGTCTTTAAACAGGAGCAGGTGGTCTTTTTCCGACTTCATGGTATTGGCCCACAATCCGTAAGAGAACTCAAGATAATCTTTAATCTCCCGGCCGGTAAGCGCCATAACATAGAGCATGTTCTCATACTTGTAGAGATTAAACATCTCACCGGTATATATCTCGCCGGCCGAGATGTTGGCGTCATATGATATAGGAGCGGCAAATGATATGTCGGCATCCGTTATGTCAAGTTGCAGTTTATGTATGAAGTCAACAAATGCCGACGGGCCAAAATAAGCGTCACGAGTCGAAATGGAGTCGGTCAAACGCCCTACCGGCTCCTCGACATAACTTTTCACCTCCGATATATAAGGCGAAAATTTAACCATGAACTCCGCATCGATATCAAAATCCGACATCGGGCGCAACTTTCCGTCAATACGTTTACGGGTCACCTTACCGGTATCATCCACATCAAAAGCCATGGTTATGTCGGTAAGCACTACACTGTTATTGGCCGGATTCATGACAAGTACCGTATCGCCGTCAACATTTATGACTCTCTTGCGCTCGCGCCGGTGGTCATGCCCCATGAGTATTACGTCAAATCCCGGTACATTGCGCGCTACTTCAAGCGAAGGGTTCTCCTTATATCCCGCCAACACATTACCGGCCTGTCCGGCATGGAAAAGCCCGACCACTAAATCAGGCGCCTCCTTCTCCATTATGACAGGCATCCACTTTCTTGCCGTAGCCTCGATGTCGTCAAACCGCAGACCTTTCCAGAGCGATTCAGGCAACCATGCGGGTATGGCCGGAGTCAGCATGCCCAGCACAACCACCTTTACTCCGTCACGTTCTATGACTTCATACGGTTTAAAATACGGTTCACCCGTCGACACATCTATGATATTGGCTCCGAGTATCGGCATATCACAGCCTTTACTCCAACGGTCAAGTATAGCACGGCCTGTCTCCACGTCATGATTACCGACATTGCCGGCATCATAACGGAGATAGTTCATGACAGCCGAAGCCACGTGGGGAGCGACCGTATCCACATAGTTGTAATAGTACACGGTCGGCTGACCCTGCAATATGTCGCCATTGTCAAGAAGTATGACATTGTCGCCATACTCTTTTCGGGCCTCTTTCACAGCCGAACTTACGCGGGCCAGACTGCCCGCGGCATTTTTTCCGGTTATAAAATTGTACGGGAAATAATTGCCATGCACATCGCTTGTCTGCAATAGATTTATCTCGACGCGACGCGCGTTAAGAGACATAATTCCCGATATAAGAGCAACAAAAACAGCTATAAAACATTTATTCATCGCAATAAAATATCTATCTGTACACTACAAACTTATGCAAAGTTACGAAATATATTTCACATACCCATGTCTATTGACAAAGGAGGCGCAGTCTGTATAAAGACCGCGCCTCTTTTAATAAATGTATCTATCCTTACTATTTTACCTCTTCCAGAAGCAATACCCTACTTGCATAATCGTTACGCTTGTTGTAATCGACATTATGTTTAAGAGGCATTTCAAGTCCGTTGGACATGAGGAATTTTCCGCTGAACGACTTTCCTTCATATGAAAGCGGCTTGTTGTCTATACGGTTAAGCTCATGCACCTTATAATTCTTGTCGGGGTCAAGACCGGCCATGACAACCCGCGGCAACTGCTGATTGGCAAAAGTCTCGGTTTTCCACCAGTAATACACGGCCTTGTCCTTTTCGGGAGTGACATACATCAGTGAAGCGGCACCCTTCTTGTCGTAGGGCGACAACAGGCGATATATGTCGCCAAACTGAACTATAGGTCTGATTTCCTTGTATTCGGCAATAGCCTTGCGGCACATGGCAATCTCCTCATCGGTCATGTTTTTAGGCTGGATCTCCATACCGAGACGTCCGCTCATGGCCACATCTATACGATATTTTAACGGAATGGTACGGAATGTCTGATGGTTGGGAGCGGCACTTATGTGCGAGGCCATGGCTATGGCCGGGAAGAAGTAGCTTGTTCCCCACTGCATGTAAACTCGCTGAAGAGCATCGGTATTGTCGCTGACCCAGAACTCGTCAAACCACGGAAGCACGCCGTAGTTGGCACGTCCGCCACCGCTTGCACATGCCTGAATGGTGACATCGGGATACTTGGCACGTATACGGTCAAGAACCTTTTCGAAACCGCGATGATATTCTATGTACAGATGGCTTTGATTGTCAGCGGTAAGATACTGCGAACCGTGATTCATTATAGGCGCGTTTGCATCCCATTTGATATAGTCGAGTTCGGGGTATTTTGTCATAAGAGTGTCTACGACATGAAACACGAGATCCTGTACTTTAGGATTGCCCAAGTCAAGCACCAGCTGCGTGCCGCCGCGTCCGAGATTAGGCTCGCGGTTGGTAGGTTTGATTATATACTCGGGATGAGCCTCGTAAAGTTCGCTAAGAGTGTTGGTCATCTCCGGCTCAATCCATATACCGAACTTAATGCCGTTTTTCTTTGCGGTATCTATAAGACCCTGAATGCCTGAAGGCAATTTGCGGGTATCTACAGTCCAGTCGCCAAGTGAAGTCGAGTCGTTGTTTCGGGGATATTTTACTCCGAACCAACCGTCATCCATGACAAAAAGCTCACCGCCCATTGATGCGATATCCTCCATCATCTGGGCCATGCCCTCTTCATTTATATCGAAATAAACGCCTTCCCAGCTGTTAAGCAGGATTTTACGCGGAGTATTGCCATGAGCCAATTTATGATTGCGGCCCCACTTGTGGAAATTACGGCTTGCACCGCTCAGACCCTCCTCTGAATATGTGAGCGCCAGCGGAGGAGTGGCAAACACCTCGTTCTTGGGAAGATGATACTCTGAATTTTCTTCGTTGATGCCCGCAAAAAAGTGATGATAGTTAGAGTCATCGGTATCAAAACGCAGCTTGTAGTTACCGCTGTAGCATAATGCGGCACCTATGACACGGCCTTCATTCTCGCGTGCTTTTCCGTCAAGCGACAGCATCACCTCGCCGTGCGATGTATGAGAATTTCGAGCGCCGTCCTTATTCTTTATCACTTTCATGCCATGGTTAAGCGGAGCCTCATCCACCCGGCCTTCATTTGCCCATGAACCGTAGAGCTGCGACAGCCATACATCGCCATAGCGGACGGGAAGATAGCCCGAAGCAAACTGAGTGAGGTTTACCTTGCCCTTCTCCTGATGGTTTATCTCAGTCCAAGTCTCAATAACATCCTCATCGGGATATGTACGATAATTGACGTTTACAAAGAACGGATAGTACTTGTCTTTCAACGCTACGGTAGTGACATCGCTGTCACCGTCCTTATGCTTCGACACTTTGTCGACAACCAAGTCAAGAGTCATGTTGCCGTCAGCGTGAACGGCGCTTAAAGCACTCTCGGAAACAGTAGACATGCCGTATGACGGGTAAACGCTCAGATTAGGGGTTCCCGCGCTCTTCAGTTCATCTACTTCCGATCCGGAAAGCTTATTTCCATAGTACAGAAACTTAGCATCCTTGCCCTTCTTGGCATCTATAACCAACGAAGTCTTGGGCGTGGAAATGTGAACGATTTCGGCAAAAGCGCCGGCCGGCACCATGCATGCTGCAAATAACAGCGCAAAATGTTTATAGGTTAATTTCATGTTAGTAAAAAAATATCATGGTTTATTTGTGACTACAAATATAATACATACATATATAAAACGCAAGACATTGCATAAATAGTATCACATTTAATCATCATATACACTTTTTTAGCCGACATTTTTATATCATACGCCTGCATGACAGTTTGAAAATACAATTTTATTTAGTACTTTTGGGATATGAAGAAAAAATACATTTTTGAGCTCCCGATGAAGGTACGCGATTACGAAGTCGACTCTGAAGGCATTGTAAACAACGCCGTGTATCTTCATTATCTTGAACATACACGCCATGAATTCTGCGAGATGGCCGGTATATCGTTTCGTAAAATGCACGAAAGCGGCATCGATCCGGTACTAAACAAAGTAGAGATAACCTACAAGACCCCGCTCGGCCTCGGCGAACGCTTCACAAGCTGCCTGAACTTATCGCGTGAGGGAGCCCGGTTCATATTCCATCAGGACATATACAACGCCGAGGGCAAATTAACGGTGGAAGCTATAGTATCATGTGTGACTACCGTTAACGGACGTATTACCCGGGGCGATGAACTGGCGTCGGCATTTCATGAATACCTGACATAAAACTATACGACAATGTCTCTCCTTCACAAAATAGCATTTTCCTCATTACGAGGCATGACACCGCGTCTTGCCGAAGCCCTGTTGACACATATCGGTGACGAAGAGCGCTTCTTCGCGGCCGGCGAACAGCAGCTGTCGGCCATGGCAGGCTGCCGCAACAAACTGTTTGACAACAGTTACCGCCAAGAGATATTGGGGAAAGCGGCCAAAGAGCTTGACTTCATAACGCAGAACTCCATAAAACCGGTATATATAACCGACAAGGATTTTCCGGCACGGCTTGCTGAATGCGATGACGCACCGATTATGTTGTACACGCTTGGCGACTGCAATCTTAACGCATCGAAAGCTATAAGCATAGTCGGCACACGCCACGCCACCCCCTACGGAGTCGACTTCGTAATGAATCTGGTCGACACACTTGCGAAAAAACTCGATGACATAATTATAATAAGCGGCCTCGCCTATGGCATAGACATAGCCGCCCACCGCGCGGCACTGCATTCAGGGGTGCCCACGGTAGCGGTGCTCGCCCACGGGCTGAACACAATTTATCCGGCAGCCCACAGGTCGGCGGCGGTAGAGATAGTACGCAACAGCGGAGCACTGGTATCTGACTACATGTCGCAGGATGCTCTGCACAAAGGCAACTTCGTGGCACGCAACCGCATAGTGGCAGGCCTGTGCGACTGCATCGTAGTGGCGGAATCGGCCGAAAAGGGCGGTGCTCTGATAACCGCCGGAATTGCGTCGGGATACAACCGTGACGTAATGGCGCTTCCGGGACGGACGAGCGACAAATTCAGTCAAGGATGCAACAAACTCATAGGCGACAATGTGGCAGCGCTTATATCATCGGGCGATGACCTGATACGGCTTATGGGCTGGACTACGCGCGAAACCGAGGGCAGTCAGCCCGAACTGCCGCTTGAACTGACTCCCGACGAGGCAACAATCATCGAGTATCTCGGCAAGCACGGCGAAGGCTCGCTCAACCGCATGTGCGTTGACCTCGACATACCGGTATACCGGCTTACTCCGATACTTGTAGACATGGAGTTCAAAGGTCTCGTGCTGCCCTATCCCGGAGGAAAGTACAGGCCGGTGTAAACTTAGCCTGACAACAATACGTTTTAATATTAATCAATAACATCAAAACACAACCGAAATTCATGGAAAAGAAAGTAATAGGTTCTTCGGAGATGATAATCAATCCCGACGGTTCGATATTCCACCTGCATCTGCTGCCCGCACAACTGTGCGACCGCATAATACTCGTAGGCGATCCCGGCCGCGTCGACATGGTGGCCTCGTTCTTTGACACCAAGACATTTGAAGTGTCGTCACGTGAATTTCACACGATAGGCGGCACCTATAAGGGGAAGCCCATAATGTGTCTGAGCCACGGTATCGGCCCCGACAATATCGACATCGTGCTCAACGAGCTTGATGCGCTCGCCAACGTCGACTTCAAGACCCGCGAGGTAAAGGAGAGCCACCGCACTCTCACACTCGTGCGCATAGGCACTTCGGGCGCGCTCCAGCCGGAGCTTATACTCGGCACTCCGGTCATTGCAGAACGCTCTATAGGTTTTGACGGCGTACTCAATTACTACGCCGGCCGTAATGAAGTATCGGACCTCGACTTCGAGCGCGAGTTCTGCAGTTTTGTCGACTGGAATCCGCAGCTTGCGTCGCCATATGTAGTAAAAGCCTGCCACGAGCTCGTCGAGCAGATAGGACGCGACGACATGGTGAGAGGATGTACGATAAGCGCGGTCGGCTTCTACGGACCTCAGGGACGCGAACTCCGACTGCCTCTTGCAAGCCCCGGCCTTAACTCGCGCATAGAGCAATTCCGCTATCAGGGACGTCCCGTAACCAACTATGAGATGGAGAGCGCACCGCTGCAGGGCCTCGCACTTCTCATGGGTCACCGTGCCATGACTGTATGCTCCATAATAGCCAACAGGGTCAACACCACAGCCTCGCCCAACTACAAGACTGCGGTAAAAGATCTAGTAAAAACCGTGCTTGAACGTATATAATACGGGAGAAGCGACCCGTTTATCCGGCCGACGCGCGACGATACAGAACCACCGCTATTATGGCGTAAATGATATTAGGTATCCACATTGCCACCATCGGTGACGTATATCCCGATACGGCAAATGTGGATGTCACCGTCATAAACAGGATATAACTGAAGCTCAGCACAAGACCGATGCCGATGTTTATACCCATACCTCCCTTTACCTTTTTGGATGACAGCGACATACCTATAACTGTAAGTATGAACGCTGCCGCGCACATGGCGTAGCGGCGCTCTTTTTCGATTTCAAAAGCTTTAATGTTGGCGACACCGCGCGATTTCTGGCGTGATATGTACTCATTCAGCTCGGGCGACGACATGGTTTCCTGATCGTTTTTCGATATAAGGAAGTCACGCGGCTCGAAAGGTATTATCGTGTCGAGCCGGGTGCCTTTGGTTATCTTCTCCTCAAGGCCCTGAATATCGCGTATCATGTAGTCGCGTACCTGCCAATGATACAAGGAGTCCCATTTCACGGTCGAGGCGGTAAGACGCGATACCAGCTTCTTGCCGTCAAACTTGTCGAGCGAGAATCGGTAACCGGTCTTTGTCGTATTGTCAAAACGGCTCATATAGGCAATCTCGCCCGGAGCCACCATCATCTGAATATTGCTGCCGTAATCGACGCGCTTGTTTTTCACATAGGTATTTGTATAGTCGATACGCTTGACATTGGCCGGAGGTATTATGTATGCGCTCAATATCCAAGTGAAAGCGGCTATGACCGCAGCCGACACAAGATAAGGGCGCATAAGACGCCGGAAACTCATGCCCGACGAGAGCATGGCTATGATTTCGGAATTGTCGGCCAGCTTCGAGGTGAAAAATATACAGGATATAAATGTAAACAGCGGACTGAACTGATTGGCGAAATAAGGCAGGAAGTTAAAAAAATAATCAAATATGGTGGCCTTCAGCGGAGCCTTAAGAAATGAATCGAGTTTCTCGTTGATGTCAAACATCACCGTTATGGCAAGTATGAGCACAATCGCAAACACATATGTACCGAGAAACTTCTTAATTATATACCAGTCAAGTATCTTAAACATATCCGATGTCGTTATATGTCACAACCGTTGTGTGACCCGTTTGACCATTTCATCTTTCCACGACTTGAAGTCGCCGGCAAGTATGTGTCGGCGCGCTTCCTTTACGAGCCACAGATAAAATGCAAGATTATGTATCGAGGCTATCTGCATGCCGAGTATCTCCTGCGATGCAAACAGATGCCTTACATAAGCCTTCGAATAGAAGCGGTCCACATAGCTCGGACCATCTTCCTGAAGAGGAGAAAAGTCGTCGGCCCACTTCTTGTTGCGCATGTTCATGATGCCATGTGCGGTAAACAGCATACCGTTACGTCCGTTGCGCGTAGGCATGACACAGTCCATCATGTCGACACCGCGTTCTATCGCCTCAAGTATATTGGCGGGTGTACCCACCCCCATAAGGTAGCGCGGCTTATCGGCAGGCAATATGTCGTTTACCACCTCTATCATATCATACATGACTTCAGCGGGTTCACCCACGGCCAGTCCGCCTATGGCATTTCCGTCAGCGCCGAGGTCAGCTACAAACTTAGCCGACTCTCTGCGAAGGTCAGGATAAGTACACCCCTGCACTATTGGGAAATAGGCCTGCTTATGGCCATATAGACCCTCGGTCGACTTATATCGGTCCCAGCCCCGCTGCAGCCACCGGAGCGTAAGTCCCAGTGATTTCTTGGCATAATCATAATCGGCAGTGCCGGAAGGACACTCATCGAGCGCCATCATTATATCGGCGCCGATAATCCTTTGTATGTCTACTACGTTTTCAGGCGTAAACAGGTGTTTCGATCCGTCTATATGGCTTCGGAAGTAGGCACCCTCCTCCTTTAGCTTACGGTTGGCCGAGAGCGAAAATACCTGAAAACCTCCGCTGTCGGTCAAGATAGGCTTGTCCCAGCCGTTGAATTTATGCAGACCTCCGGCAGCCTTAAGAATATCGGTACCGGGACGCAGATACAAATGATATGTATTGCCGAGTATTATCTGGGCGTGTATGTCATCTTTCAACTCATGCTGATGCACGGCCTTGACCGTGCCGGCCGTACCGACAGGCATGAATATAGGAGTCTCGATCACGCCATGGTCGGTCGTGATCAATCCCGCGCGGGCCGCGCTCGATTTATCGGTCGCTTGCAGTTCAAAATCCATAATCAGCTACAAAGTTACCAAATTCCATACAACTATAAAAACAAGGCCGCAAATATCGTACCGGCGTCAACATTATTTTCCGCCGGCGACGACTATACTGAGGTCACCGACCGGCATATGTTCGCGGGCGACCCTCACAAGCTCGTCGGAAGTGAGCGTCATGGTATCCTCGACCTGACGTTCGAAGTAATTGTCGGGCAGAAAAGCTATCTTACCGTCAATATGATAGTCCATGATTTCAAACGCCGAATCAAGCGAGGAAGCCAGCGTAGACATGGCATAACGCCTTAACCGCGCCATCTCGTCCTCGGTGAAATCGCCCGATGACAACCGTTTGAGTTCTTTCACCGACTCTTCAATAAGCGGCTCCACCAACGCATTGTCAGTCGAGGAACTGATGCCGATTATACTTCCTTCGGGATAGCCGAGCAAATAAGAGCCTATGCCGTAAGTATAGCCTTTATCCTCACGGATGTTACTCATCAGACGGCTTCCGAAATAACCTCCGAGCGCTACCGTAAGCAGACGCAGTTTTATATAGTCGGGATGACTGCGCGACAATCCCGGCATATACATACGTACCGCGCTCTGCATGGCGCCCGGCATATCGATATGCTTTCTGACACCCGTGGAATTCACGAACGGGACTATTTCAAACGGTTGCAACGCCGACCTCCCGACGGGCATACGGCCCAGACTGCGGTCTACCATGTCAATAAGCGCCGGAGTGACACACCCCGACAGATACAATGACAACGAGCTGTCGCCCGAAGCATCGACAACCGGCACAAAAGAGCGAGCATGCCATAGCTTTACTTCGTCTACCGAGAGAGCGCGTATGTCAGAGGCAGTCATAACCCGGGCCAAAGGATGATTCTCGCCCATCATAAGCCGATTTCCGGCCCATGAAGCCTGAAACTCGACTTTTTCCGCCGAAATTTCAAAATTGCGCGCAAGTTTCTCCTGCCACGTATTGAAAGCGGCATCAGGGAAAACAGGCTCAAGAAAAAGCTCAGGGAGCAGCGGCAAAACGTCGGCCACCTTTGAATTAAGCATATACAGCTTAACAACCGAATAATGCGAGTCGACCGAAGTCACCAGCCGCGCGCCGTTAAACTCAAGCCTGTCGGCTATACTCTCGCCCGAGCTGTTCCGAGTTCCCTCGCGCAACAGGTTAAGCATAAGTTGCGCTACAGGACGCGACGGAGCCTCGGCAAGTCCGCCCCGCCATACACATGTCAGACAACAGACCTCCTGCGACTCCTGATCTATGACGTGCAGAGGCAGTCCGTTGGCAAGAGTGATGTCGCGGAGCGGCGGCATCACAAGTCGGCCGAAATCACTTACCCGCGGAGGCGTAGTTCTGTCGGGAACTTCTATCATAGGTCTTTATTTAAAGGGAGTTTAATGACCTGCACAATTTTATGGCTTCTTCAAGATCGGCAGGGGTGTCTATGCCTATAGTAGGACAATTCGTTATGCCGACCTTTATATTTAAGCCGTTCTGCAGCCATCGGAGCTGTTCAAGCGACTCGGCAAGCTCAAGCGAGCTCTGCGGAAGCGATGTTATTCTCGCCAAAGCTCCTATGCGGTATGCGTACATGCCCACATGAGTATAGAATGTAGCTTTATCGGGCCACTCTTTCCACTCGTAATTGCGTACATACGGTATGATAGAGCGGCTGAAATAAAGAGCATGCATATTGTCATCGATGACTACCTTAGGCGTATTAGGGTCAGACAAGGCTTCAAAACCGCGTGAAGGGTCAAAACGCCGCACCAGTGTAGCCAGTTGGGTCGACTCGTCGTCGAAGCAACGCTTCAGAGCGGCTATCTGCGACGGATCGATAAACGGCTCGTCGCCCTGAATGTTAATTACCACGTCAGCGTCGCTGCCGATATTGCGGTAAGCCTCATAACAACGGTCGGTACCGCTCCTATGCTCGGTTGAGGTCATGACCGCCTTGCCGCCAAAAGCCTCCACGGCATCGGCTATTCTCACGTCATCAGTAGCCACATACACATCCTCAAGCTCCTTCGAGGCCTGAAGATACACACGTTCAATCATGGTTTTGCCGCATATGTCGGCAAGCGGTTTGCCGGGGAAACGCGAGGATGCGTATCGTGCCGGAATTATACCTATGAATTTCATTTTATAGCGTTATTGTTTTTATCATCATTATCTTTTTCTACAATCGGTTTCTTGGGTGCGCGAAACATTGACGGAGCAAGAAACACACCTATGACAAGGTATACATAATATGTTATCAGACGCCAGAAAAGGGCTATTACAAGCGCTATGCTCGTATTGTGGAGCAGATCGCCGTAATATTCGGTAAACAGCCACTCGCTCACTCCGCTGCCTCCGGGCGTGGGGCTTACCATAAGCACCACCCACACCACAAACTGGCGTCCGAATACAACGAGCTGGTCGGCGCCGGGTACAAAACCCAAGAACAGGGCGTTTACCACAAGATAACGCGATGACCAAGTGAGGGCAGTAGCGGCAAACGCATCGAACCACCATCTTGCAGAGCGCGTACGCAGATCCTTCGAGGTGGCTACCATATTGTCGCCCAAAGCTGCCACGGCAGACTGCCACCGGCGCAAAGGACGGAGTTTAAATATCCATACAAGAAACTGCTTCATGCCGTTTGGCCTGACCAATATGCCGATAAAAAGTATCAGCGTCCATAAAAATATGGCGGCATAGACAATCCAGAACACCAGTTTAAGACCGATGACAAACGATGACCCGTCAAAGCCAAACAGCATGTCATACGGTATTATGGCCACTATTACAGGACAGGCTACCACAAAAAACAGCTCGTCGAGAAAAAGCGTAGTGAGCATAAGCGTTGTAGCTCTACCGAGATCGATTCCCTCATGATGCATGAATATCATGCCGAGTGAAGAGCCTCCGACAGCCGAAGGAGTTATGGCCGACGTGAACTCACACATAAAATTGACCCTTAGGGCCTGCCACCATGTGAGACGCCTGTCTGTCAACGCCCGGAAGCGCCAAGTAAGGCCGAAATCGCGTCCGGCCATGAATATCCATGCAAGGACAATACACAACACCACGCGGGTGTCGAAGTGTATCATATGCCAGATATCGGCATTAAATTCTCTTTTAAAGAGCCATACCACGACACACAGTCCGATAATCACCGGAACAAACACCCTCCACAAGCCGAATTTAGCCGACTTGGAGGCCTTATTTACGCCCGGTGTATTGTCAACTGCGCCCATATCGTTCTATTATTTCTTTATATCGTAACACCACCTCGTCCATGACCTCGCGCCATGAACGTGTAAGAGTGGATGACGCACCTTTGGCGGCAGCTATTACCGAGTCGGGAGCTTTATAAAGCCGTCTTACAGTATCGGCGTAACTGTCGGGCGTCTGATCGGCCAAAAATCCGTTGACACCGTCGACTATGACCTCCGAAGCGGTCGAACCTTTCAATATAATCGACGGAGTACCCATCATGGCGGCTTCACGCACTACCAGCGGCGCATTGTCATACATCGAGGGAAACAAGAACAGGTCGGCTGCGGCATAGTAGCATTTCAGCAGTTCCCTGTCGCTGATGACTCCGTGCAAGGTGATTTTACTTTCAAGCCCGAGCCTTTTTATAAGCCCGTTCATATCCGATACGGCATATCCGGTGCCGATAAACGACATCTTTACCGGCAGATCACGAAGCCGGTCCATAGCCTGTATTATAAGTTCCACTCCCTTTTCCCGTATATGTTGACCTACAAAAAGCAGTGTCATTTCACCGGGCGCTATGCCGAGCCGTTCACGCGCCCCCCGCTTGAAGTCGAGTATCGACTCAAAATCCGTCATTTCAAGATCAATGCCGTTTTCAACCACGGTAAGACGCCCTTTATATCCGTATTCCCTTACGGTATCCTCTACCCTCGCCTGCGGAATCCAGACTTCATCGGCGGAGTTAAAGAAATTCATAATACGCTTCATGATACGCGATACCATCCATGACGGCAATGAATGTTCAAGATCGGTACGGTATTTGGAGTGGAAAGTGGCTACAAGCGGCACTCTTTGTTTACGGGCCGCATAAAGAGCGAGACGTCCCGACGAGAACGGACAATGCGAATGCACAAGCGCAAACGGGACAGTACGCATTTTGTGCCATATAAACGGGTCTATCTTCGGATAGCCGTACCGATACGGTTTACGCGAGGCTATCGACAGGGAGAAGTAACGGTACAGGTCAAAACCTTCATGAGGCGGAGTAACGGGATTCCATGGCGTCACGACACACGTACGGTACCCCATGGCAGAAAGCCAATGCACATAATTCTGTACCGTAAGGGTCACTCCGTCAAGCACCGGAGGAAAACTATCGTTAAATAAACCGTATATCTTGTCGTCAGTCCTGTTCATCAGCGCGTGCAAAAAATAGCGTTGAACAACCACAAAGGTACTGATTTATATTAACACATGAAAATTTACCACTTTATATTAAGGCTCCGGCTTAAAAAATTATTGACCGCGGCGGAGCTGTCTCAACCACGCATCCCTGATGCCCGGCATTGACAATTTTCGGGGAATGGAGCCTTATTGTCGCGCGATGTGTTTATTTTTTGTAATTTTGCCGCATGGAATGGATTGACGGCATACTATATCAACATTCGGCGGTGCAAGCTGTGATTGTCATAGCCATAATCATCGCTGTCGGTCTTGCATTGGGCAAGATAAAAGTTTTCGGCATTTCGCTCGGCGTGACATTTGTTTTTTTCGCCGGCATTTTGGCAGGACATCTCGGACTCTCCATCGACCCGGGCATGCTGCACTACGCCGAGAGCTTCGGACTCGTGCTTTTCGTATATGAATTAGGACTGAAAGTAGGTCCCGGCTTCTTCAGCTCGTTTCGCAAAGGAGGCGTCAAGCTGAACCTGCTTGGACTGGGAGTCATACTTCTCGGCACTCTTATGACGGTACTTATCAGCACCATAGGCGGAATATCCATGAGCGACATGGTAGGTATAATGTGTGGTGCCACGACCAATACGCCGGCGCTCGGTGCGGCTCAGCAGGCTCTTAACCAAGTAGGAGTGTCGGCCAACGGTGCGGCACTGAGCTGTGCGGTCACGTATCCTCTCGGCGTGGTCGGAGTGATACTGGCCATCATATTGGTAAGAAAACTGTTCATCAAACCCGAGCAGCTGCTCGACCATGAGCAGGATGACGGCAACAGCACCTACATAGCGGCCTATCAGGTACACAATCCGGGCATATATCATATGACAATAAAGGAGCTTGCGTCAATGTCGCCGTCCAAGTTTGTAATATCACGTTTGTGGCGCAACGGCACCGTATCGATACCGGGACCTGAAACCCATCTTGAGAAAGACGACCGCCTGCTTGTGGTAACGACAGAAAAGGATGAGGCCAAACTTACCATACTCTTCGGTGAACAGGAAGCCCAGAACTGGAACAAAGATGACATAGACTGGAACACCATCGACAGCCAGCTCATATCGAAGCACATCATTGTCAGCCGTCCCGAAATCAACGGCAAACGTCTGGGCTCGCTGCGTCTGCGCAACAGCTACGGCATAAACATAAGCCGCGTCCTGCGAAGCGGAGTGCAGCTGCTCGCCACACCGAGCCTTGTACTTCAACTGGGCGACCGTCTTACCGTAGTCGGCGAGGCCAAAGCCATAGAAAATGTCGAGAAAGTACTCGGCAATGCATATATAACACTGAAAGACCCCAATCTATGCGCTATATTCATAGGCATAGTGCTCGGACTGCTTATCGGTTCGATACCCATAGCCATACCCGGCATCAGTACCCCTATCAAACTCGGACTCGCGGGCGGCCCGATCATAGTAGGCATACTTATCGGGCGTTTCGGGCCGCAATTTCACCTCATCACCTACACCACACGCAGCGCCAACCTCATGCTCCGCGGCATGGGCCTGTCGCTCTATCTGGCTTGTCTCGGCCTTGAAGCCGGAGCGCACTTTATGGACACCCTGTTTCACTCCGCAGGGATTCTGTGGATAGCAATCGGCTTCGCCATAACCATAGTGCCCGTTATCATCATGGCTCTCGTGGCCGTATACTGTTCACGCCTTGATTTCGGTTCGGCATGCGGCATGCTGTGCGGAAGCATGGCCAATCCCATGGCACTTAACTATGTCAATGACACACTGCCGAGCGACAATGCCGCAGTGAGTTACGCCACAGTATACCCCCTGTCTATGTTCTGCCGCGTGGTTATAGCACAATTGCTGATACTCATATTTTTTTAATTTAAGTTTAAAAATACCTAAGCAAAGTGTTGCACAATTAAAATATTACTATTAACTTTGCACTCGCAAAACGGTAATGGCGGGATAGCTCAGTTGGTTAGAGCGTCGGATTCATAACCCGGAGGTCTCGAGTTCAATTCTCGATCCCGCTACACCACAAGAGGTCGACATAAGTCGGCCTCTTGTCATATTGTATTATATATTGAACCAATATATTATCTTTGTGAGAATCAATTGCAATCAACAATGAGGGTATCCAGATCAATCAGACTTCTTGTACCGGCTATGATAATGGCGGTAAGCGGCATGGCCCAAGACAAAAATTTCCACATCTATCTATGTCTCGGTCAGTCAAACATGCAGGGAAGCTCATTCGTGGAACCGATGGACCGGCTCGATGTATCGGAACGGTTCAAGGTTATGTCAACCGTAGATTACGCCGACGGGACGAGAGTAAAGGGCGAATGGTACACGGCCGTTCCCCCGCTTGTCAACCAGAACTACGGCCTTACCCCTATGGATTATTTTGGTCGTACTATGGCAGCCAACCTCCCGGACGACATAAAAATAGGTGTTATACCGGTAGCCGTAGCCGGATGCAGAATCGAGCACTACGACAAGAATTTCGATCAGGATTCGCTAAAAAACGCGCCCGACTGGTTCAAAAATATAATGAGCGGGTATGACAACCACCCATACAATGCGCTCGTAAAATATGGTCGCAAAGCCCAGAAAGAGGGTGTGATAAAAGGCATACTCCTTCATCAGGGCGAGTCAAATACGGGCGACACCGAGTGGCCGGCCAAAGTCAATGAAATATACCGGAATCTGCTTGCCGACCTCGGCCTTAATGCCGATGAAGTACCTCTTCTTGCCGGAGAGGTCGTGACTACGGAACAGGGAGGAGTATGCGGAGCGATGAATGCCATTATAGACAGTCTGCCAAATACCATCCCTACGGCCCATGTCGTATCGGCAGCCAATATTCCGCAAAGAGGTGACAACTCGCACTTTTCTTCTCACGGATACCGTGTGCTGGGTTGCCGGTATGCGACGACCATGCTTGCACTCATGGGCATTGACAATCCTCGCGTTGATTATCCCGAAAATGAGCCGTGCATACCCCGGCCCGACCACTCCGAAGGCGACTTCACTTTCAGTCTTGACCGCTTCAATCCGGTAATGTGTGAAATCGGAGAGTTCGACTGTAACACCCGCGAATTTAAAACGAAGTCAAATAGTTTCGGAGGCTGGTATTATGAAAAGCCCGTAGATATATCGGGATATAAATACATCGTGGCGGAACTTGAAGAAGCTCCGTCGGCCGATGTTAAATTTCAGATTTACGACTCCACCGACCATTGGTTTAAACACTTCACTACCGGCTTCAACGGCAAAAAACTCGTAGTGATAGCACTTGCGGGAGCTACAAAAAACAGCGACTCGGAGCCCGAGGCGCTCGACACATCGGCCATACATATGCTCGGCTTCAAGACAGACGCTCCTACAACGATAACCCTCAAAAGAATTTATGTCACCGACACACCTCCGGCATCGGTGGAATAAACCCTTTATTGACACATACATTATAGTACGACAGATGAAACGCATCATAAGACGCTTCCGGGTAGACGATACCTTCATTACGGCAATTACGTCATCGTTCGCGATGCTGTTGTGGTTTAACATCGACTGGTGCATGGCGACGACCTTCCGCGCCATGAGCGACCCGTTGTTGTGGGTCAACACCACAGCAGCAACAATATTGCTGTCGCTACCCTACATCTTCACGCGCCGCACGTGGGTCCACATAACCGCACTTCTTATCGCCTACGGCCTGTGTGAGGCCAATCTGATGTATTGCCGCACCTACCTGACGGCGATACCCCCGGAAAGTTACTTTCTTGCAGGCAACCTCACCGATTTCACGGCCAGCCTGATTGATTCGCTCCGGGCATTTGACATCATCGGCCTCATCATACCGGTCGTTGCGGCAGTCGTAATGCACCGTCAGCCGAGGCCCGCTCGTGCGTTTGCCTTACCCCTGTTAATACTGTCCGTACTGCTGATTATAAGCGCAATAGTCATTAATTTGCGAGGTGGTTTCTATAATGCCTACGACAAGCTGGTTCAGTCATGTTACTATAGCACTTGCGGAGTTCCCACCTACACGATAGCCGGACATATAGCGTACTCGTTGATGGACAGCAGACGACGCGACACCATCGATGCAAAACCGGAAATTGACCGATGGATCTCGACCCATGAATCTATTGTAGCCGCGCCGGTACTGCCAGACAGTGTAGAGGCCCGCAAAAATCTCGTACTCATTATCTGCGAGAGCCTTGAAAGCTGGCCATTGGAAGCCACTGTAAACGGTAAAGAAATCACCCCCTACCTCAACAACATTCTGCGTGACAGCACCACCTTCTACGCTCCTAATATACTCACCCAAGTGGCTTCAGGCCGCTCGATAGACTGCCAGTTGCTCATACACTCGGGGCTTATGCCAATGAACGGATCGGTATACAGCATGAAATATCCGTCGGTCACCTATCCCTCGCTCAACAAGGCCCTTAATGAACGATATGGTTCATTAAGTTACATATTTACCTGCGACAAGCCTATCACGTGGAACCAGCAAGCCATAAGCCGCGCATTCGGCTACGACGTGCTCATTGACCGAAGCGCGTGGGTCATGGACGAGATGATAGGCAATCCCGCGAAACTTAGCGACGGCTCATTCTTCCGTCAGTCGGTGAAGAAACTTGGAGAAGATACGATATGGCCCGAAGGTGAGCCACGTATGCTTACTTTTGTGACATATTCCGGTCATAATCCATTCCAGCTGCCTCAGGATATGCATGACCCCGACTTCGATATAAGCGACATGGACTTGCCCCGGCGTCTCGCCGATTACATCACTATGGCGCACTATACCGATTCACAGCTGCACACCATAATCGACTATCTGCGCTCACGCAGCGATTTCAACGAGACACTTGTAGTTATAGTCGGTGATCATGAAGGCCTTGCGGGTGATCGTCGTGATTTCATAAACTCATCGGACGAGGCTGCACGGCTTGTCTCGCCACGCCAGTACACGCCGTTTATCGTACTCAACTCACCTATATCAGGGCGCACCGACTCTGTAGCCGGCCAGATAGACATATATCCGACACTGTTGGCTATGCTGGGGCTCTCCGACTACGAATGGTACGGACAGGGCCAGAGCTTGCTCGACCCCTCTCGCGGAGCCTATGCCATATCCATGATGACAGGTGAAGAAGTCGGTGACTCGACCACGCTTGCACCCGGTCTGCTGCCTCTGCTTCGTGCTGCACGCCGTACTTCCGACGCCATTATCCGCTCCGACTACTTCTCGAATAAACATCACTAAAAATCGCATGGACGCCGGCCTTGCCTGTGGTAGAGGCCCCGGTAGCATGGCACCCGCGAAAATGTCAATACGAAATGTAGCCGGTGGACGATGCCCGTTCAACCGACGAGCCTGTAAAGGCTCACGCCAAACGTTAGCCGGGCACGAAGTGTCCGGACCGGGAGGTGTCACCAAACAGATTGAGTCTGACAAGACTCGTGCGTGTGGCTAATGACTGAACGTTGTCGGCATGAGTCTTTGCAGACTCATAAATGGCGGGGTACTACGTACCGGAGACTGCGCCGTCCGAAGACCGGCTTGTCCCCGGCTTACAATTGGCAGAAGCCTTTGCAGGCTCGTACCATATCGGTGTGACAGTTGACCAAAATCAAGAAAATACAGCCGCTTAACAACGGGGGGGTACATTGATCCGGTTTTAGCGGGATGAAAATAACAATCCCTGAGGTTGTACAAGGCGTAGTCGGAGGCCGGAGTACCGGCGTCCGGGCCGACGTAGATGCCGGTTAACCGAAGGGGGCGTGTGGGTAGCGGTTAGTCGAGGTAGCGTGAGGTAAGGCCGGAGTATGCGTCGATGCGGCGGTCACGGAGGAATGGCCACCAACGCCTTACGTTTTCGGAACGTTGTAAGTCTATTTCGACCAAAGCCTCGACTTCGCCGTCAGATGACGCGCGGAACAGGAATTCGCCTTGCGGGCCGGCTACAAAGGAGTTACCCCAGAATGATATGCCGTTAGTTACGCCTGACGGATCAGGCTCATGCCCTACTCTGTTTACCGCCACAAGCGGCAATCCGTTGGCTATGGCATGGCCGCGCTGGACGGTGACCCAAGCATCGAGCTGACGGGCTTTTTCATCGTCGGTATCCGTGCTCTCCCATCCTATGGCCGTAGGATAAATAAGTATCTGTGCACCGCGCAACGCCATAAGACGCGCAGCCTCGGGATACCACTGGTCCCAGCACACGAGCACGCCGAGCCGTCCTACCGATGTGTCAATAGGCACAAACCCGAGGTCGCCGGGAGCAAAATAGAACTTCTCGTAGTAGGCCGGATCATCGGGTATATGCATTTTACGATATTTACCGGCTACCGAACCGTCTTTTTCAAACACCACGGCAGTGTTATGATACAATCCGGGAGCACGGCGCTCATAAAGCGAGGTGACAATGACGACACCGAGCTGCCGTGCAAGCTCCGAGTAAAAATCGGTAGTCTCGGAAGGAAACGGTACGGCCAGACCGCACATGTCGACCGACTCGGTCTGGCAAAAGTATAGAGAGTCGTGCAACTCCTGATTGACAATAAGCTGAGCGCCGGAAGCGGCAAGAGCTCTCATCTTGTCGGCAAGACGACGGCGGTTATCTTCAACCGACGCTGTATTGGACTGCTGTATTATACCTACTTTCAACATCGTTTATATCGGTAATATTTCGCGAGGCACCTGCATTGTCACACAATGCAGCGACCCGTGTTGTTTTATCAATGCCCGGCAATCGATCATCTTGACCTCATGGTCGGGAAATGCTATTTTAAGTATTTTGGCCGCAAGCTCGTCCTTACGCGGCTGTGCATATGACGGCATCAGTATCGACCGGTTAAGTATCAGGAAATTGGCATATGTGGCCGGCAAACGCTGACCCTCCTCATCATATATGGCATCGGGCATGGGCAGCTCGACAAGATTAAACGGACAGCCGTCGACGGTACGGAACTGCATAAGCTGATGCTTCATTGACGACAGCTCGTCGTAATGCTCGTCGGCCTCGTCGTCACATCCGACATAAAGTATCGTATCATCGGGAGCAAGACGGGCCAGAGTATCTATATGGCTGTCGGTGTCATCGCCCGCAAGATACCCGTAGTCAAGCCAGAGAACCTTATTCAGGCCGAACTGACGCACAAGGTATCGCTCTATATCGTCGCGCGACATCTCCCCGTTGCGGTTAGGCGACAGCAGACACTGCGATGTAGTAAGCAGAGTGCCGCGGCCGTCACTTTCTATCGACCCGCCTTCAAGCACAAAGCCGAGGCGATTGCGATACACGCCCTGCAGTACACCGACGCCCGTCATGCCGCGTGTCAACAGATTGTCCTTGTCGGCCGGGAATTTAAGGCCCCATCCGTTAAAACGGAAATCATACATGACCGGAGTGCCGTTTTCCAACACTGTTATAGGGCCGAAATCACGGGCCCAAGTATCATTGGTGGGAAGAGTCACATACAGTACATTGTCGAGGCCGGCAAGGCGCCTTCTCGGTACCGAAGTATCGGGAGCTATGACAATGGCAATCTCTTCAGCGGCAACAGCCCTGATTATATTTTCAAAACAATCTGAAACCTCGTCCAGTATCGGAGCCCAGTCGGTATCGGCATGAGGCCATGCGAGTATGACACCTCCGTGCCGCTCCCACTCCGCCGGAAGCCGGCGACAATTCATATCACTCGTCATAGTCATTGAGCGTGTCGTAAATCGACTCCTGCGAGTCCATGTATTCGTCGCAATAATCGAGGAAGCCCATTTTTTCGGAACTGCCTACGGCGTCGCACCACTCACGGTACTCCTCACGAAGATCCTGATCCTCGTGAAGCATTTTCTTAAACTCGGCTTCCGCTATGTCAACACTTTTATACTGATGAATAATCTGCAGAAACAGTTCTGTGATATCGGTCATAATGCAGTGGTATGTCTACTTTAAAATAAGGTGATTATCAATGACGTGTCGTTGCATAATTACAATGTGGGTTCAAATATACTACACTATTCGTTACCCGCCAAACCTTTTTACAATTTTAAAGAAATATTGTTAATCGTGATAATGAAACATTTGACTTTGCGGCATTGTTATCATATTACCAAACAAGAGGGCTTTATGAAACACATACTCGTATTACTGACAACAATGCTGCTCATAACAGGCTGCTCCGGCTACACTCTGCTCAACAGCGAGACTTATGACAACGCCGACATGAGCGATTATGAGAAATACCGCATAGTCAGCCGCTCCAAAGGACAATTGCCGCCGGGCATGCAACCCGTGACATACTCCAACATAGTAGCCTCGATACGCGACCAGATGCTGAAACGCGGCTATATCGAGTCGCCCGACGCCACACTGCTTATAAATATCGGTGTAACCATACACCACACCATAACTCCCGAAGACGCAGCCGAGAGTACGCGCCCGGGACACAAAAAGCCTGCAGGTCCGTATTACAACGGGTACTATCCGTTTTTTGTAATGCCACGTGACTCATACTGGAATGACTGCGAGACCTATACACGCATAGTCAAAGGGCTTTATGAAGAGGGAGTTCTGACAATCGACATGATCGATACCCGAAAGATGAAGCCGCTTTACTCCTCATCGGTAGCCACCATCATAAATCCGGTCGACGGTTCATACCGTGACCTTCCGGCCATCAGCGAAGCTGTATCGGTAATGTTTTCACAATATCCGGTACCGCTGCTGGAAGCCTACCGACCCAAGAAGAACTGACACCGGTGGTTGTGGGGCCATACGGGTCGAAGCCGGGGATTAGTACGATTGTGAGGCCATACGGGTCGAAACCGGACGCCGTGGTACCGGCGTCCCTACCAACAAGACATCTGTCTTTCAACAGATTATGGTGGCAAGGTGCTGTTCGAGGTACTCTTTGTAGCGGGACACGGGGATGCGGTCTATGCCGTCGGCGGTCAGCGTGGCTGACAGGCGGTCGATCTCCGACTTGATGTGGCGGTGGATGATGTTGTAGCGCTTGGCTATGAGGCGTATGTATTTGCGGTCCTGTTTGACAAGGCGTCCGGCCTCGATGGTGGCGGGAGCGCGGCGCACTTCGGCCGCGGCCTCGCGGCGACGGCGCTGATAGGATGCGGACTTCGCACGGCGGTCTATGACCGGTTTCAGGAGATTGAACACGCATTGTGCTATAGGAGCAAGCCCTGTCGGTTCTGTTCCTGATATCTGATACTCCTTTATGGCTTCGATAAGCGGTTGCTGAAGTTCTGCGGGAAGCATGGCTATGGACTCGCTCCAAGCCTTGTCAAATTTCGGTGTACGTTTCATAATATCGTGATTGGTTTAAGTATTGTTTCCCGCAAAGATAATACGACGAAATACCCTTTTTATGTACAATCGGGCATTAACAGTTCGTTTTCACGTCAACAGGCTGGCACATTGCACATTACTCCGCTATTTAATGTAAGTTAATGTAAAAATGCGCGATATGTTAAAAACGAGGGCAAAACGTACTTGCAATGTCAGGGCACCCGCTTTTCTATATTGACCCGCAATTTTGGCATCTCGGTTTTATTCAGTAACTTTACAACCTGAATAAACCATCATTATACTATACTTATGCCGATCCGTATTACTATCGCAATATTGTTGTTATCGTTGACTGTCAACTTACCGGCTAAAGCTGAAGAACCAGATATCGATTACAAACCTGTGTTTCACGGCACTATAAGGTCACGCTGGGAACTTGCCACTGAAAACGGCGAAAACCGCTTTCAGGTGCGCAATGCACGCCTAAGCGTGGAGGGCCGAGTGGCTCCGGAGATACAGTACTATATAAATACAGACCTCTGCGACCGTGGGAAAATGAAAATACTCGATGCGTGGGGACAACTCAACTTCACTGACGATCTGAAATTCCGGGCCGGTCAGTTCAGAATGCCTTTTGGTGTCGATCCTTTCCGAGGGCCGCAGAATTATCTTTTCGCCAACCGGTCATTTATAGGCAAGCAGGTGTGCAACGTACGCGCAGTAGGAGCGAAATTAGAGTACACCTTGCCGATAGTTCCACTCAAGGTAGAGGCCGGAGCATTTAATCCGTCAACAATATCAGACCACGAGACATGGCACCGCAAGATGTCATATGCCGGCAAAGCCACATACAAAATAGGCCGGGTAACACTTGCCACAGGCGTACAGTCGCTGAGTCCCGACTCTGTAAGGATGAACCTCATCGACGGCAGCATAGGCTGGAGCGCCGACAGGTGGACCGTCGAGGGCGAGTACATGTACAAGCACTATACCCACAAAGCGCACAAAGCATGTCACGCCTACAGCATATTTGCCGACTACCGCATGCCGGTCAATGCCGGCATGTTCAACACACTGTCTTTTCAGGGACGATTTGACGGCATGACCGCCCACAGCAACGGCACCCGTAATGACGAAGGGGTTCTGACTACAACCGACCCGGCACGCAACCGTATAACCGCCGGTGCCACACTAAGTTACGTAAAAAAAGCGCTGCACGCCGACATAAGGGTAAACTATGAGAAATACTTTTACCGCCACAACGCCGAATACCTGCCCGGCGACGGCGACAAACTTGTAGTGGAGCTTGTGGTGCGATTCTAAACGACACACCGTACATTCACATCGGCTTCACACACATCTGACGTTCAGCAGCTTACGCCGGCAGCAAGGTATATTTCAATAACTGAGCGAGTTTAAATTATTTTTTGTAACTTTGCAGCCGCAATTTTTACTAACATTATATTATAATGAGTCACAACTTATTGAAAGGAAAGCGCGGCGTGATATTCGGAGCGCTCAATGACATGAGTATCGCTTGGAAAGTCGCAGAAAGAGCGGTAGAAGAAGGAGCCGTAATCACGCTGTCAAACACACCTGTGGCAGTGAGGATGGGCGACGTAAGCAAGCTCGGAGAAAAACTTAACGCAGAAGTATTGCCCGCCGATGCCACCAATGTCGAGGACCTTGAGATGGTATTTACAAAATCAATGGAGATACTCGGCGGCAAAATCGATTTCGTACTGCACTCAATAGGCATGTCGCCCAATGTAAGAAAAAAACGTCTGTATGACGACATCGACTACGACCTACTCAATAAAACCCTCGACATATCGGCCATATCATTTCACAAGATGATACAGGCAGCCAAAAAGCTCGACGCGATAAACGACTACGGAAGCATAATAGCACTCAGCTACATAGCTTCGCAGCGCACCATGTTCGGCTACAACGACATGGCCGATGCCAAAGCACTTCTTGAATCGATAGCACGCAGCTTCGGCTACATATACGGACGCGAGAAAAACGTACGTATAAATACGATATCACAGTCACCCACACAGACCACTGCCGGAAGCGGAGTGAAAGGAATGGAGTCGTTGATGGACTTCTCCAACCGCATGTCGCCGTTGGGCAACGCCAACGCCGATGAATGTGCCGACTACTGCATAGTCATGTTCAGCGACCTTACCCGCAAGGTGACGATGCAGAACCTCTTTCACGACGGCGGCTTCTCAAGCATGGGCATGAGCCTTCGCGCCATGGACCAGTATGAGAAGAGCTTTGACCTGTACCGCAATCCCGACGGCACCATCCAGTACGGATAATCCGCTGTCACTGCCAGCTAACCTAAAGACAAAAGAGCGGACAGGCATCAGCAATCCGACTCTTTTGTCTTTATATATGCAATACTGTCAACCGGTTGCCTATGACATCACTTAAACCTGCAAACGCCCTTAAAAAGCAATTGGCATCGCTGACCGTGCCGATATTTATCGAGACTCTGCTCATCATGACGCTCGGAGCCGTCGACACAGTCATGCTGTCGCGGCACAGCGACGCGTCGGTTGCGGCTGTAGGAGTCGTCAATCAGATAGTAATGCTGTGCTTCCTTGTGTTTGAAGTCATCAATCTGGGTACATCGGTGCTTGTGAGCCAATATCTCGGCGCACGCCTGAACAACCGCATTTACGACGTGGTAGGAGTGGCTCTCGTGGTAAATCTCATCATAGGGCTGGCCATAAGCAGCCTGTTATGCTTCGGAGCCGTACCCATACTCAAGCTGATGGGGCTTGACGACAACCTGCTCGGAGAGGGTGTGGGCTATATGAGAATCGTAGGATTGTTTGCTTTCTTCCAAGCGCTTTCGCTTACACTGTCGGCTACTTTGCGCGCAAGCAACAAAGCCGTCTACCCCATGATAGTCGTAGGACTTGTCAACATACTCAACATATTCGGCAACTACGTACTGATATTCGGAAAATTCGGCGCTCCGGCACTCGGCGCGGAAGGCGCCGCCATATCCACCGCCTCAAGCCGTGCCATAGCCATGGCTGTGCTTGCCGTAATACTGTTCAGGACCGTAGTACCGCGCTTCCCGTGGCACATATTCAGGCACTTTCCCGTAAAAGAGCTGAAAAATCTGCTTAAAATCGGTATTCCGTCGGCCGGCGAACAGTTCAGCTACAGTTCGGCCCAAATAATAATGACCTTTTTCATCAACATGCTTGGGCTCGAAGTCCTTGCCGCACGAACATACGTGGTGAACATTGTCATGTTCGGCTACCTGTTCTGCATAGCCATATCGCAGGGAGGCGCCATATCGGTAGGACATCTTGTAGGAAAAGCCAAATACCGCGGCGCTTTCATACTCGGCAAGTACGTGATGCGGCTTGCGCTACTGATCACCGTCAGCCTGTCGCTGGTACTCGCCTTGTCAGGCAAATGGCTGCTCGGACTTCTTACCTCCAATCAGGAGATAATAGCCATAGGATGCACCATACTCTGGATTGACGTGCTCGTGGAGACAGGCCGTCCTGTAAACATCTTCGCCACAAATGCCCTGCGCGCCGCCGGCGACGTCAACTACCCGTTCTATGTAGGGCTGGTGAGCATGTGGCTGTTACAGGTACTCGGCGGATACATACTCGGCATATACTTCGCACTCGGCATCAACGCGCTATGGTTCATGATCGCGGCCGACGAGCTGACACGCGGCGCCATATTCATACACCGGTGGTGGAGCATGAAGTGGGCCAACAAGACATTTGTCAACACATAAGCCTTACATCAGCACGGCAACATTATATGTGAGCCATGCCACAAGCCACGCCACCAACGTATTGTATATGACCGAAAATGCGCCGTAACGCCAAGATCCCGTCTCCCTGACTATAGCCACGACGGTAGCCGTGCACGGGAAGTACAGCAGCACAAACACCATGAGGCTAAGAGCCGAAGCCGGAGTGAAGTCGGGCTTTCCGGTTATGGGATTGGGCGCAGTAAGACGCGCCGACAATGAATTGTCATCAATCTCTTCGTCACCTGTATAAAGTACGCCGAGCGTCGACACCACAATCTCCTTGGCAGGAGCGCCGGCTATCGCCGCCACCGTAGTACGCCAGTGGAAACCGAGCGGAGTCATCACCGGATTAACGGCCTTGCCCAGCATCTCAAGATAGGAATCATATTTAAGGTCTATCTTGGCGTCATCGGCTTCGGTAAGACTCTGAAACTCGGGTGTGGACGACTTCTCGTCATGAAGTGGGAAATAGTTCAACGCCCATACGACTATACTTGCCACAAGTATTATGCCGCCCATCTTCTTTAGATACTGTTCACCTTTGGTCCACATATGGCGCAATGACGTACGGAAAGTCGGCAGGCGGTAAGGGGGAAGTTCCATTACAAAGGGGGTCTCGTCGGCTTTAAACCAGAAACGCCGCAACAGCCTCGCCGTTATCATGGCCACGACTATACCGAGCAGATAGAGGCCGAGAAACACAAGACCGGCATGACGACTGAAGAATGTCCCGACAAGAAGCACATAGACCGGCAGACGCGCCGAACACGACATAAACGGGTTTATAAGAATAGTAATGATGCGGCTGCTGCGGCTCTCGATGGCTCGGGCCGACATTATGGCGGGCACATTGCAGCCAAATCCCATGACCAGCGGAATAAACGACTTGCCGTGAAGCCCGATCTTATGCATGAGCTTGTCCATTATGAAGGCAGCGCGCGCCATGTAGCCCGAGTCCTCCATAAAGGAGATGAAAAAATACAATATGAGTATGTTCGGCAAGAATACTATCACCCCGCCTACTCCTCCTATTATGCCATCGGCTATAAGGTCCTTCAGCGGGCCTTCAGGCATCAATGTCTGTACCGTACGCGCTATAAAGTCCACGGCAGCCTCAATCCAAGCCATCGGATAGGAGCCGATTTCAAACGTGCACCAGAATATGAACCACATGATAAGCAGGAATATAGGGAACCCGAACAGCTTGTTAGTGACAAAGGCATCGATGACATGGGTGGTGCGGGCAGTCTCCTTCGTTGTCTCCGTATACGTCTCGGCAAGAGCTCCGGCTATAAATCCATATTTCTCATTGGCTATAAGGGAGGTCACATCCTCATGACCGTTTTTCTCAATCTCAGCCACCGCATCGTCACGCAGCTTAAATATGGCTTCATGATCGGGCGAGCGCTTGACCATATCCTCCACCTCGCGGTCGTGCTCCAACAATTTTATAGCGAGATAACGGGGCGAAAAGTGCGCGCCTATGTTTCCGTCGCGTTTTATAGCGTCCTTTATGACCGTTATGCCCCGCTCCACATCGCGACCGAGATTTACATGTATGTGTCTTACGGCGTTGTCGCGTCCTTCATATACACTTATTATCGTGTCAAAAAGCTTATGAAGGCCTTCACCGTTGCGCGATACGGTAGGCACCATGGGCACACCTATCATCTGTCCAAGCAGATTGTAGTCAAGCGACGCCCCAGAGCGCTCAAGCTCGTCATACATGTTAAGTGCTATGACCATCGAACGGTCCATGTCGATCAGCTCGGTAGTAAGGTAGAGATTGCGCTCAAGGTTGGACGCCACAACGACATTGACAATGACATCGGGTGTCTCATCGCGCAGATAACGCCTTACATAAAGCTCCTCAGGAGAGTACGACGACAGGGAGTATGTACCGGGCAGATCCACGATATTAAAACAATATCCTCCATATTCAAAATGCCCCTTTTTAGCGTCAACCGTTACCCCGCTGTAGTTGCCCACATGCTCCTGCGCTCCGGAAGCGGCATTGAACAATGAAGTCTTTCCGCAGTTGGGATTGCCTATAAGCGCTATATTGATAGTCTTGCATTTGCCCTCTATATCCTTACGGATAACTTCATCATGAACGGGATTGTCGGAGTAGCCTGCCGGCCCGACAGAGTCGGTGCCGACATTACGCGACGCCTCAAGAGGGAGTACCTCTACCATCTCGGCCTCGCTCCGGCGCAAAGACAGTTCATAACCCATTATGCTGTACTTGATAGGGTCTTTCAGCGGCGCATTAAGCAACACCTTTATACGCTGACCTTTAACAAACCCCATTTCTATGACGCGTTTGCGAAACGCTCCGTGTCCGAGAATCTTCACGATAACGCCGGTCTCCCCCGTTTTCAAGTCGGAAAGTCTCATCATATATTAAATAGAATAAATTTCGGTTATCACGCTGCAAATATCGTGAATTTATCAACTCAAACCGAGAAAACGGGCCTATTAGTTTATAACCGGTATAAATAATAACATTATTTAACCATTTTTCTCCGTAAGGTATTTCCAAAACCTGACAGGCATGTCCTGACGCTGCTTACGCGGATTTATACGCTCTTTTATAGCAATGGCCTTGAAGTATGTGCGCCACATGTCCTGAAACAACTTCTCATCGGCATCCATCATGGACTCGTCAAGACGCCCGGTGGCAATATGGGGCAAGGTATCGGGCATGGTCACATAACGTACCTCGTGTCCGTCATAATAATATCCGTACGAGCGGCGCTTGTCGTAAATAACAAACGTCATGGTTGAAAAACGGTCGACAAAATGCCCGACAGCCATCGACAAGACATTGTACAGTGGCTCCATAAGCGCAAGGTATGTGCCGTCGGCCGCTTTCTGAAACCGCAGAAACTGCTTCACCCTCATAGCCTCGTAACGCACGCGCCTTACCATACGGGTGACCTCCACCACATCGGGATCGGAAAAATCGGTCTCTATGCTGACAGGCGAATTTACGGCACGGCATATATAGCGGAACAGAATTATGTCATAGTCGGGAAGTTCACAAAGGAAGCTCGTAGCCACCGCCGACAACGCGGCTGCCGACAATTTCCGTCCGAGGCCTCGCCATACGCGGTCGCTCTTCTCTGCATCGGTAACGACCTCATGACACCCGTCACAAAACATGGGCAGCACCCCACCCTCCCTGACAAGGGCTTCAGGAAAAGACTTGCGTGAATAAGCATCGAACACAGCCGTAAGAAGCCCTTCAAAAGTACCGTCAAACACGAACACCAACATCACGAGCCAAAATCAAGGGTTAGCTGCAACGGATTCACGTCTGACGCCTTGCCTGACGCGCAGGTAAGTTTACGACGCACATAATCGGGCGACACATCAGCCACGCACGGCGCCTCAAGCTCACCGCAAGTTATGAAGTAACGGGCGCGCTTCATGACCACGCCTATCTTGCGGAGATGCTCCGAATTCAAGCGGCGGAAACGTCGTGCATTGACAATAAGAGTGGCCGACTTGACCCCGACTCCGGGAATACGCAGTATCGACTCATAATCGGCCCGGTTCACATCAACGGGGAAAAACTCCGGGTGCCGCAGCGCCCATGACAGTTTGGGATCGATCTCAAGCTCAAGGTCGGGATGCGAGTCATCAACAATCTCATCGGCCGTAAACTTGTAAAAGCGCATGAGCCAGTCGGCCTGATACAGACGATTTTCCCTTACCAGAGGAGGCTGCTTGAGCATAGGCAGCCGGGCATCATAAGTATTGACGGGGACATATCCGGAGTAATATACACGCCTCATGGTGGGCATGGCATAAAAGGCCGACGACAGGCGCAATATGTCGCGGTCATGCTCCGGCGACGCACCGACTATCATCTGTGTGCTCTGGCCTGCCGGGACAAAACGCGGGGCACTGCGAAATTTACGCCGGTCCTCTTTGTTCTCAAGCACTCCCTGACGTATGAATCCCATAGGCTCATAAACGCTCCTGAAGTCTTTCTCCGGAGCAAGGTACTTCAAGGAGCTCTCATTCGGTATCTCTATATTCACGCTCATGCGGTCGGCATACAGTCCGGCCCGGTTCACAAGCTCGCGCGAAGCTCCGGGTATGCTTTTCAGATGTATGTATCCGTTAAACCGATGTACGGTACGCAGGTCCTGAGCCACTTTCACCAGTCGCTCCATAGTATAATCGGGGTTCCTCACCACGCCGGAACTGAGAAAGAGCCCCTCGATATAGTTTCGCCGGTAAAACTCCATTGTAAGCTCCACCAGTTCCGAAACCGAAAGCGTAGCTCTCGGCACATCATTGCTACGGCGGTTTATGCAATAGGCGCAGTCATACATGCACACGTTTGTGAGCATGACTTTAAGCAACGATATACAGCGGCCGTCATCGGCAAAGCTATGGCATATGCCCACTCCGCCCACGGTGTTGCCTACACCGTCGCCCTTGCGTCCGCGGCGCACGGTGCCGCTTGACGAGCACGACACGTCATATTTGGCGGCTTCTGCCAGTATTTTCAGTTTATTGAGTGTAGCTTCAGTCATAGCCCGAGATTAAGAGAGCAAACATAGATACAAATTTAATGCTTACCTCCGATATTGCCAAATCAACATTCGGCCGATGTCAATAAAAATCATTATTTTTGCACTGATATATGGAAGACTATATACAACAACTCAACAAGCAACAACAAGACGCTGTGCTTTACACCGACGGCCCGCAGCTCGTGATAGCCGGAGCCGGCTCGGGTAAGACACGTGTGCTTACATACAAGATAGTGCATCTGCTGCGGCTCGGATATGAACCGTGGCGCATACTCGCACTGACATTCACCAACAAGGCGGCCCGCGAAATGCGTGAGCGCATAGAAAGTATGGTTGGCCCGGCAACGGCCTCGAAGCTGTGGATGGGCACGTTCCACTCCATCTTCGCACGGTTGCTGCGCAGCAACGCCGACCGCTTGGGCTTCAAAAGCAACTTCACAATCTATGACACGTCCGACTCCAAGTCGCTCATAAAGACTATCATCAAGGACATGGGGCTTGACGATAAAATATACAAGCCTTCGGTGGTGATGTCGGCTATATCGTCGGCCAAAAACGCACTGATATCGCCTCAGCGCTATGCCATAAGCGCCGACATCATGGAAGCCGACCGCCGCGCAAAACGCGAACGGCTGCATGAGATATACCGCATATACCGTGACCGCTGTTTCGTGGCCGAAGCCATGGACTTCGATGACCTGCTTTATTACACCAATGTATTGCTCCGCGACAATCCCGACGTGCTCCGCCACTATCAGGAGTTTTTCCGTTATGTTCTGGTCGACGAGTATCAGGACACCAATTTCGCGCAGCATCTTATCGTATCGCAGATATGCCGCGACTCCCGCAACCTGTGTGTGGTGGGCGACGACGCACAAAGCATATACTCGTTTCGCGGGGCCAACATACGCAACATACTGAATCTAAAAAAGTCGTATGACAACCTGCGCATATTCAAACTTGAACAGAACTACCGCTCCACCCAGAATATAATCAACGCGGCCAACTCGCTAATTGCAAAAAACACCGAGCAGATACCTAAAAACGTATTTTCAAAAAATGACGAGGGCTCGCGGATAGAGGTGGTGCAAAGCTTCAGCGACTATGAGGAGGCCTACCTTGTGGCCAACAGGATATCGCAGCTGAAGATGCGCCTGCACGACAGCTATGACGAGTATGCGGTACTCTACCGCACCAATGCGCAGTCGCGTATACTTGAGGAGTCGCTCCGCAAGCGAAACATACCTTACCGCATATACGGCGGCCTGTCATTTTACCAGCGCAAGGAGGTAAAGGACGCCATAGCATACTTCCGCCTGTCGGTCAATCCCGACGATGACGAGGCCTTCAAGCGTGTCATCAATTATCCGAAACGCGGCATAGGCGAGACGACCGTAAACAAGATACTGCGCGCGGCTATCGACAACAATGTAAGCGCGTGGAGAGTACTCGTCGACAACGACAAGTACGACACCGGCCTGAACGGAGGAACCCTGAAAAAACTCACGGCGTTTCGCGACATGATACAAGAATTCATAGAGATGAACCGTAACGGAGAAAACGCGGAGACTGTAGCACGGCATATAATAACCCGCACGGCCCTGCTTAGCTCGCTGCTGAGCGACCGCACGCCCGAAAGCATATCGAAGCAGGAAAACCTTCAGGAGCTGCTGGCCGGAGTACAGGAGTTCGTATCGGGTAAAATGGAAGAGGGCTCCGACGGCACATCGCTGACCGACTTCCTCGGCGAAGTATCGCTCGCTACCGATCAGGACACGCAGGACACGACCGAAGCCTCGATCACGTTGATGACAGTGCATGCGGCAAAAGGACTTGAATTCAACAATGTGTTTATTGTCGGCGTAGAGGAAGAGTTGTTTCCCTCAGCCATGTCATGCGACTCGCTCGCCGCAATCGAGGAGGAGCGCCGGCTTCTGTATGTGGCCATAACACGAGCCAAACTGAATTGTGTCATCAGCTACGCGTCGTCAAGATTCCGCAACGGACAGACCAAGACATGTTCGCCGTCACGCTTTCTGAAAGACATTGACCGCGCCTACCTGCACCTCGCCACGGGTAACGACATCGTAAGACCCGACAGCTTCATAAACCCCATCGACAACTACAGGACATCGACCATACAGGAACACCGGCGTTCATTCAGCCATCCGCTGGTCGACCGACAGGGCCCGACTCCGCCGGCACCCAAGCCTGCACCGGTATATGGCGACGAGGACCTACACACCATGGAACAGCTGTCGACCGGCATGACCATAGAGCACAGCCGTTTCGGCCGGGGTGTCATAACCGCTATCGATACCGCTACGGGCGACGCCCGCATAGAGGTAAGGTTCAACACTCTCGGCACCAAGAAACTGTTATTAAAATTCGCACGTTTTAAAATCATCGGATAATGAAGATAAACGACATCCCTACCCCGTTCTACATCGTCTACGAAGAGAAACTGCGCCGTAACCTCAAGCTCATAGACCGAGTAAAGAAAGAGGCCGGCGTAAACATAATCATGGCATTCAAGGCCAACGCGCTGTGGAAAACGTTTCCTATAATAAAGGAATATGTGCGCGACTCCACGGCAAGCTCGCTCAACGAGATGAGACTCGGCAACGAAGAACTCGGCGGGGAGGTACACTCCTATTGCCCCGCCTACACCGACGACACCATCGGTCAGTTCATGGAGGGAAGCACCCACATCACATTCAACTCGATATCGCAATATCTACGGTTCAAACCGTTTGTCGACAGACATAATGCCGTCGAGGGCAATCACAAAATATCTACGGGACTGCGCGTCAATCCGCAGTGCTCCGTGATAGAGACCGACATATACAATCCGGCACTCCCCGGATCACGCTTCGGAGTGACGGCCGATATGATAGGCGGCGCACTGCCCGAAGGGCTTGAAGGGCTGCACTTCCACTCCCTGTGCGAGTCGTCATCATACGACCTTGAACGTGTACTTCAGGCATTTGAAGAGCAATTCGGTCGCTACCTTCCATCGGTCAAGTGGGTCAATATGGGCGGCGGACACCTCATGACCCGGGCCGACTACGACGTGGAACACCTTATAAAGCTTTTGCGCGGCTTCAAAGCCCGTTATCCGTGGCTTAAGGTAATAATGGAGCCCGGCAGCGCCTTCACATGGCAGACCGGCGACCTCATAACGTCGGTGGTAGATATAGTTGAAAATCAAGGCATAAAGACGGCCATAATAGACGCTTCATTTGCATGCCACATGCCCGACTGCCTTGAGATGCCCTATAAGCCGGCAATAGCCGAGAGCATCGAGTCAGATGACTCTGCACCGGAATACCGTCTCGGCGGCAACTCCTGTCTTAGCGGCGACTTTGTGGGTGACTGGTCGTTTGCGACACCGCTGAAAGCCGGCGACCGGCTGACCCTTAAGGACATGAACCACTACACCACGGTAAAGACCACCATGTTCAATGGTCTCCAGCACCCGGCGATAGTGCTGTGCGACACAAACGGCGACTGCCGTTATCTGCGTCAGTATGACTACAACGACTATAAATCACGAATGAGCTGATGAAGTATTCCGTAATAATACCCGTATATAACCGCATAGACGAAGTCGACGACCTGCTACGCAGCCTTTCGGCGCAGACAACCAAAAACTTCGAGGTAATAATAGTCGAGGACGGCTCAACTATACCGTGCGCCGACAAGGTTAAGGAATATGAGGGCCAAGTCGACGTAAAGTATTTTTACAAAGACAACGAAGGACGGTCGATAGCCCGCAACTACGGTATGGAGCGTGCCGCGGGCGACTATTTCGTGTTTTTCGACTCGGACTGTGTGATTCCGGAAGAATATTTCGCACGTCTCGACAAGGTGCTGACCGAAAAACCGCTTGACTGCTTCGGTGGTCCCGATGCCGCCCACTCGTCATTTTCCGACACGCAGAAAGCCATCAACTACTCGATGACCTCGTTTCTTACCACAGGCGGCATAAGGGGCGGCAAGGTACAGCTCGAGAAGTTTACCCCGCGCACGTTCAACATGGGATTTTCACGTAAAGTCTATGATAAGGTCGGGGGCTTCAGGGAGATGTTCTCGGAGGACATCGACATGAGCACCCGCATCAAGAACGCGGGTTTCACGATAGGGCTCATCAGAGAGGCGTTTGTATACCACAAGCGGCGCGTCGATTTCCGCAAGTTCCTGCGTCAGGTGTATGTATTCGGCATGTCACGCATAACCCTGTATCTGCTCTACCCCGACTCACTGAAGGTGGTGCACATGCTGCCTGCACTGGCGGTCATAGGGGCTGTGGCGCTCATTGTACTCGGCATTGCGGTAAGCCCGTGGTTTTTCCTGCCGCTCGCGCTCTATCTCATAGCCATATGGATATGCGCACTCGCGGCTACGAAAAGCGTCAAGATAGCATGTCTGTCGATACCCGCGAGCATAATCCAGCTCGGCGGCTACGGCTGCGGCTTCATAAAGGCTTACGTCACCAAAATCATAATGCGGCGTGGCCGCGACGTACAGGAGGAGATACTATTGCGCAAAGGCAAATAACAGTTATCAGCCACCTGACCATCAACTTATATAACTTAAAAATCTTTCCTTATGAAAACCGACTCCACCCCGGTAGTACGAGACTACGTACTTATCGAAGACCTCGCGGCCGATGACCGTCCGAGAGAAAAAGCCATGCGCCACGGTATTAAAACGTTGAGCAACGCCGAGCTGATAGCCATAATATTCGGCAACGGCATGAAAGGTAAATCGGTGCTTACAATGAGCCGCGAACTCTTGTCGCGCAACAACGGACGCCTGTCGGAACTCGCCCGCAAGCCCATACGCGACATAATAAAGAAAAATCCCGGAATAGGTCCGGCCAAGGCCATATCATTGGCGGCCGCTATCGAACTGGGTATGCGATGCCGCGACGAGATACCACAGGAAAAGCCACGCATAACCGGCAGCAATTCGGTCTATGACCTTATGCGCGGCTCCATGGAGCTGCTGGACCACGAAGAGTTCTGGATCATGCTGCTGTCGCGTTCACATCAGGTACTTGACAGCATATGCATAAGCCGCGGCGGTAGCGCGGCCACAGTGGTCGATCCCAAGATACTGTACCGCAAGGTGCTTGAATTCGGCGACACGGTATCGGCCATAGTGCTTCTGCACAATCATCCGTCGGGCAACCTGCGTCCGAGTCCGGAGGATGACCGGCTCACACGCCAGCTCAAAGACGCCGGAGCACTGCTCGACATAAGAGTGCTCGATCATGTTATCATCACTCCGTCGGGCTACTTCTCTTACGCCGACGAAGGCAGGTTGTAGCCGGATCAGAAAGCGTAGCCGAAGCCCAAGTTAAGGTATATCGGATACATTGTGAAGGTTATAGTCTTGAACGAGGACTTGAATATGCCGTTGCAACCCCAAGTCAGATTGGCGTTGACTGAAAGATGACGGAAGGCCAGCCATGAAATGCCGGCTTGCGCACCCCACTGGAAAGTGCGTATATCGTCGGAGAAATCATAAGCGGCGCGTGAATCGCCTTCAAACGACACCTTATTGCCTGTCGGGTCATTCTCACGCAGATATCCCTCATAGACATACCCGTCGAAATTATTGTTCATCGCTATGCCTATGTACGGACCTGCGCTGACCTTAAGACGGCTGTTAATCTTATAATTGGCTGTTATAGGCAGCGTAAGCAGGCTGGAACTGTAGCGTGTCTGTACACGTCCCGTCCAGTTGCCTTTCAGCCGGCTGCCCTCCTGAATTATCTCCATGCCGTAATTCTTTACCGTGGCCTTCGTCTTCATGCCTTTGGACTCGAATATGATGCCCACGCCTATACCCCACTTCTTATCCTTGCCGAGCCATTTTGTGGCCTTGGCACCGAGCTGCAGGTTAAGATTGGGATTGTAGCTGTCAATGCTCCTTATCTCGGCAGGGAGCGGCATAGGCGAGGCGCCGCCGATATTAACTCCGGCAAAGACCTCGTAATCAAGTGCATGCAGGGTCGACCATATAAGGCCGGGGGTCGTATCGCCCTGTGCCGATGCGCCAAAAGCGACTGCTGCGGCGGTAAAAAGTGCCGATATATATCGTTTTATATTCATGACTGTCTGTTGTATATTAATTATAATTCATCCTGATTAAGACACACAAGCGACACCTCGTCGATCAACAGCGTGCTGCCCGGAGCTCCCGAGAAGTAATCGCCGTCGATACTTGAGGAAAATACGACGGTTATACTGTATTTGCCGTCGATAAGCTTCTGCGGGTCAATCTCTTTGCCATCGCGATATACAAACGGTATATTGAACGAGGTCCACTTGTCGGCAGCCACTCTGTCGGCATCGTTTATCTCGGCCACTGCCACAATGTTGGCATTGTCGGCAGACAAGACATTATATCCGTCGAGCATCTCCATGCCTTTGACCGCCTCGAAGAATACGGCATATATATTGAACTTGTCAACCCTACCGGGTACCTCGACAAGATTGCCCTTGCTGTCAGCTTCAAAAAAAGTCTCGCCCGGTGCATATTTGTAGTACCCTTTAAGAGCACGCGGTATGTTGACAAACGGTGTGCCGAACTTAGTCGATTTAAGGGCATCCTGCATGGCGTTGAGTATGTCAAACTTACCGATGAAGAGGCTTCCGGCGGCCATAGGCTTCTTGACCATCTCGCCGAATTCACCAGTGCTGCGCGTGGTGAGAGCGAGACATTTGCCCGAACGTCCATTATCCATCTGATAAGTGGGAAAGGCCGAAGGATTGTCCTTCAAGTCGGGACTGCCCGTCAAAGCATAGCCGGGATTTCCGCTTGCCCATGTAAGCACCTCGTTACCGGCGGGCCCCACCTCATAGAATATATCATATGTGTATCGTGAAGTCACCTGCTGCTTGACATGCTCGAAGTCGTAGCTGAGGTTTATCGTATTGTTTACCTCGACCTCGACGCTATAGGTCTTATGCCATTTACCGTCCTCGGACGTGACGGTATACTTCTGCGGAGAGGTAAAATTACGCACCGTGCCGCTTTCAGGCTCAATAGTGGCCCCGGGAGTAAGCTCAAAAACCGGAGCGAGAGCGCTGACCGAAGTATGATTTTTGACTATAAAAACAACTTTGTCATTTCCAATTTCCGGCTCGCGGTTCAGTATGTCGCCGGGCAAAGAAGCCTTCACAATATCGCACTCGGCATTCAGCGGCTCGCTCTGGATGCACGCACTTGCCGACAGGGCCAAGAGCACACATGACATCCACTTGATTAATTTCATTTTATCGACGTATGAATTATTTTCTACTATATATGCTAAAATAACGGATACAAAGTTACGTTATTTTCCACAATTTACAATTTTATTACTCATTTTACCAAATTTTGTTTAACTTTGCACGGTTTTCAGACTCATATATTTTAAATATATCGAGATAGTGAAAAATTACTACCGAAACTAATCATAAACCAAAATTATATTACGGAAAAAGTATGAAAAAAAATCTTTTCTACCTTATGGCTGTAGTGTGCGCCTCCGCTCTGTTTACAGCTTGTAGCAGCGATGACAACGAGGCGGCAATTCCTGCTCCCGACCAACCTACGAAATTTACCGATGCCGAAGGACTGACTCTTTCCTCCAACGGCACGCCTCTTATAGGCAAATCTGTAACATTTACCCCCGATGCCAAAGACAGGACCAAGGCCGTTCTCACGCTTGAAGGCGCGCCGCTTGACATAACGTCAATGCTTGGCCGTGCCGATGAAGTAGTCGGCTTCCCCACCGCGGGCGTGCTTCCCGGCTCACCCAAGACCGAGATCAACATAACTCTCGTGCCGGGCGCTACCGAGTCAAAATTCAGCGGCAACGGCGAAACGCTATATTGCACATATGCATACAGCGGTGTAGTGACTGAAACATCGTTGAAATTTGAGCTTTCCGACATCAAACTCAAAAACACCACACTCGCAGGCACGACATGGGTTCCGGCAGCCGAGCGGCCTAATGATATGGGCATGGTTGAAGGATCTGTATATGTCAACTGGGTATCGGATGCGACTTTTGACCCCGGCTTCCCCCCGCAGATGTTTGTGACCATGGTATGCTCTATGGGCCTTATACCTATGCCTACTCCTGAAGATCCTGACAATGTAATCGACCTCAACAAGGCACTTCAATTGTTCCTGCAAAAAGTCAAATTTACCGAGGACGGCAATGTCATAGCCGACTATCTTGACGAAGAGACCATGGCGCCCGCTACCTCACCCGTAGGCATAGCACAGTATGTAGTGACCGGCGACAATTCAATGTTGCTGTTCCTTAACCCGGCAGCTATCGCCGCCGACGCCAATAAATCAAAGGCCGACGATGATGACGATGACAACGCGCTCATAGCAGAATTGCTCAAACGCATAGACATGGAGCAGCTCATAGGGCTGGCTATGAACCAGTACCTTCCCATGTTGTCAAACGGTATTCCCGTATACTTCAAGGAATCAGACGACAAAAGCATGACAAATATGTATGTCGACACCAACTTCCTTCTTCCGTTGCTCAAAGTAGCCGCACCGGTGTTTGAAGACGAGGCGTTTGTTGACGAACTCGTAGCCAAAATGCTTGAAGGTACCGACTTGGGAATGTTCGGTGCAATGGCTTCAGGAGTATTTAAAAGCATACCTGCCGTTGTAAATGGCACTTCTACAATAGAATTAGGCATAAGCATGACAAAAGCGGAATAACCGCCTCATGCATTAACAAAATAGAAATGCGGCTCTACATTATTGGAGTCGCATTTTTTATTTTGATTTTTCTCGCAATATTTTTTGCGGAATAAAAAAATATGTCTACCTTTGCAGTGTCAAAAGTGACAACAACAGCATTGACATGGCGATTTAGTGTAGTGGCCTAGCACGCCACCCTCTCACGGTGGAGACCTGGGTTCGATTCCCAGATTCGCTACTCGCCTTTAGCAAGAGCATCGAATGATTTCGATGCTCTTGCTGTTTATACAGTGTCCCCCCATCCCCGTGGACATACAATAGCCCGTGGACATACAATAGATTGGTAGGGGCGCCAGTAGTACGGCGCCCGCATATCCGGATGGGCATACAAGATGCCATGCGGGTCACGACCGGACGCCGTGGTACTGGCGTCCCTACTGACATTGGCACCGTATTCTCTGATTGTTAACATTTTACGATTAGAGAGCGTCAGAACCTTGACTTTTCGGAGTTGCCGGCGCCGGCGCCACGGTAGCGGTCGCGGGTCGTGTTGAAGCGGTACTGCAAGGTGAGCATCACAGAGCGGCCGGAAGAGAAATTTTTCTGAACTATCCGCACTGCGTCATTATACATAACAGCATCTTTTTGTGAGGAATTGAACAGGTCCTTGACATCGAGCGTGACGCTGAACGCATTTTTTAAGAAACCTTTGTACAGTTTGGCATTTACATACCATGGCGTATTGGAAAGTTTCATGTTGTTGTCCCACGACGGGGTCATCAGCTGCGCATCCACATTCAACCAGATATCGAAAGGAAGATGAACGACATTCTGCCACTGAAAGAGGAATCCGGGAGTATTCATACTCATCGGCTCGCCGTGGACCGGAAGTGTGAGCCACTGCTTCATCACTCCTACATTGACGCGCGGTTGCCATACACCGACATTGAACTGCCCGCCGGCGAATGCCTGAAAATAATGGCGGTGATCGAGATTTGCCGTTCTGATGATGGTGGCCTCGCCGTCAGCGCCATAGGGTTCTGTGACGTGGTACACACCATCCTTGACGTAAGTATACGACAACTGAGCGAAAAACCGGCGCCACTGAGCCATGTATTCCACCGTCTGCATTTTTGTAGGTCTGAGATACGGATTTCCTGTCTCGAAAGTAAGGCGGTTTATGTAGCTGACGGCGCCGTCGAGTTGACCGTAACCGGGCCGCACCGTCTTGCCGGAATAGTTCAGGGCCATGCGCACCGCCCCTACATTTACGGCTACATCCAGCGATGGGAAGATGTTGTCATACGTCTTGCTCTGACCGTCGCGCAACCGCCCCATATCGTAATAATCGAATTTCACATGCTCGTAGCGCAGGCCCACACCGATATTGAAGCGGCCTAACTGCTGCGCTATATGCAGGAAAGCGGCCATATTACTTTCGTCGACCCTGTTGTCGGCATCGGGGACTTCGGTAATATCGGCTGTAAAGGTGTTGGTGGTACGTGTATCGCTATATTCCTCTCCTACCTGTATCATTCCACTCCACAGAGGATGGCTTACCACAAGTTTTTCGGCAAACATACGGTTGCGGACGGTCGACATGGTGTTGACCGTGCGGCCTTCTCCCGCCTCACTGGATTCGTCACTCAACGAAAGCTCCCTGTTTTTATACCACAGGTAATCGGCATTGAAATCAATGGAGAATTTACCCGCCGACCCGCTGTAATACAGGTTGGCATTATGCCGCGGCAAAGCCGTGGACTTATTGTTTACGTCAGAATTATATCGGTCAAGCAGATTGCCGTTTTGCCATACTTCGCTCGGTATGAAGCCTATGAGGTGGTGACGGTTGCAGCTGTTCTGATAATAGGCGCCGATACTGTGTCGGTCATTGAACATGTATGAGAAACCGATTTTCCCTGTCATGTCATTGTATGACTGCCTGCCGACAGTACGGAAGGCCTGATTGTATGTACCCTTAGATGTTGTCGTTGACATTTCGTTGGAGCGGTCATCGCGGTTATCGCCGTACCACCATCCATAGTTGGCGAACAGTTCGAGTCCACGGGTGCGGTACTTCAGATCAATGGAGTTTCCTGTACGGAAATAATGCTGAAAGCCGTTGTCGGTACGGATTGTACCGCTGATACCGTCGCCTTTCGGGGGCTTTGTGCGTATAAGGATAACGGACTTTACATTTGCCGCATAAGCCGCACCGGGATTGGTTATCACCGACACGGTCTTCATATCCAGCGAATTAAGCTGAGCGAGTTCCTGAAGGTCATTGACCTTGCGTCCGTTGATGTAGATTTCAGGAGCGCCTTTCCCGAAAACCTCCAGTGTGCCACCGTTGTCAACAACCATCGGTATACGCGCCAGCACATCGCTGGCCGTTCCGGCTATCGCGAGCGGACTGCCCTCGATGTCGGTCACAAGAGCATTGCCCTTCATTGTAGTAGACTGACGAGTGGCTTTGACCGTTACCTCTCCGAGTTTCACTGCGGATGGAGCAAGCCGGACTACACCGAGATTGCCTGACGGCGTGACAGGCATGTAGATTGTCTCATAACCGACAAACGATACCCGCACGGTAAGATTGACATCGGCGTCGGTGCTTATTGAAAAATCGCCGTCACTATCAGTTACCGTACCGGTCACATAGGTAGAGTCGCTATACAGCACTACGTTTACATAATCAAGCGGAGATGCGTTCTCTCCTACTACTTTCCCTCTTATCTCCCGGCCAAAAGCCGAAGCCACTGCGGCAATGACAAACAGAAGCATCAATGACTTTCTCATATAGCGCGTATTTTATCGTTTCTTTAGTTCGAGCAGGGCGTCTATGAGACTGTCGTCCATATCGATGCCTTTTTCTTCCAGTTTGTCACTTATCATCCGCTTGGTCTCTCCAAGTACGTTGGAATCAAGATCTTCCCATGCAAAAACCTCGGAGCAGTCGTCATTGGCCGTGACACGGGCATTGTGTTCTATACGGTTACCGGCTGAATCCGTCACATAATATATGATTACGGCTTGGAGTCTGTTGTCCTCAAGAGCCTTAACATCCGACATACCCACGTATTCTACATAAGGGATTGAATCAAGACGTGCCAGCACTGCCTGTTCAAGATTTCGGTCTCGGCGGTCTCCTTTGCCCATGGAGCATGAAGCAAGGAGAAAAGTAACCATCAGAAAAACGATGGTGCAGAAAGTGATTTTTGTTTTCATTTCACATCTGGTTTTAATAGTTTTATTTGTATTCAAACGAAGCGTCATGCAACGATTACAGATGCGAAATTACGTCCAAAGCGATTTTAACTCCAAATACAAAAGTCTTAATACGCGAGATGCAACCAACTGAATATCAGTGGTTGCATCTCTTAAAAGTCTTAACACCGCCCCGCGCGGTCTTAATGGGTTCTTAACTCCGGGGCCGGCTTAGCAGAAACCGGACAATATCTTCCTTCTCGGGCACTCCGAGCTTCTTCCTTATCGATGATTTTCTGACATAGACAGTGGAGGTGGTCTGACCTGTTATCACACTAATTTCCTTTGTCGAAAATCCGGGCACCATAAGCACTATTATCTGCTCTTCTTTCAGGCTGAGAACGTCGCCATACTTGCGGTGCAGGGTTGCATAGAATCCGGAATAAAGGTTGTCAATCATATCAAAGACGTTTGACCAGTCGACAAGTTCACCGTTTATTTCTCCGTCGATGGAGGAAATTTTACGCAGCATTTCCCGGTTCTGTTCTGTCGGGGTCTCCGCCACCATCTTGATAATGCCCAGTTGCTTCAGCATGGCGCTGCGCAGTGCCGCCGAACCCTTGATTTTGGAATCCGGCACAGCGGGTGCGGCCTTATACTCGTCGACCATCTTCTGCAGCGCTTCGATACGCTCCTCATTCTCACGCTCGCGCAAACGTCGTATTCTTATAATCCATAAAGCGTCGACCATGACAATCAGCGTAACGAGACTTATTATCAGGATAATCACAGTCTTGTGTTCACTCTCGGCTTTCAATGCCAAAGCACGGTTCTGCTGACGCAACGCGCCGCGTTCCGACTCCCACTGCGAGGCTTTCACACGATTGAAGCGTTCATTCTGGCGGTTGTTAAGGCCGTTAATGTGCATCAGCTTTATACGCCCCGTCTGCTTGAAGTCGATAATTGCATGTAGCAGATTGCTGTAACTGCGATAATAGGCGTCATCGTCTTTTCTCAATCGGCCAGCGACACTGTCGGCCAATGCAAGATTCCGAGCGGCCCTACCGACATCGCCGGAATTAAGTGCGTTTATGGCATACTGGAAATACAGCAGGTCAGCCGCCCCGTTGTCGGGCCCTGCTTTACCGAATATCTCCCCGATCAGTTCATCGCTTTCGCCGCTTCTGCCGTTTTCCGTCAACAACTGTGCCCGTTCAAGTTCAAACAGAAATTGCTTGTCGCCCCACCTGTTGTCGCGGGCATAGTCTATCAGCTCATCCACGAGATAAAGTGCGGAGTCTGTCTCGCCGGCATATTCATAGGCCGACAGAAGCATGTACCGCGCCTCTGTCTTTTTCATAGAATCGGTCTCCAGCTCATGAAACTTTTTCGCGTACGGTATAAGCTCTTTACCCTGATATTCGGAAGCTCCGAGCAATACGCGGACCCTGAGTACCTGCACCATCAACGAGTCGGGCACGTCAGGCAATTCGGCAAGGGAGTCAAGCATAGCCAAGGCTCCGGGAGTATCGCCGACCCAGAACTTATACCAAGCAAAGACCATACCGCTCCTGATGTCTCTCACAACGTCTTTCCCCCGATAATACTCGTGGGCGTAACTTATAAGCGAATCGCCAATCATGGAACGGTTGCGCTTCAAGTGTCCGTACCCTTTCAGAAAATGGTATTTAGCCCGCAAGGAATCGATTTCCAGTTCAGAAGGGTCTATGGCATCCAAGACAGATAGTGCGCTGTCGGTATCAGTGCGCATCAACTGTTCGGCCCGGGCAATCTCTTCATCGTATCGTGACATTGACTTCGAGCATGAAACAATACCCAGTACAACGATGGCCGTCAACACATATATTAATTTTCTCATTATTTGTGGTTTAAAAGCGGATGCATCATTTTTTATCGCGCCGGTTCCCGGATATATAAGCGCGGTTCACACGATAGACAAGAATTGTCACTATAATAACAAATATGATTGCCAATGCCCCGGCACAACCGCGCATGAAGTACCATAATTGCCATGATACCTTATCCGCCAAGAATATCATACTGATCAGAATGGCAACAGCTACTCCTATAACGCAAAGAGCGATACGCTTTAACCTTAGATTTGCCGGAGTATTATATAGCTTTTTAAGTTCTTTCCTGTCCATATGCGCATATTTAAAATAGTTTGTCGGTTCCTGTCGTTCAGAGACCGTTTACGTGCAAATTTAATAAATCCCGGCGATTATGCGGTAACGAATACAGTTTAATCTTATAATATGAATGGGCTTATTTGAGTAATAATATTCTTCTGTGATTTTTAATGCCTCATTTTTTAACAGGCAAATCCATCTATACCAATGACTTCAAGTGACTATTTATCCTTTTGTCTATTTGGGAAATGTAATTGTGGGAGTAATGAAGAATTTACCAATCTGAACTATCTGCCGTATTTCTTTTTCAGGTATTCTCTAAGTTTCGGAGAATCCTTACCTTGATATACTCGGTTTAGGTCGAATACAGTCCAACTGTCACCATCCGGGAAATCTATCTTTTCAAAACTGGCTGCATCGGCACCGAGAATTATAGAATCATTCCAAAATACATGCTTGTCATCTTTTCCATAATTGAAATCGCCTCCCATAGCTCCTTTATTCCCGGAATAATATGATGAAACCGGTACCGGTCGGAATGTCGTTGGATTTGCACCGTTAACTAATTTATTGCTCCACCATACGTGTGATGCATCTTTATACCAATTGTCGGAAATATGCTCGAATGTTGCGACATCTGCTTCTGGAAGAACATTAAAATGTGAATCGTAAATATGTGTCCCGTCAGAATACATCAATCTCCCTATTTGAGTAAGTTTAGTGTAATCCTTTATCTGCGTCGGTTTCCCTTTTTGGTAAGCTCTATGCTTATCTTGTCCGATATAAAAATCCACCTCCCTGAATGTCGCCGGATCAGCGCCCGGAATCTCGTTTCCCATAAAGAATACTCTATATTTATCAGCGGCGTAGCACCCTGATTGTATTGGTCTTTCAGCTTCTAAGGGATGAAATGTGGCATAATCAATATTTGGAATAACCGTTCCATTCAGATAATACCCATTATTCTTATCTTTTCCCCAACTTGTGTTTTTACCTGATTTATCTTTCAAAATTTCGAATGATGATTTATCTCTTACATTTAGTGCCTTGCCATTGTTATAAAAATCCTTTTTATCTTCGGTCAACTCATAAGAATGAATCTTGAAAGAGGTCGGGTCAACTCCTTTCATCACCTCCCCCTCATCATATACATTAAACTTATCAACAGCATAACCTTTTTCAAGAACTCGGAATGATTGTCCTTCAGCTCCTTTTATCATATCGCCCCGATAGAAAGCGTGCGTTTTGTCACGGCCATAATCATCGTTCAATATCTCAAATGTTTCGGGGTCAGCATCAACCTTTTGTGAATTGTGCCCGCTGCCCTCGTTCCATGTGTGCCATGTCACTTCTTTACCATCGTTTTTATATCCTACAGTGCATGACACAAAAGTCAGTAACAAAAACGACGTTGCAACAAGAAAGATTAAGGTCTTCATAACGCATAGAATTTTAGGGTGAATACAGATATCCGACTTTGCGCCCTGAAGTTATTGGAGAGAGCAAAGCCAACACATAGAATCAATATCTTATAGAGTGTTGCCATATACGAAGTTACAACAAAATTTCGTAATGAGATGATTGATATGTCCCCACGGCAAAACTACAACAGCTTGTTGTAGTTTTGGGTCTGAGTTATGAAAGCGCACGTACAAACGCTTCATATTCCATAAGTTGCTCACCGACATTCCCATCTTTGGATAGGCAGCTTTGAGGTCTGATGATAGCTTTGTCACAACACCGGCTCCGTGTTTGCTGTCGAGCTTACGCTCATATAATAGTTGACCTATCCGCCAGTACATATCATTCGATGTGCTTACAATGGCACGAGCGGCATTGCCTCGCGCGGTTTCTATTACTGCAACAGCTTGTTGCAATATTTCAGTATATTCAGATTCGTTATGAATACAAACAGCTGTTTCCATATACAAAGTTAATATGCGTCGAATTGTATGGGCAAAGTATGGAAAACCTTTTCTGATTCGCGAGCGCCGTACTACTGGCGCCCCTACCAATCCGGGGTCGACGGATTTTTCGGGCAAAAGGAAACCCGCTGAATTTCAGCGGGTTAAAGATTGGCGGAGAGGACGAGATTCGAACTCGTGGTAGGATTGCTCCTACGTCAGTTTAGCAAACTGGTGGTTTCAGCCACTCACCCACCTCTCCTTGCGTGGGTCTTTTCTGACTTAGCGGTGCAAAGTTATGCAATGTTTTCGACTTGTCAAAATTTTTAGCTCAATAATTTCTGACGTTTTATCAACAGCGACCTATAGCAGACCTTCCGACGGTCAGTACAACCCATATCAAAATGCAATTTGAGTAAAAAACGATAAAGTAAGCATTGATACAGCTTTTGACATTACCATAACGCTATAACCGGCGCGAGGTCCCAATATAAGTCTGTCATCAATACGGCAAGGAAAAGCAATCGTAGCATCGCAATCAAAAGCCCACCGGCCACATGTATACTCACCCTGTCCCCATACGCGGGAAACGCCGATACTGACATCGCCTTCAGCGCCCCACCTCCCGCACACAGGCATACCGTAGGATGTACCTACCGATAACCCCGCCGCATCAAGAAGTCCGAAAAATTCGCCGGATCTATAAACAGGCAATGACTGCATCTTCAACGCGCCGAGTAATCCGATACGGTCATTTAACGGACATACGACACGTGCCTTTGCTGAAAATCCGGTACGCAGCGACAACCCCTCCCCTATATCCGATAAAGGGAATAACGCCACCGTCGCATAGTCAAAAGATGCAAGGCGCTCATAATCAACTTTGGGCAGGCATATGCGAGTATCGGGAAAGAAAAGTCCGCCGAGCCAATAGCCGAGCTCCGCCGTGGCAACACCGATGGCGGCTCCGGCCAAAACATCGTGCGGATGATGACGCCGCGCCATTACACGCTGCATACCTACAGCTGAAGCCACAGCATGAAACGCAGGCACCGACCACGGGGAAAAGCGATAAAGCTCACGGCCTCCTATAAAGCCGAGGTTGTAAGCCCATGACGTATGACGACTCGGAAAGGAGTCATCGCCTGACTTATCAGGACGCCTTTCAGTCACCACATGTTTAAGCACCTCGGTAATGCCGACGTTAACCGCAAAAGCCGTACCGGCCTGAACCACATTCTTCAACGACATGCGGTTTTGCGGGAGGCTATCGACAGGTTCAACTCCATGTAACGGCATCACCACAAATGCCAATACGGATAATAGAATATATTTTAACTTCATACGCATAATTTACATGCAAATGTAGACATATTTTCCATATATTTGCATAATGAAAACTATCGAAACATGGCAGGAAGAGCTACAACGTGTAGCCCATAGCGAGAAGATACCCGACCTTATGCGTTTTTTCAAGACCGGCCGGGGCGAATACGGCGAAGGCGACATTTTCATAGGCATATATGTACCCGACAACCGTAAGATTTCGAAAGGTTACGCAGTACTGCCTCTTCACGAAATCGGTAAAATGCTCGACAGCCCTATCCATGAATTCCGTCTGGCGGGCTTCCTTGCTCTTGTGGAAAAATACCGGAAATCCTCATCGTCATTAAAAGAAGAGATAGCCGACTTCTATATGGCCAATTGCCATAAAGCCAACAACTGGGATCTTGTGGACTTAAGCACGGAATACATACTCGGCGTCGAGTATGCCGAAGGGCGCCGGCTTGACGAGCTCGACAGTCTTATCAACTCTGACAACCTCTGGCGTCAGCGTGTAGCCATGGTAGCTATGCTTACACCGGTAAGACTGGGCATACTCGACCTGCCGTTAAGCGTGGCCGACATGCTTCTTGAGCACCCACATAATCTTATGCAGAAAGCTGTCGGATGGGTGCTGCGGGAAGTAGGCAAAAAAGACATGACCCGACTTGTTGATTACATCAATATAAACATACATCGCATGTCGTCGGTAACTCTCAGCTACGCCACTGAAAAGATGAGCAAAGACAAACGCGACGCTCTACGCCTCATGCGTAGGCAGTACAAAAAACAGATATTGCCTGTTCGGTAGATTTTCCGTAAGTTTGTACAAAATATCCATTTATGGCGACAAGTTATCTGCAGGTTGAAAATCTGACAAAAAGCTACGGCGACCGCATGTTATTCCGTGACGTCACGTTCGGGGTATACGAGGGCGACAAAATCGGTATCATAGCTAAAAACGGTACCGGAAAATCAACCCTGCTCAACATAATTGCGGGCAAAGAGAGTCCTGACTCCGGCAATATAACCTTCAGGCTGGGACTACGTGTAGGTATACTGGATCAGACACCCGTCTTTCAAGAAGGCGACACCGCCCTCGGCTACTGTATGCGCGATACAGAAAAACTCCACGTCGATGAACATGACGCATGGAACTATGAAGACCGTGCACGCCAGATGCTGACACAACTCGGAATAGAAGACGCCGACACTCCGATATCGACCATGTCGGGCGGGCAATCCAAGCGCGTGGCTCTCGCAAAAGTCATACTCGGCAATCCTGATTTGATAATACTCGACGAGCCCACCAACCACCTCGACATAAAGGTAATCGAATGGATTGAAAACTACCTGACCCGCTCACGCGTAACCCTGCTTATGGTTACTCATGACCGATATTTTCTCGATCACGTCACAAACAAAATAATCGAGATCGACCGCGAAAGCATATACACCTACGAAGGCAACTACGACTACTATCTGCGACGCAGACAGGAACGCATAGAAGCCATGAGCGCGGAACTTGCCAAAGTAAAAAACACACTGCGCAAAGAGCAGGAATGGATGCGACGCCAGCCTCAGGCCCGTGCGGGTAAGGCAAAATACCGTATCGATGCGTTCTATGACCTGAAAAACCGCTCGAAGGTAAATCTGTCGGAGGACAACGTAAGGCTCAATGTCAAGTCATCCTACATAGGCTCCAAAATATTTGAGGCGCGAGGCGTCAGCAAACGGTTTGGCGACAAGATTATTCTCGATGACTTCACTTACACGTTTGCCCGCTACGAGAAAGTCGGCATAATAGGCCCTAACGGGGTAGGCAAATCCACATTCATAAAGATGCTTCAGGGTATTATCAATCCCGACAGCGGCGAGTGGAATATAGGCGATACGGTGCGTTTCGGCTATTATAGTCAGGAGGGCATATCGTTTGACGAGAATAAGAAGGTTATTGACGCCATCACGGAAATAGCGGAAGACATAGTCGTAAACGGTGACGTCCGCTACTCCCCTATGCAGTTTCTTACGCACTTTCTGTTTTCGCCTGCCGACCAGCAAAAATACATATGCACTTTAAGCGGAGGCGAGCGTGCCCGTCTGCATCTTGCCGCTGTGCTTATGCGTTCGCCCAACTTCCTTGTGCTCGACGAACCGACCAACGACTTGGATATTGTGACACTTGGCATACTTGAGGACTATCTGCGTAACTTCAACGGATGCCTCATCGTGGTAAGTCATGACCGTTTCTTCCTCGACAGCATAGTGGACCATCTTTTTGTATTTGAAGGCAACGGCGTGATAAAAGATTTCCCGGGAGGATACAGCGACTACAGGGCTTGGATTGCGGAGCAATCTGAAAAACAGGCTCCGGCCGCTAAAAGCGCAGATACAAAGACAAAACCGCGTCGTGAACGCAACGAAGCAAGAATGACATTTAAAGAACGGCGCGAATTTGAGCAGCTTACAGCAGAGATAGAGCAGCTCAACAACGAGAAGTCAACACTTGAAGCGCTGTTCAATGGCGGAGAAGTGGTCAATGACATTATTGAGAAATCAGCTCGTTACGAAGAGGTAAAAGCCCTACTTGACGAAAAAGAGTTGCGTTGGCTCGAACTCTCGGAAAAAGAATAGCCTCGCAACTATAAGATGTATAAGATGGGACACATCAGCGACGGCGGCGTTCTTTGAGGATAACGTAGAGAATGACAGGAGCGCCTATGATAGGGGTAACCGCATTTACAGGCAGTATTCCGCCCCCCGGGAGCAATGATATAAGGTTGCACGACATGGCTACAAGAGAGCCTATGAGCAGCGTGGCGGGCATGAGCACACGGTGGTCGTCGGTACGGAAAACCAGCCGGGCGATATGAGGCACCGCCAGTCCGATAAACGCCACCGGCCCGCAATAGGCGGTGATGACCGATGTCAATAATCCGGTAGCAAGCAACAGTCGATTGCGTACACTCTTCATGTCGACTCCGAGATTGCGGGCATAAGACGACCCGAGCAATACTATGTTCAACGGTTTTATAAGCAACACAGCCATAAAAATGCCCGCAAGCGTCATAAATGCGAATAAAGGCATCTGAGTCATGGATACACCGTTGAAATTACCCATACCCCACATGACATAGCCCTGAACCCCCTCGGCCGTCGCTGCAAAATTCAAGAGCATTATCACGGATGAAGCAAGATAGCCTATCATTATTCCTGTAATAAGCAACATAAGGTCATTTTTCAGCCATACCGACAGCAGCAGAAGCACTCCCATGATAGCAAGACTTCCAAAGAAAGCGCCTACCATGACAGCCACATAACCGCCCAATGAAACGGCACCGGCCGACACCGAACCGCCGAGCATCAACATAACGACTGCCACTCCGAGACTTGCGCCGGAATTTATGCCTAATACAGACGGTCCGGCCAACGGATTACGGAAAGCGGTCTGAAGCATCAGTCCCGATACCGCAAGTCCGGCACCGGCAAGCAATGAAGTAAGCGCAAGCGGCAAGCGGCTACCCAATACAATAAACCGCACCGCGCCAGTAACGCCGTCACCTCCTGACAATATATGCAGCACATCGCACGCCGGTATAGACACCGACCCGATGAACAAGGTCAGCACAAACAGCGCAACCACACATACCGATATGACGACAAACTTAACTGCCACCTGTCTATTCATTAACAAGTTCCGTAAAATATCTGTTGCCCTTCACCTGTGACAATTCAGGATGACAGAGCACTATAAGATCATTAAGCAACCATTGCGGATGAAACGGCACCTCCTCATAGAACCTCACGTTGCGGGTATTGCAACCGTACACCCTCTTATTCTTAAACGCATCAAACTCACGGTATATTGCATTATCACGGCCAAGTTCATCCATAGACTTGTCCGCCGGCTGTGAATAGCGTATGGCCCATACATCGGCATCCTGCGCCTTATACAGTACTTCCTCGGCCGAAAGACCGATACTGCCGCTGCGCCTGTACTCATCAAACGGATTCGCGCCACCCGCATCTTCAATGAACCGTCCCATCGTCGACACCGCTCCCGGCACATACCAAGACTGTCCGTAAAGCCGGTCAATCAGCACCTTAGGCCGATAGCTGACAGTATCGACAAGAGCGGCCAGCTCATTGTATTCCTTTACCGTCTGACCGAACAGTATGTCAGAGTACTCCTCACGACCGAAAAGCATTCCGTAAAACCGCATCCATTCGGCACGGGCAAGCGGCGATATCTCCATGTAGTCGGCACACTCGATTATCGGTATGCCGAGTTGTCCCAGCTTGCCGTAACCGCCCGAATTCTCAAATGGAGACAGCAGTATGGCATCGGGCGAAAGCTCTATAATGCGCTCTATGTCGGGCGACATACTGTTGCCGCAGTCCGCCACCGCTCCGTCGGCTATGCGCTTCTTAAGAAACTGTTCATGGATATACTGCGCGTCACATACACCTTTAATCGCCATAGGCGCTCCAAGTTCACAAACCAGACTGTTGTGCACCGACGAATATATCAAGGCTGCGGATACGGGAGTGCGTACGACAGTGCCCGCAGGCAACCGCTTGGGCAACGGATCGGATGACGGCACCAGAATATATGTATTCAATACTCTTGTACTGTCCCACGGATTGCGGACCGTGACCTCGGTAAATCCGTCATGCTCCACAATAGTCAGCAGACGTGCGTAATCCAACGCCAACGTATCGCCGCCGGAATAGTCGGAAGAGGCACTGCCGCCTCCGCACGAAGCGAAGGCCGACAATGCCAAAAACATTATAAGCGACTTTAAAACAGTCACCTTTTTCATACAGATAGTTTTTAGTTAAAGAATACGGCAGTTTTCGGGTTCTGGCCGCCGCAGTCAAATTTCTCCACAAACGTACCGTCCTTTCTGAAGCGGTACATAGTGCCGTTACCCTCAGCCCATACGGTAGTACCTATATATATGTCACCGTTCTCCTCACTGACAGCCATCATGGATATACTCTTGGAAGTAAGCTCGGCAGGAGCGTCTTTCAAGAATGATGTGCCTACAAGGCGACCGGCATTTATGTCATAGTAGCTGAAAGTATTGGTAGTGGTACGGGTACTCCAGTCGGTACGCGAATCAACAAGATAGATTACATCGTCGCCGGCAGCCATGTCAGTGGCATAACCGATTTTGCTCACTTTATTATTGCTCTTTGGCTCAATACGCTGCAATACGTAGCTTTCGTCAAAATAGTCCCATGAAATCAAGAACACATTATCATCCTCCTCGACAAGCTTGTTGGGGTTCTGAGCCACTGTCAACGTCTCTTTAAGCGAGAAAGTCTTCAGGTCTATGACCTTGACCTCCTTTTTATATACATAATCGTTTTTATTGGTTGCCGGATTGAAGACAATCTCATAAGAATTGGCTACATAAAGGTTGTCATCGCATATAACCACACCTTCAAGATTAGCGCCGAGACCTTTAAGTTTAGCCTTTACTTCAAGTGTAGCGGCATCGATCTTTGCCATAATACCGCCATAGAACGAAGCGTAGATATATCCGTCCTCGGCGGCTATGTACCGCACCCCGCCCTGCAGTTCGGGGTCTGATGAAAACAGCGTGCGCTTCTCCTGCACACATGCGGCATTCAGTCTGGCTATGTAATTGGAGCCGTATACAGCTACATATATACTGCCGTTGTAACGTATCATACTCTGGCCCGTATCGCCAAGACCGCTGTCGTTCTGACGATAGAAAATGTCATCGATAATGCTGCCGTCCTGAGGATTATAGAACGCTATACCGGCGTTGTTCATCCCTATCGAACCTTCATTAAGAATGTATACCCGCGAGTCAGGCAATTCAACTTTAGAGTCGCCATCGTCCCATCCGTTGTCATCATCGCTACATGACGGCAAAACCATACCTAAACCGAGTGTGCATAAGGCACCCAATAGAAAACTTCTGATTCTCATAAATTAAAATATATTGGTTAGAATGTAAATGTACCTGTAATACGCCATGACCGTCCGGGCATAGGATAATACTTTATGACATCATACTGGCAGTCGGTAAGATTGACAATCTCGCCCTGCAGTTTAAGACGGCATCTCCTCAGGTCAAGCTCACGCGACAAAGTGAGAGTATGCTCGGCATAACCGTCAATTTCATTAGCCGGTATGTTTTCCGACATAAAATAGCGCTTGCCCACCGCTACTACCGAATAACCGACATTCACCCACGGCGTCTCTACGACACATGACGCATTGCCGCTATGTTCGGGCGTGTATGGCAGCAGGTCTTTATATGTTTTAGAGTCAGAATCGGTAAGGTCGACAGCCCGCTGCCATGTGTAGGCGCCTGAAACCATCAGTTTCACATCACGGGTAAGTGAAAATGCCGAAGCCAATGTCACGTCAGCTCCCGTCACGTGAACCTTACCGAAGTTTACCATGCGCCATGCATAAGTCGTAGGGAAAGCGACTATCTTGTCAGTCACGTCATTGTAAAAGGCATCGACCGTAACCGACATATAGTCCATTGCCGGAAACAACGAACGGCTCCAAGTGATGCCCACGTCAAATTCGTCAGCCTTTTCGGGTCGCAATGTACGGTTGCCGAGACGGTAATAATACAGATCGTTAAATGACGGTGTACGGAACGTACTTTTATACATGGCTCTGAAAAAGAGCATTTCATCGCTCCACGGCTGTACATTGACCGAAAGGCTCGGCGACAGCCTTTTTATATCGTCGGGGCGCTCACCCTCCTTGACCGTTTCGGTTATGTATGTGCCGACCAAAGTGCCGGTGACAGTAAACAATCGACGCTGCCACCTCATACTCAGTGCGCTCAACGATGTATAACGGTCAGGATAAGGACAGTCGACCATTGTACTCCTAAGAGTATTTATCACACCGTCCTGAGCGAAAGCGACAGTAAGTTCTGACAGCGGACGATAAAGCCCTGTGGCCGAAAGATAATATTCATTCTGCTTATGTACGGCATTATACACGCCGCCCGTAAACTGCGGGCCGAACTCACGGTCACGGTTCCAGCCGTAGTTATATTTCCCTTGGACCTGCAACTCCCATTTTCGAGAAAAGCGACGGCTGTATCGCATCTGCATAAATGCGTTTTTGTCCCATAGTGTCTCGGTAGATACCGGATTATATAATGTTATAGCTCCGGGCAATCCGCGCTTTGAATAAAAGTAATAGCCTTTCACCTGAAGCTCTCCGGCTTGGGGGAATGAATAAAACATATTTGCCTCGCTATGCCATGAATCTATTGCAGAATTATTGCGGCGCTCCGTAGTGACATATTTGCCATTGACCAATTTAAACGGGTAGTTACCGTCAGCTCTAAGGAAATTGCCGTCGACCGATGTCACCAGCCTGTCATTAAATTTCTGCCACCAGCGGAATGAAGGGCTTACATAGCCGAATGACCCGCCTTTGACCATAAGCCGAAAAGCCGAGGAGCGGCCGTCATCAAACACCGGACGTTCGGTGCGTATGCCCAATACCGCAGCCGAGGCATACAGTTTGGCTGCCTGAAGCATGTCATCATTCTGTCCTACGGCGAGTGAAAGCATCGCCACATTGTCAAGAGAAAAGCGACCGATATCAATCTGTCCGGCCTGACAGTTACTTACAGGAGCACCGTCGTAACTCACCGCAGTATGTGCCGCGCCCATATTGCGCACCGACACGGTCTTTAAACCGCCGATGCCGCCATAGTCCCTGACATTGGCGCCGGCGAAACGCCTCACGGCGTCGGCCATATTCTGGATGCCGAGCTGCGAAATGTCGGCTCCCGACAAAGTCTGTACGGGAATTGCCGATGATACTTTTATCGGCGACCGGCGGGAAGAAACAGTGACTTCCTGTATGCGATGCACTTTGCCGGTAATAGTGTCGGCATGCACGTATGCAGGTGAAACGACAGTAAGCAGAGCCACTCCCAACAAAGAACGGCTACCGCACAAAACACGCGATAACAATAGGTTATGTCCTCTCATCCTCGAAAGAAAAACATTAATAAATTAAGCGCCGGCAGGTCTTCGGACTCATTTCGGGGCTATCGGACGCCTTCCCATTGTCAACGACAAAAGTGGCCCATGTCCGACCCCATATGAAAATTACCGCAGCGGGACTGTCCGGGATTTTCACCCGTGTTCCCTTTTAATCTCCTTCGCCTTAAGCTATGGAGAACCGAAGCGACCGCAAAGTTATATACTTTTGTCCAAATAACAAAAAAATATGCCGCATCAATGTTGATGCGGCATATGACAATAATGTCAACAGTCTGTTTATCAGAACAGATAAGCGGCTGTTATAGTCCAGTAACGGTTCTTGCCTTCAACACCGCCTTTGCCGTCGTTTATATTAAGCTTATTCACGGCTTTGGTAAGACCGAGACCATAGCTTGCTCCCACCTGAATATGCTGTATAAGCTGCACGCCGAAACCGAAGTTCCAAGCTACGTCTACACTCTTGTTCTTGTATGCGTCACTTATGGCACGACGGCTTGTAAGGAACGAGAATGCAGGACCAGTAGTAAGATAAGGAGTTATGATCTTACCGACGAGGGGTACTCCGATTTTCCACTTAAGGTTAAGAGGTATGTCGATGTAGTCACGATTGTCTTTAACCATGTCGTTGCCATCCATCCACTTTGCCGAACGACGTACATACATGGCCGACAAGTCAAAACCTATACCGACCACGGGAACGGTAAACTCCGTCATGACACCGGCAGTGAATCCGGCGCGATTGTCACCATCAAAAACACTCTTATTGAAGTGCATGTCATTGACAGCCACACCTACACGGGGGCCGATACGAAACTGAGCCGACATCGGCATAGCCGCAAAAACCATGACAGCGGCCAAAATAAATCCTTTAATTAATTTCATCTTCTATATAATTTGTTTTGGATAAACCTCTGTTTTATAAGTACACAATACGACCGCCATTACGCATAAGCGATAGCAGCGGTCGTATCAGATAAGGTCAAGTATTTTAAATATACTTCTTAAAGAAATATTAGTTTACCTTAGAGGCAAGTTCGGCACCCGGCTTAAATTTAACAACTTTGCGGGCGGGAATGTTAATAGTTTCTTTTGTGCGGGGATTGATGCCTGTGCGTGCACCCTTTTCAGTAACGGCAAATGTACCGAATCCGATAAGAGCGACCTTGTCATCACTCTCCAATGCTCCTGCGATAGCTTCAAGGCAAGCATCAAGTGCGTTCTTTGCATCAACTTTTGTTAGGTTAGCCTTCTCTGCAATGGCATTGACCAAGTCTGTTTTGTTCATAATTGTGATAAATTAAATGGATTTACAATCGTTTAGATGTTACAAATATAACGTGAAATTTTTAAATAAAAATATTTTTTGCAAAAAAAATGCGAAAAATAGCTCCTATATGGCGCAATTATTTGGCGGAGGGGTGTAAAACGGGATATTTTGAGTAAATTTGTAAACGCAAATCAACATTTTTATATTTGAGAATGATAAGAAACGGTGGTTCATTTTTCGGCGTAATACCGCCTGTAACCAAAAACCTGATTATAATCAATGCCATCATATGGCTGGCTATGATGGTATTGCCCGACAGACTCGGCATAGACTTCGTACGTTACGGAGGCCTCCACTACATCACCGCACCCGACTTCAATGTCATTCAGGTGATAAGCTATATGTTCATGCACTCCACACAAGGCATAGCCCACCTGTTTTTCAACATGTTCACTCTGTTCATGTTCGGCATAACACTTGAGCGAGTGCTCGGAGGCAAGCGTTTCCTGTTCTACTACATATCATGCGGCATAGGGGCTGCCATCATACAGGAACTCACATGGGCCCTGATGATGAACTCCTACATAACCAAAAACGTAGAGATGATAATAGCCAACTTCGCTCACGCCAACGGCATGAGCATGGAGCAGGCCAAATCATACATATCGCCCGTGGAGCTGATGCACCTCAAGCAGAACATTGAGAACGCTCTCGTCACCGTAGGAGCATCGGGAGCCATATACGGAGTGCTGCTTGCATTCGGCATGCTGTTTCCCAACCGTCCGCTGTACCTCATGTTTATACCCGTTCCTATAAAAGCGAAGTGGATGGTGCTCGGATACGGCCTGATAGAGCTATCACTCGGCCTGAGCTCCGCATCTGACGGCATAGCGCACTTCGCTCACCTCGGCGGCATGATATTCGGCTTCTTCATCATTCTGCACTGGAAACGCAAAGGCATAGTAGGAGGCAATGGATATTATTGACAATCTGCGTTATAAATGGCGATACGGGTCCATGCTCATAAAACTCGTATTTGTCAACATAGCGGTATTCATAATACTGAATATCGCCACTCTCATACTGTCGATAAGCGGCCAGCCGGCACAGCTCGCGCTCGGTCTGGTGGAGATGCCCTCGCAGCTTTCAGCCCTTGCTGTCAGGCCATGGACTGTGTTCACCTATATGTTCTCGCAGTATGACTTTTTGCATCTGCTGTTCAACATGGTATGGCTTTATTGGTTTGGATCGATATTTTTGCTTGCCGACTCATCCAAAAACATGTGTGCGCTATATATATACGGTGGCTTGGGCGGAGCGGCACTGTTTATTGCCGGCTACGCGGCAATGGACACCTACGGACTTCTTATCGGTTCATCGGCATCAGTACTTGCCATCGTCACGGCAACAGCCATAAGACAACCCGACTATAAAGTAGGCCTTCTTTTTTTAGGCGAGATATCGCTGAAGTGGCTTGCCATAATTACGATAGCCATAGATCTGCTAAGCATGGGCGGCAATAACGGGGGCGGACATATGGCACACATAGGCGGAGCAATAACCGGGGCTATTTACGCAATAGCACAGCGTAAAGGCGTCAATATAGCCGCTCCGTTCAACTCCATGACTGATTCAGTTGTTAATTTGTGGAAACGCATGACGGCTCCGCGACAGCCCAAAGCGAACAGCAGACAATCGGGAGGCACCTCATACCGCACCGGCACCGCTTCAGGAGCTTCCGAAAAAGCCAAGACATCGTCAAAGGCCGACGAGACATCTCTTGACGAGATTCTCGACAAAGTCAAAAAGTCGGGTTACGGAGCACTTAGCGCCGAAGAGAAAAAGCGGCTGTTTGACATAAGCCGACGCATAAAGTAACAAAGAGACAGAGACATATGAGCAGAAGCATAACATCGGTACTTAGATCATCCATACTCGCAGTATGGGTGGGCATCAACGTGCTCGTGGCGCTATGTACACTGCTGGCCGCATACGGAGGCTACATACCGCCACGTGTATTTCCTCTCACACAGCTTGCCAACATGACATTCGGCGGCTGGGTCATACTGTCGGCCATACTTCTTGCCATAAATTTCATTGCCGTAAAACGCCTTACCGTAATGTTCGGGATAACACTGCTGCTTTGTGCCGGCCCTCTCCTGACTATATTTCCGGTTAACTTCAATTTCGGTTCTCTTACTCCCGAAGAAAAGGAAACAGAGTTCTCCGTATTAACATACAATGTACTCGGATTTCGCGACAACGAAGGAGCGTCTCCTTCATGGGGCAACCGCACTTTGTCGTATATAATAAACAGCGGTGCCGACATCGTGTGTCTTCAGGAGGCCGCCCCCCTGCACGGTCCCGGAGCATACGGCAACAAAGCCCAACGCGATTCTATCGCCGCCATTTATCCTTATTATACGGAACAGCCTGACCGTGCCGGCGAGACTTTATTGTCAAAGTATCCGTTTGAAGTCATCGACACGCCTCAACCTGACTGGGGTTCGGGACACTATACCGCTTACGAAGTGAACATAGACGGCCATGCGACTACGGTGATAAACTGTCATCTGCAGTCGATAGGGCTTACTCCCGACGACAAGGAACTGTACCGTGACCTTACCGACAAAGACATGCGGCCTACCAAATCGGAACTGACAAAGGTAAAAAACGACCTGATAGGCAAATTATCCAATGCATTCATCACACGTGCGGAGCAGGCGCAAAGTATAAAAGACTTCCTGTCGGGACAACGCGATAATGTGATACTTGTAGGCGACTTCAATGACGTGCCCGGGAGCTATGCCTACCGCACCATCAAAAGCTGCGGACTGCGCGACGCGTACTCCGACTGTGCGTTCGGACCCGTCATAACATACAATACCAATCGTTTTTATTTCCGCATCGACCACATATTGTATCGTGGCAACCTGAAGGCGATAGATATAAGACGCGGCGACATACGCAGCTCCGACCACTATCCGCTTACAGCCACATTCATCCGGGACAACAAAGAGTAAATAACCAATTTCTTATACTTTTTTGCAAATGAAAAAACTAAAATTAATCCTTGCCTCGGCGCTGCTGATCACAGGTGTTTCGGCAGCCACGGCAATCATCACCAACGCGATGGATAAACAAAAAAATCCGTTCCTGAGCGAGTATGACACTCCTTATGACATACCGCCGTTTGACAAAATCACCTATGCCGACTATCTGCCTGCACTGAAAGCCGGTATAGAACAACAGAAAAGAGCCGTAGAGGCCATTGCCGGCAATACGGAAGCACCGACACTCGAGAACACCATTATCGCGCTCGATCATAGCGGTCCTATTCTCGATAAAGTATGTGCCGTATTTTTCAATCTTGACGAATCCAACTCTTCGCCCGAGATGAATGCTATCGGCGAAGAATTCTATCCGCTGGTATCGAAACACAGCGACGAGATAGCGATGAACCCCAAACTCTTTGAACGCATCAAAGTGCTGTACGACAACCGCGACAAGATGAACTACGACAAATCGCAGCGGCTGCTCATAGAAAAGTCATACGAGAGCATGGTACGCAACGGTGCTCTGCTCGACGATGCCAAGAAGTCGGAACTCAAAGAGCTTAACGGCAAACTCGCCGACCTGTATCTTAAATTCAACAAAAACCTGCTTTCAGCTACCAATGCGTTTTCAATTGTAGTTGAAAATGAGGAGGAGTTAAGCGGACTTCCCGCAACCAGCGTAGCCGTCGCCGCCGAAGAAGCGACCAAGCGCGGCCTTGACGGCAAGTGGGTGTTTACCCTGCATGCGCCGAGCCGTCTGCCGCTTCTCCAGTATGCCGACAACCGCGGTCTGCGCGAAAAGATGTACAAGGGCTACACTACTCTCGCATCGTCAGGTGAATACAACAACTACCCCGTAATAGCCGAGATACTGAAATTACGTGCCCGTAAAGCCAAACTGCTCGGATATGACACATACGCCGACTACATGACCGCCAACGTCATGGCCAAGAACGTAGCCAATGCTGAGGAGCTCCTCATGCAGATATGGAAGCCGGCCATAGCTCGTGTAAAGGAAGAGGTAGCCGAAATGCAAGCGCTCAGCAATAAAGAGGGCAACACGTTCACCATCGAACCGTGGGACTACTATTACTATGCTGAAAAGGTGCGCAAAGACAAGTTCAATCTTGATGAGGACGAAGTACGCCAGTACTTCCATATAGATAATGTACGCAAAGGCATTTTCGAGATGGCCAACCGTCTATATGGAGTGACATTTACCGAGATGCCCGACGCACCCAAGTACTACCCCGAGGTAACGGTCTATGATGTAAAAGATGCCGAAGGCAAGCATGTAGCGGTATTCATGACCGACTATTTCACCCGTGCGAGCAAACGTCAGGGAGCTTGGATGAGCGAATTCAAAGGCTCGTTCGTTGACGGCGACAATGTAGAACGTCCTATTATATTCAACGTGTGCAACTTCACTCCCGCCACTGCCGAAACCCCGTCGCTGCTGACGCTTGACGAAGTGGAGACAATGTTCCATGAATTCGGCCACGGCCTTCACGGCATGTTATCGCGTGCCAAATACAAAAGTCAGGCCGGCACCAACGTTGACCGCGACTTTGTGGAACTCCCCTCGCAGATACATGAACATTGGGCCATGGAACCGGAAATGCTCAAGATGTTTGCCAAGCATTACAAGACCGGCGAAACAATACCTGACGCTCTTATAAGCAAACTTCAGGCGGCTGCCACTCATAATCAGGGGTTCACTACCACGGAACTTGCCGGTGCCGCACTTCTTGACCTGCAGTGGGGCAAACTTACCGATACCGAAAATGTAGACATAGAAGGCTTTGAAAAAGCTGTAGCCGAGAAACTGAATATGCCCAAAGAGGTACAGTACCGCTACCGCAGCCCCTACTTCAAGCATATATTCGGAAGCGACGGATATGCTTCAGGCTATTATACCTATCTGTGGGCAGAAGTACTTGATACAGACGGCTTCGAACTGTTTAAGGAAAAAGGCATATTTGATCCGGCAACGGCAAAAGCGTTCAAAGAGAATGTTCTTGAAGCCGGCGGAAGTGACGATCCGATGGAGCTGTATATCAAGTTCCGCGGCAAGAAGCCGACTCCCGAAGCCCTTCTGCGCAACCGTGGCCTGATTAACGAACCGGCCAAACCGGGCAACATCAAAACTCCCGAAGGAAAATAAAATCTTATCGATATAAGGAGAGGCCGTGACGACTGTGTGGCGTACGGCCTCTCTCCTTTATCAATCGCGGCAACGTCAACGATGACACATGTCGGGCGAAGGCAACGGCAAGCCACAGCAATCCTTTACCTTGGCCATGACAAAGGTGCTTTCAATCGAAGCCACGAAGTCGATAGTGCCAAGCACGTTGAGCACAAACTCCTGATAGTATTTCATGTCGGGGGCATGGATTTTCAGCATGAAGTCAAAGGCTCCGGAAATATTGTAACATTCGGTTACTTCAGGTATCTCCGCTATGCGATTAACAAACTGTTCGGCAATGTCGCGGTTTATACGACGCATTTTCACATTGCAGAACACTATCAGGCCGCAGTTGAGCATGTCGGCGTCAAGCACTGCCACGTAGCGCAATATATAGCCCGATTGTTCAAGGCGCTTCAGACGCTCAAACACTGGTGTCGGCGAAAGATTGACCGCTGCCGAAAGTTCTTTGACTGTCAGACGGCAGTTTTTCTGCAACTCGCGAAGCAAGGCTATGTCGACAGCGTCAAGACGGGAAACGGCGGTAGAATTTTTTTCCATACGAGTATATTTACAAACCGGTTTTAAGAGTAATTTTCCGGCATAAATGCAAAATTAGAATAATATTCCAATTTCACGAAATATATTGGATTATATTTCTACAGCATGTAATTTTGTCAAAAAACAAACACTAAACGATTTTAATCATGGCAGACAAAAAATTACATTTCGAGACTATTCAGCTTCATGCAGGTCAGGAAAATCCCGACTCCGCCACCGGAGCACGTGCAGTACCTATTTACCAGACCACATCGTATGTATTTGACAACTCGGCCCACGCCGAGGCCCGGTTCGGGCTTCGTGATGCCGGCAATATATACGGGCGTCTTACCAACCCCACACAGGATGTGCTCGAACAGCGCGTCGCCGCACTTGAGGGTGGAGTTGCCGCATTAGCGGTGGCATCGGGAGCGGCAGCCATAACATACGCCCTGCTCAACCTCGCACATAGCGGCGACCACATAGTCGCGGCCCGTACCATATACGGAGGAAGCTACAATCTTATCGAACATACACTGGCCGACTACGGCATAACATCCACCTTTGTAGACCCGTCAGATACCGATAATTTTGCACGAGCCATAAAACCGGAGACCAAAGCCATATTTATAGAAACTCTCGGCAACCCCAACTCCAACGTGATTGACATTGACCGGCTTGCCGAAATAGCCCACGGCCACGGAATTCCGCTGGTAGTCGACAATACATTCGCCACGCCCTACCTGTTCCGTCCTATCGAACACGGAGCCGACATTGTCGTACACTCGGCGACCAAGTTTCTCGGAGGCCACGGCACGTCACTCGGCGGCGTCATAGTGGACAGCGGGAATTTTGACTGGAAAGCATCGGGCAAATTTCCGCAGCTGACAAGCCCAGACCCCTCTTATCACGGAACGGTATTCACCGACGTAGCCGGCAAAGCCGCCTACGTGACACGTATACGCGCGGTACTTCTGCGTGATACCGGAGCTGCCCTCAGCCCGTTTAACGCATTCATACTGCTACAAGGCATAGAGACCCTGTCGCTCCGCGTAGAACGCCACGTAGCCAATGCACTGCGTGTCGTAGAGTTTCTCTCAAAGCACCCCAAAGTGAAAAGCGTCAACCACCCCGCTCTCGAATCACACCCCGACCATGAGCTGTACAAGCGTTTTTTCCCTTACGGAGCAGGCTCGATATTCACCTTTGAAGTTGAGGGCGGCCGCGATGCAGCCCACCGCATCATTGACTCACTGAAAATATTCTCGCTTCTCGCAAATGTCGCCGATGTAAAGTCACTTGCCATTCACCCCGCATCGACCACCCACTCACAGCTTAGTGACAGCCAAAAGGCCCAACAGGGCATATACCCCGGCTCGATACGACTGTCGATAGGCACGGAACACATCGATGACATAATCGACGACATAGCGCAGGCACTTGATAATATATAAACAATAATACATGACACTATCACCGCAACAAAAAGAACGTTATGCACGGCATCTGATGCTTCCGGAAGTCGGCACAGAAGGACAACGGCTATTAGCCGAAGCCCGGGTACTTGTCGTAGGCCTCGGAGGTCTCGGATCACCCGCGGCGCTATATCTTGCGGCAGCCGGCGTAGGCACACTTGGACTTATTGACGGAGATAACGTCGAGATAAGCAATCTGCAGCGTCAGGTCATACACAATACCTCGGCACTTGGAAAGCCCAAAGTCACGTCAGCCGCAGAAACAATAGCCCGTATCAATCCGGACGTAAATACAATTGTGTACGAAGAGCTGCTGACCGAAGCAAATGCATATGACATAACAGGCGGCTACGACTTCATTGTGGATGCCACCGACTCGTCACAGACAAAATATCTGATAAACGATACTTGCGTTAAAACCGGCATAGCGTTTTCTCACGGAGCTATAAAAGAGTACGGAGGATATACGTTCACATACGTTCCGGGATATCCGTGCTACCGATGTCTTTTCGGAGTAAACACTCCGATAAAAGATATACCGCCAAGCGCATCGTCAGGGGTGCTCGGTGTCGTGCCGGGCATACTCGGCAGCATCCAAGCCGCAGAAGCACTAAAATATATAACGGGCATAGGTGAACAGCTTACAGGACGGCTATTGAAATTTGACTTACGGACCATGAATTTCAACATCATAAAATTCAGTCACAGTCCGAATTGCAGTGCATGTAAAACGACAAAATGACAAATGGGATGCGCTTCATCATAGCGTACCCCATTTTATATTAAAGAAGAAGTATCAATTAAATGTTATCTCAGCCCTGCGGTCGTGGGCGTTGTCGGAAAACGCTTTAGTCGGGCCCATGCCCATTGTATTCACATGTGAGGCGGCCACCCCGTGGGCTATAAGATAATCGCCCACCGCCTTGGCACGGCGGTCACTTAATCTACGGTTATAATCGGCATTGCCGGTGGCGTCAGTGTATGCCTTCACCGTAACAGTCTCGCCCGAAGCCGCAGCCCGGTCAGCCACCTTGTTTAAGGTGACGCTTTCGGGCACTCCCGAACTGTCGTAGGCAAACAGATACACGACCTTGTCAATGGCAGCGCCGGTCGCGGCAGAAACATCTTTACCGACAGCGGCGGCTTTGTCAGAAACCGCCTTTCCGGAAGCGACATCGGCAGCAGTCGACTCGGGGGCTTTACCTCCCGACATGTCATACAGACCGACAGCCTCGCCGTCAACCTGCATACTGCCCGATATACCACCGGCAGGATCAAGATCATAACCGGCTCCTTTCACAGCTTTCTGCCAGTGAGCGCTTGCCACAGGCGGCATCTTGTCGCTAAGACGGTCATGGTTGGCAAAGAAAAGGAAGCCGGCCACAACAAGAGCAAGCCCAAGTATAGTTGCCAGAACGCCCCATTTCATGGATGCAGCCGCAGGCGCTGCAACACCTGCAGCGGCAACGGTCTCAGCATGTGCGCCTACCATCAACGGTGATTTATGTGCCGGGAGCTCCAACGGCTCGGGATGAGCCTCAATGCCCAAAGGTTGCTTGTGGGCAGCGAGCTTTTTGTGTGTCATATCATTTTTAGCCATAGTATTGTGTGTTATGGTTAGTAATATAAAAAATAACACATCTTTATTATCAAGGGTTTTGCAAAAACATATAATAAGTCTTTACAGAGAGGTGTACAGTAATAAATTACATAAACAGGAGATGCGCCAAGTCATTGCATCACTGCTCATTGTGGCAATCGCATCCATTGCCGCGGCATCACCGACATCACCGGAGATGCTTGATATAAAAGTACACAACTACTACAAAAAACGTACCGACGGGCAACCGGGACGCTCAATAATATTAAAATATTCGGGCAAACGCAGCCTAAAGGGAGCTAAAGTAGAAATAGCGGCTGGAAACACTGTCGAAATTACGGAAATAAAGCATTTACCCTCAGACTCGGTGGAAATACTATTGCCTGCGGCGACCGGCGTCACCTCCACCGACACAATTACCGCAAGCATTGTATGGAAAGGCCACAGCATATCATGCCCTGCCGTCATTCCGGCGATGCGTCACTGGACAGTATACATATATCCACATTCACATGTCGACATAGGCTATACAAATACTCACGAAAACGTTGAGTTTATCCATAAGCGCAATCTTGATGTTGCAATCGAGTTAGCAGCCAAAACCGCGACATATCCCGAGGAGGCACGGTTCAAATGGAATCCGGAAGTGATATGGCCTGTGGAACGATACATGAAAAGTGAATCAAAAGAAAAACGTGAACGACTCATAACGGCAATACAAGACGGCACAATAGCGCTTGACGCGGGATACGTGAATACCAATACAAGCGCCAGCAGCGATGAAGAACTCTTAAAGCTGTTTGAATACGGAAAACAGATCGAACGGCTTACGGGAAAACCGATAAGGACCATGGTACAGACCGATATACCCGGCATGTCATGGGGCACGGTCACTGCCGCCAACATGATGGGCGTGGACTACATATTGTCGCTGTTCAACGGTTCAGGGCGCATAGGCACCTCCCATAAACTAAGTTTCCGCCCATTCCGATGGATAGGCCCTGACGGAAAGTCGGAAGTGCTGTTTCTTCAGCCCGGATCTTACGCACCGGGAGCCCAGATCAAGGGTAAATACTTCTGGCCGTCGCTTGCCGGACAGCTTGACCGCAGCAAACTGTTTCCGATAATAAAGACCGATAATCCGCGTGAAAACTTCATAGACCCCTATCTCGACGAGATGCTGCCACAACTTGAAAATGACAAAGAGTATCCTTACGACATCTTTCCGATGACTTGGTGCATGGCCGACAACACGCCTATCGATACCGACCTGCCCGATGCAATAAAGAGTTGGAACGAGGAATACGCCTTTCCGCATCTGCGCATATGTACCGCCACCGAGCTAATGCAAGCTTTTGAAAGCCGCTGGGGCGACAGCCTGCCGGTAATGAAAGGCGACTTCACGGAATACTGGACTGACGGGCTGGGATCAAGCGCACAAAAGACCGGAGAGAGCCGTGAAGTTAAAGAACGTCTCGTACAAGGTGAAATATTATGGAGCATGTTAAGTGACAACGCAGAGGAACCCCGCGACCTTACAAGCGAAACATGGCGCAATATGATATTGAGCACCGAACACACATGGGCGTTCATGGATCCGGTAAAAGACGAGTTCCAACAGCCGATACTCAAGTCCAAGTCAGGTTACTTCGACAGAGCAAAAGAGCTAACCGACAGTCTGGTCAAGATGTCGTACGCCGCCATAGAAGACAAAAGTTCCAGCCGTATAACGGTGTTCAATACCGAAAACCATGCGAAAAGCGGTATTGTGCTACTGCCGGCCGATATTGACAGGACATACAACAGAGTCATTGACTCTGACGGGAAAGAGGCAGAAGTACAACGACTGACAAACGGACAGCTCGCTTTTCATGCAGAGAACGTGGCTCCGTTAGGATGCCGCGACTATTTGCTAAAAAGAGGCAAACCGGATATGACACATACAAAAGCCCATACAGCGCCAAATGTACTGGACAACGGGATAGTAAAGGTTGAAGTCGACCCGGTTACAGGAGACATAGTAAGCCTACTCTTCAACGGAGAAGAATTTGTCAATAACGAATCGACAGCCAACATAAACAGCTTCCGTTATCTTGAAGGCGACAAAAGTTCAGGATATGCATTAAAGCCCTACGACATAAAAATACGTAAAGGAGAACAAGGCCCGCTTATAAATTCAATTTTAGTAGATGACAAACTACATAACGCTTGACAACGGACGCCGAAAGGAATTAAGGCTTCATTCCATGTCAGATAAAAAAGAAAAAGTAAAACTGTCATGGGAGGGAGAACAACCCGCCAAGATAGAATGTACAGCTGCGGGCAATAAAACAAGTATCGATACTGCCGACACTGAATTTTCAATTCCGGCCAAAGGAGTAGTGACAATATCAATAGAACGATAGGAAATTAGAACGTCAATACTTCACAAGCAGATAGTCCATGCTGACTGACGTATTGTCATATATGCTGTCTATCGTATGGAGAGCGCCGGGATTATTACCAATAATCTCACTATCGACAGGTATGTCGGTCTGACCGTCTTTGACAGGTATGACTTTATTATGAACCATCACGGCTATACATCCGGGTATTAGATATATCAAAATGACAACAGCGAATAGAAATTTACTCATAGACTGGATGATTATTTTACACGCCTATTATAACACTTCACTATAGAATTTGGTTCATCATACATATATAAATATAAAAGCGGGAGATGCCGGTCGGCATCTCCCGCTTAAAATAAACGATATGGTCTATCGTATGATTCTTACTCTACATACTTCTTTACAATGACAGTGGCATTATGGCCGCCGAATCCGAATGTGTTGGAAAGAGCGGTATTGACAGTACGTTTCTGAGCCTTGTCAAATGTAAAGTTAAGATTATAGTCAATCTCCTCATCCTGATCTTCCGGATCATGGTTGATAGTGGGAGGAACGATATCGTTCTGCACAGCTTTCACACAGAATAGTGCTTCAAGCGCACCGGTGGCACCGAGAAGGTGGCCGGTCATAGACTTTGTAGAGCTGATGTTCACCTTGTAGGCATGGTCGCCAAAAACCTCCTTTATGGCTTTAACCTCGGAGAGGTCACCTACAGGAGTGGAAGTACCATGAACATTGATGTAGTCAATATCCTCAGGCTTCATCCCTGCATCTTCAAGAGCGTTCTGCATCACAAGCTTTGCTCCGAGGCCTTCGGGGTGTGTGGCAGTAAGGTGGTAAGCATCGGCCGACATACCGCCTCCGACAACTTCCGCATATATTTTCGCTCCACGAGCTTTGGCGTGCTCCAATTCTTCAAGAACAAGCACAGCCGATCCCTCACCGATAACAAAACCGTCGCGCGACTTGCTGAAAGGACGCGAAGCAGTCTCGGGGCTGTCATTGCGGGTTGACAATGCATGCATGGAGTTGAAACCGCCCACGCCTGCAGGATATACCGCAGCCTCGGCACCGCCGGTAACTATAGCGTCGGCCTTACCGAGACGGATAAGGTTAAACGCGTCGATGAGAGCATTGGTAGATGATGCACAAGCCGACACGACACCATAGTTGGGTCCGTGGTAGCCGTACTGCATGGACACATGGCCCGATGCGATGTCAGCGATCATCTTTGGGATGAAGAAAGGATTGTATTTCGGCCCCATGTCTTCGTGCATCGCATAGTATCCGGCCTCTTCCTCAAAGGTATGAAGGCCTCCGATACCGGCAGCGATTATGACACCTACGCGATTTTTGTCGATATTCTCGTTTTCGAGATCGGCATCCTTGACAGCCTGCTCGGCTGCAACAAGTGCGTACTGCGCATAAAGGTCAAGCTGACGGAGCTTCTTGCGGTCGAAATGATCGGCTGCATTGAACCCCTTGACCTCACACGCAAACTGTGTCTTGAATTTAGAGGCGTCAAAATGCGTAATGGGCGCGGCACCGCTAACACCGTTCAAGGCATTGGTCCATGTGGTATCCACATCATTGCCTATCGGAGTTATTGCGCCGAGTCCGGTTACGACAACTCTCTTTAATTCCATTTAAAAAACAGAGAAATTTTGAGTTTAATTAGTTCTTAGCTGCTTCGATGTATTCGATAGCATCCTTTACAGTAGTGATGCCTTCAGCTTTGTCATCGGGAATAGTGATGCCGAATTCTTTCTCAAACTCCATGATGAGCTCAACGGTGTCGAGGCTGTCTGCGCCAAGATCCTTAGTGAATTCAGCAGTTTCAGTTACTTCGTTTTCGTCAACGTTGAGTTTGTCAGCGATAATAGCCTTTACTCGAGATGCAATTTCTGACATAGTTCTAAATTTATTAATTAGTTAATGATATTTGCGATTTTGCAGTGCAAAGTAAATAATTTAAATCGAGATACTAAAACTTTTCAATGCACAATGTATCTTTTTTTGAGCAAATAGGCCTTTTTAGCCTAAATATTGGCCTTTTTGGCTTTGCTTTACACATATTTAATATTATATACCGTATCGACAAGCATATTACATTACGGTTACAAAAATCAAGGCAAGCCCAACCATGCGATGCCCGTTGATGAACATTTTACAATTTATGAGCGTCATTAAATAATATAAAATCATTAATTTTGTCATATGAGATTCAGATACTACACCTACGCATGCGCGCTAATCGCACTGGCCCTGACATCATCATGCTCCGATAAAAAAGCATGTGCACAGGACTGCGAGACATCGGAAATACATAATTTCGAGGTAAAGCAGACCGTAAAGACCATAGAACGAAATTATCTGTGTGAAGGCGCCGACAGCTGTTACGGCGACAGCATACCCGTATACAGTACCGTAAAAATAGCGGTAGAATGGCCTGACGCCATGGGCCGGCATGATATAAGCCGTTTACAGGACTCGCTTGTATACGCTATATTTGACACCACGGCAGTGTCGATAGACCAAGCCATATTAGCGTCAACCCAACGCCCCGAAGGCATTGATCTGTTCAAGATGAAGCGAGTTGACAGCATACCGACATCTGAAATCAACCGAGTGCTTCTCCGCGACATCATAGCATCGGTCATAACGTTCAGTCCCAGATTCATCGTGTATCAGATTATGACGAGCACATATAACGGAGGTGCGCATGGCATTACGGAATCGCACTATCTGAATTATGACTTGGCAAATGCGAAAACAATAACATTGTCTGACATATTCAAGACGGGCGCCCGCGACACAGTATTGCAGGCGGTAAAAGACTGTCTTATGACAAAGTACGGCGTGTCATCGATGAAAGAGCTTCAGGACAAGGGCATATTCGCCGACCGTATATATGTCACCGACAACTTTTATCTGCAAGGCTACGACATCGTGTTTCACTACAACCCGTATGACATAGCTCCCTACGCAATGGGAAGTATAAACGTACGCATACCCTACTATCAGATACAGTCCTGCATAAAGCCGGAAGCGGCATCGATGTTTTCGGAAGCGGCCGAATACTGAGCGGTATAGTCATAAGGATAGGTCACATCCCATAAGAATAGCGGTTGGGGCGGCATCGATGTACCTGCGGCACATCGATCACGAGCCTCAACCACTTTCATGAATCGGCTTTCCGACATTTTGCCGCGGCCTACGTCGATAAGCGTGCCTACCACGGCGCGGACCATATTGCGAAGGAAGCGGTCGGCGCTTATGACAAATACATGACGGCCGTCGCCCATATCCTGCCACTCGGCACGTGTGACCCGACACAAATTGGTCTTGTTATCGGAATGCAGTTTGGCAAATGACGTGAAGTCATCAATACCGGTCAACAGACGGCCGCAATGATTCATGCGCTCAAAGTCAAGACCGGCAGGCTCCTGCCAGCTGTGCGCGTATAAGAACGGCGACTTCCCGAAGTGGGTATAATAATGATACGTACGCGATACGGCATCGAACCGGGCATGGGCATCGCTATGCACGGGCCACACGCCTTCTATGGCTATATCACGGCCTGTAAGGGCGTTAAGGCTCCGTAAAAAGACAGGAATATCGCGCAAAGGCTCCACGACATCAAAATGCGCCACCATAACACGGGCATTTACTCCGGTGTCGGTGCGGCCGGCTCCGGTAATACGCACATCGTTTCCGAGTATACGCGACATGCCCTCCTCGATGGTCGACTGCACGCTTACGGCATTGGGCTGCGATTGCCAGCCATGAAAAGGCGCCCCGTTGTAGGCGAGGCGCATAAAATAACGTTGTGACATATGGACGTTTTTTCAGTCTTTTCCGAGATAGGTATACCCGTACAGTCCGGAACGATAACGGCTCAGGAACTCGCGGCCCTCTTCAGGGGTTATCTTACCGGCCTTCATCGAGGAAGTCACCCAAGTCTCCACGTTTCTCACAAGCTTCTTGGGATTATACTGAACATAATCGAGTACCTCGTCGACGGTCTCGCCGTATATTATCTGGTCAATCTCATAACGGTCCTTGTATACGCTTATATGCACCGCATTCGTGTCGCCGAAAAGATTGTGCATATCGCCAAGTATCTCCTGATAGGCTCCGACCAGAAATACACCTATATAATAAGGCTCCTTATCCTTTATATTATGGACAGGCAGAGAGCCGGTAGTGCCGTGGCCCGATATATAATATGATATTTTGCCGTCGGAGTCGCATGTTATGTCCTGAATGGTAGCCATACGTGTAGGCTTCTCGTCAAGGCGGCATATAGGCATTATAGGGAACACTTGGTCTATGGCCCAAGAATCGGGCAGCGACTGGAACAGCGAGAAGTTACAGAAATATTTGTCAGGGAGCATCTTAGCTATCTTGCGCAACTCCTCGGGAGCATGTTTCATGCCGGAAGCTATCTCACCTACCTCACGGGCTATCGACCAGAAAAGTTTTTCTATCTGTGAGCGGGTGCGCAGGTCAAGCATACCGAGATTAAACAGGTCGAGCGCCTCCTCCCTTATCTGTAAGGCATCGTGCCAGCTTTCAAAAAGCCGAGGCTGGTCAAGCTTGTCCCATATATCATACAACTCCCGCGACAATTCATGATCATCTGGTCCCACCTCATGCTTTTCGTTCCATACGGGAAGCGATGTGGCGGCAAGAGTGTCAAATATCAGTACCGAATGGTGGGCCGTAAGCGACCTCCCGCTCTCGGTTATGATGTTGGGTTGCTTTATACCGTTTTTGACACAGGCATCCACGAGCGCCGACACCGAGTCATTGGCATACTCCTGTATGGAATAATTCATCGAGCTCTCGCTTGATGAACTGCGTGTACCGTCATAATCGACACCAAGACCGCCGCCTATGTCGATAAACTCCACATCAAAGCCCATCTTTGTCAACTGAACATAGAACTGCGTGGCCTCTCTCAGCGCGTTTTTAATACGGCGTATCTTTGTTATCTGACTGCCTATGTGGAAATGTATGAGTTTAAGGCAGCTCGTCATCTTGTTTTTAGTCAGGAAATCAAGGGCCTCAAGCAACTCGCTCGAATTGAGTCCGAACTTTGACTGATCGCCCCCCGACTCTTCCCACTTGCCCGAGCCCGAGCTCGACAGCTTTATGCGTATGCCGACATTAGGCTCTATACCCAACCGCTTGGCGACCTCGGCAATAAGAGTCAGCTCGTTCAGTTTTTCGACGACAAGATATATGCGACGCCCCATCTTCTGCGCGAGCAGAGCAAGTTCAATATAATCGTTATCCTTGTAGCCGTTGCATATTATAAGGGCATTTTCCGCGATGTTGGTGGCAAGGACAGCATGGAGCTCAGGCTTGGAGCCAGCCTCAAGACCTATGTTGAACTTCTTGCCGTGCGACACGATCTCCTCCACGACCTCGCGCATCTGGTTTACCTTTATCGGATATATAATGAAGTTCTTGGCTTCATAGTCATACTCCTTGGCAGCCTGCTTGAAGCAACGCGAAATTTTCTCCACACGATTGTCAAGAATGTCAGGGAAACGCAACAACACAGGCGCAGCCACATCGCGTACCTGAAGTTCGTCAAGCACATCTTTCAGGTCCACTGAAGCATAGCCCTCGCGCGGAGTCACGGCTATATGCCCCTTGTCATTGATGGAGAAATACTTAAGTCCCCACCCATTGATATTGTACAGCTCAGCGCTGTCCTCAATACGCCATTTTCTCATTTATCCAATAAGCTATCTTATTATAAAAACGCCACAAAGATAGTGACTTTTAACTTAATCACGAAATCAGAGAAGCGCGCACACGTCAAGGTACGGTCACTTCCTCTATTTCCGCCATGCCGGGCGTGTAGAGCCTTGCTTTATTAACACCCGGTGTGCCGTAATGTTTCCATGAAATCGACTTCCAGTCAATCTTGTCGGTAGACTGTGCGGGAGCCACGTGAGGAATCACGGCTCCGTCTTTTACCAGTATCACACACTGAAGCTCACCGTCAGCCTTTATGCGGTTCCATCCCGGAGCATAAGCCTTCCCGGTCTGGTAATCGATCCACTTACCCTTGCCGGGCAGATATACGTCGCGCTCAAATCCGGTTTCAAACAGCGGAGCCACCATAATTTGCGAACCAAACATGTACTGGTCCTCAATCTGCCATGCTCCGGGATCATCGGGGAATTCAAGCAAAAGAGCGCGGAACATAGGCCATCCGTTATCGATACACTCTTTGGCCTCCGTATATATATATGGCATAAGGGAATACTTCAATTCGGCGCTTTTGCGGAAATAATCGACAAAATCCTTGTTGTCGTACAGCCACGGTTCGGTCGGCGGCGCTCCGTGGGCACGGCTGTGAGAAGTAAGGAAGCCCATAGGAAGCCAACGGCGATAAAGCTCTTCGGGCGTACTTGTCACGAACCCGCCTATGTCATTGCTCCAGAAGCAGAAGCCCGACAGTCCGAGCGACAGACCGCTGCGAACCGTGCCCTGCATGCCGGTATTGGTAGACGCGGCATCACCGCCCCAGTGAAGCGGATAACGCTGGCTCCCCGACCAAGCCGAGCGAGCCCATATTATATTCTCTCCGTTTACCTTTTTCGTAATATCGGCTACAGCCTTGTTATATCTGACAGGATAGATATTGTGTTCATACCACCCGGTACGTCCATTGTTATATACAGCCTCTACAGGCGCGGCCTCGCCGAAATCGACCTTAATGGCCCCTACCCCCATCTTCAACAGTCCGGCAAGTTTGTCCTGATACCACTCTACCGTAGCAGGATTGGTAAAATCGAGCACCGCATCCTCGTAAGGGAGCGTACCTTTGCCGTTTTTCACGGCAAGGCCCTTATCTACCAGCTCACCGAAATATTTGTTTCCGGGTACAAAATATGGCAATTGCCACAAACTTATATGAAAACCATCCTTACGCAGGTCGCTTATCATTTTTTTCGGGTTCTTGAACCGCTCGGGCGAAAACTCATAGTCACACTGCCAGTCAACGTCAAACCATCCGGTGTCGAAATGAATAACGTCGGCCGGAATTTTGTTCTCACGAAGTTTACGGGCTATCTCACGGCCTTCATCCTCTGTAAAATATGATATACGGCTCATCCATGTACCGAACGACCACAGCGGCGGCATATCGGGACGCCCCGAAATGTCGGTGTATTCCGACAAAATATCCTTCGGCTCGCCGAAAAATATAAACATGTCCATATCCTCATCGGCCATAAACAGTTTGTTGGCGCCTATATAACTACGCCCCATATCGACCGTCACAGGAGCCGAAGTGTGCATGAACATGCCGTAGCCTCGGTTGCTGAAGAAGAACGGCACCGGCTTGTACATATCGGTACTTTCCGGGCCCTGCGGGTCAGTGACAAACAGGTTGAGTTTCTGACCGGCCTTATTAAGGGGTGTGGGCGACTCGCCGAGTCCGTAAATCCTCTCGCCGGGAGCGAGCGACCACACGGGGTTAATGCTGCGTGAGTTATCGCTGCCCCGCTTTATGAAACTGAATGGAGGCACTTTTATCTGCGTGCTGTCGTTGTCGCTCCATACGCGGGTCTGTGTGAGCACTGTACCGTCGGCGTCTTTAAGTATCAGTCGCCACGGATAGGCATTGATGCGCAATTCACCGTAGGGCGATTTGTATATAATGTCACGTCCCTCACGGGTGACGGTCCACTGCGAGGCGTCATGGCCCGGTTTTCCGTCAAGCATGACCGAGATGCTGTCATTGTCGGCCGAGGCCACGGGTGAAGTCAGGACCTTCACTCTCAACGTACGGGCGTTGACAGGCTCCACGCTGAACTTCAGGCGCGGATCCTGCGGATATGCCGTATCGGGAAAGTCAAGCGACTTCAAGGGTTGATGCAGATATGTATTGGCATTGAAAGCCTGACGAGGCATCAGTTGATGACGCTTCCACTCAACTACTCCGTCACCTGTAGACATATTAAAATCCACAAGACTGTCTACAAAAAAATAAGTATTGCTCAGGTCAGAAAAATCCTGACTCATGTCCTTGCTCTGCGACAGCAGATATGCCGTACCGGCATTGGTCTTTGTTTCGCCGCAGACAGCCACAGAACAGGCACAGGCTGCCAGAACAACGGCACTACGACGCAAAAAAATGTTATTCATGATTGATGTAAATGTAATTTTCACAAATATAGCATTTCTTTTTCTAAAAAGTCGTATATTTGTAGTGCAATAGATATATTCCAACATTAAAATATTAACATTATTATCATGAACAGCAAATTATGCTATTCAGTGGTACTGGGGACAGCGCTTCTTCTCACCGGTTGCGGCAAGAAGATGAACCAATTCAAGGCCGACTACTTTACGGTCAACCCCAATCCTCTGGAAGTAGTGGGCGACAAAGTGCCCGCAACTGTTACCGGAAACATTCCCGGCAAGTTTTTCGTTAAGAACGCCGAAGTTACCGTAACCCCCTACCTTGAATTCGGAGGTATGGAAGTGGCTTCAGCGCCCTACACTTTCCAAGGCGAGAAAGTAAGAGGCAACAATCCTGTGGTAAACTTCGAAAACGGCGGTACCGTGACAATACCCGTACAGTATGTCTACAATCCCGACATGCGCACAAGCGAACTCTCGCTCGCGTTTACCGTAAAGCAGGGCAGCAAGCAGTATGCGCTTCCCCGCGTGAAAGTGGCCAACGGCGTAGTAGCTACCGCCGCGCTCGCCGATGTAGGCACAGTTAATCCGGCCATAGCTCCCGACAAGTTTCAGCGCGTGATCAATGAGAAATATGATGCCGACATCAAGTTCCTCATAAACCAAGCCAATATACGCGACGGACAGTTGCGCTCAGCCGAGATGCAGAACCTCCACAAGGAACTTGTGGAAGCCAACGATGACAGCCGACGCGAAATCAAAGAGATTAACGTTACGTCATACGCATCGCCCGACGGTGGTGTAAAACTCAACACCCGCCTTGCTGAAAACCGTGAGAAAAACACGGTAAACTATATGGAAAGCAAACTCAAGAAAGATCACATCTCCAACTTCGGCGAACTCACAGCTGACTTCACTCCCCAAGACTGGGAAGGCTTCAAGAAACTCGTTTCGGCAAGCAACATTCAGGACAAGGAGCTTATACTCAGCGTACTTGCCATGTACAAAGACCCCGAACAGCGCGAACGCGAAATAAAGAATCTGTCGTCGGTATTTGACCAGCTTGCAGAGGAGATATTGCCGCAGCTGCGTTACTCACGCATCACCGCTTCAATCGATGTCATCGGCAAAAGCGACGAAGAGATCATGAATATCTACAAGGTCAACCCCAAAGGCCTTACCGTAGACGAGCTTCTCTACGCAGCCACCCTTACCGACGACAACGACAAGCGTATTCAGATCTACGACACAGCCGCCAGCTTGTATCCCAACGATTACCGTACTTTTAACAACCTCGGTATGTGCCAGTTCATCGACCAAGATTATGACGCCGCACAGGCATGCTTCCAGCAGGCAGCCAAGATAGCTCCCGAAAGCGGCGAGGCACAGATGAACCTCGGTCTTGTAGCACTCCTCAACAACAACTACAAGGAGGCCACTTCCAAATTTGGCAACGCAGCCGGCGTACCTGCCCTCGCTGACGCTCTCGGAGTATACTACATGAAGCAAGGCGACTACAACTCCGCCATACGTGCATTTGGCGACAGCAAGAGCAACAATGCCGCCCTCGCACAGATACTCACCAAGGACTACAGCAAAGCCAAAGCTACACTCGGCGGTATCGACTATCCCGATGCAACCACCTACTACATAGCCGCAGTGCTCGGTGCCCGCACCAACAACAGCGACATGGTGTACAACAATCTCCGCGAAGCCTTCAAGCTCGACAAGTCACTTGTCAACCAAGCCAAGACCGACCTCGAGTTCAGCCGCTTCAACATCAACAGCCTGTTTTAAAAATTAAGACATACAGCAAAGTCATCTGACTTCTTAAACAATCAGGCCGAAAATCACAATGATTTTCGGCCTGATTGTTTTATACAGCCGGTCTCCCCGAATTCTGTACATACATGCTGTATCTTAACCCTTGCGACCATATTTTACTTCTGATTCCGATTGTCTAACCCCACATATCGGCACGGCATCTATAACTTGGACATATTTTCTTTTCCAATTAAAAATAATATTGTAACTTTGCCACATAAATCAACTACTGCGGCAGTAGCTCAGTTGGTAGAGCATCAGCTTCCCAAGCTGAGGGTCGCGAGTTCGAGCCTCGTTTGCCGCTCAAGCCTGAAAATCTGACAGTTAGCATAGCCTGACTGTCAGATTTTCCTTTATTTGAGTTACCAATCGGGTCAACTGCAAAACCCGGATTAGCGGCAAAAACCGGTTGAAGTGCTAAATGCAACAATTGGTAGTGGTGCCGTAGTATGGCGCCCGCGAATCAGGATGGCCTACCGTAGAACAATTGTAGAAGACCATACGGGTCGCAGCCGGACGCCGTGGCACTGGCGTTCCTACCGACATTGGCCGTTTTACAGTCATTTATTATCACCTTGTAGCGGGGTTAATCGGGGCGCTGATAAAGATAACGCTTTATCGACCGCTTCGGGGTCTTCTCAAATTCCTGATAGTGAATTTTGAAGTTCGAGATCTGTGAATATGCAGGCAACTCCTTGTTAAGCGCGGCAATATTTTCTTTCATCACGGCATCGATATTCCCCATGGCGATACCGGCCTTTGTAGCGGCCTCCATATCCGGATAAATAAGCGCTACGAGTTTGCCTTTGTCTTCAATAACGATAGACTCGGCTACATAGGGCATGTTGTTGAGTTTCTGTTCTATCTCTTCAGGATATATGTTCTGCCCCGAAGGTCCGAGTATCATATTCTTATTGCGGCCACGTATGTATATGTAACCGTCGGCATCTATGGTACACAGGTCACCGGTATTCATCCAGCCATCCTTCATTACCGCTTTGGTGGCATCGGTGTTTTTGTAATATCCTTTCATGACATTCGCGCCCCGCACCCAGAGTTCGCCGGGTATATTCTCCGGGTCAGGCGACTCTACGCGGCACTCCATACGGTCCACCACACGTCCGCATGACTGAGCACGCTGGCTCTTCCACGGACAATACGAGATCAACGGTCCACACTCTGTCATGCCATATCCCACGGTATAAGGGAAGTCGATACGGCGTAAGAACTGCTCGACATCCTTATTTAGAGCGGCGCCGCCTATTATTATCTCATGCACGTGGCCTCCGAAGGCTTCAAGAAGTCCGTGCTTAATCTTGGCCAGCAACTTGTCATCGACAAACGGTACTTTCATAAGGACCTTCATATATGGCTTGTCAAGCAACGGGAACACTTTGGTCTTGACTATCTTCTCAATTATAAGCGGCACCGTCACGATCAACTTCGGGCGCACGGCGGCAAAGGCATCCAAAATCACACGCGGCGAGGGTACACGGGTCAGAAAATAGACATGACAGCCTTTTACAAGCGGATGAAGCAGCTCCACGACCAGCCCGTACATATGCGCAAGCGGAAGCATACAGACTATGCCGTCGCCCGGATCAAGAAACGTAAGGCCATCGATGCAAAATTGTATATTGCTCCAGATGTTGCCGTATGTAAGCATCACGCCCTTGGACATACCCGTCGAGCCCGACGTGTAGTTTATCAACGCCACATCGCTATCTTTTTCCTTATGATAAACCACATCTTCGGGAGTAAACCGCTCGGGATATTTTTTGCCGAAGAGCTCATTAAGGTGCTTGCGCGCCTCACGCAACCTACTGTTGCGGTCATGAATAAGCGAGAAGTCGGTAAGCCTTATTATACCTTCAAGCGCGCTCATGGAGTCGGGATCGAGATTTTCCCATATGGCATCGTCTGTAAACAGCAACCGGGCTCCGCTGTGGACTACCAGATGATGTACGGTATCGGGCTTGAATTCATGCAGTATCGGCACAGCGACAGCGCCATAAGTGACCGTGGCTATGAACGCTACTGCCCATTGCGAAGAGTTCTTGCCGCATATGGCTATTTTGTCACCGGGTTTTATACGTGCATGTGTGTAAAGCAGATGCAGCTTGGCTACCTTACGTGCTATGTCACGGTACTGATATGAAACCCCGTTGAAATCCGTAAGAGCAAGCCGTTCCCAATTGTTCCTTATTGAACTTTGGATATACTCGATAAAACTTTTATGCATAAAATAAAACTGTGTTGATTATTATGTAGGTATAAACAATTGAAAGCGGCTTATTGTGCACCGCGCTCATGACAATATGCATCACGGAACAAAGTACCCTGACGTATGCCAAGCTTACGGAGCCGATTGTTGAGCAGATTTACAAACTCATAATTCTTCAGTCCCCAGCGTGGATAAAGCAGCAATTCTTCGGGCGACTGACTCGTAAACCGTTCTATGGCTATATCAGGATTCATACGCTCTACCACACGGCAACACAGGTCGATGTACTCATCTACCGTATAACGTCTTATATCATATAATCCCGCAGCCACATCAGCGGCCATACGCGTACCCTTGACAAGCTGAAGCTGATGCAGCTTCACTGTCTGCAGAGGCAATTGCGAAACCCGGTCGACAGTCAGCAGCATGTCATCTTCTGTCTCACCCGGAAGCCCCATTATAAGATGCAGTCCTACCTGAATGCCGGCACCGGACGTGCGCATGACGGCATTTTCGGTGCACTCCCAGTCGTGACAACGGTTTATAAGGCGCAACGTTTTATTATGACTGCTCTCCGCGCCGTATTCTATAAGTACAAACTTTTCTTTATTTAACTCAGCAAGGCGCTCAAGCAACATGTCGGGCATACAGTCGGGCCGGGTGCCTATTACCAGACCCTTTACTCCGGCTACGGACAAAGCCTCGCCATATAGATCCATGAGCCGGGCCACACTGCCATGTGTACTCGTATAAGCCTGAAAATAGGCCAGATACGACATATCAGGATATTTGCGGGCAAAAAACTCTTTTCCTTTCTCAATCTGTCGGGTCACAGAAAGCGCAGGACAGCAATAATCGGGGTTGAACGACTGGTTGTTGCAATACGTGCATCCCCCGGTACCGAGGGTGCCGTCACGGTTGGGGCATGTAAAGCCGGCATTGACCGAAATCTTCTGTAACTTGCCCTTGAAGCGTTCTGCGATAAAGTCGCTGAAATCTCGATAAAATTCCGCCATAAGCTACAATCGGGTGGTACGGTTCAACAGCCACGCATCAAGAATGGTCATGGCAGCCATGGCTTCCACCACAGGCACGGCACGGGGCAATACACACGGGTCGTGGCGTCCTCGCGCTTTAAGCACGGCAGGTTCACCCGAGTCCGATATAGTATCGACCTCTTTAAGCAGAGTGGCCACCGGTTTAAACGCCACACGGAAATAGATGTCCTCACCGTTGGATATGCCTCCCTGTATCCCTCCGGAATGATTGGTGGCCGTATGCACATTCCCGTCAGCATCGACCATAAAATTGTCAATCATCTCGCTGCCACGGCACCCTACTCCGTCAAAGCCCATGCCGTATTCAAAGCCTTTCACGGCATTTATACCGAGCATGGCGCTTCCGAGCATAGCGTGCAGCTTACCGAACACCGGCTGACCGAGTCCCGCAGGCACCCCGGTAATCACTCCTGTTATGACACCGCCTATCGTGTCGCCATCTTTCTTTACCCGCTCTATCAGCGAGCGCATCTCCGCGGCCTTTCCGGCATCGGGACAACGCACGTCGTTACTGTCAATCAGCGACATGTCATATTTATGATAATCGCGGTCAAGCTCTATATGGCCGACCTGCGATGTATAGGCATAAACATTTATACCTAATTTTTGCAGGACCTGCATGGCAAACGCCCCGCCGGCCACACGAGCGATAGTCTCACGCGCCGACGAACGGCCGCCTCCGCGATGGTCGCGCAGGCCGTACTTGGCCGTATAGGCATAATCGGCATGCGACGGACGAAACGTATGGCGTATGTTATCATAATCGCGGGAATGCTGGTCGTCATTCATCACTATGAAGCCGATCGGAGTACCCGTAGTAACGCCCTCCATAAGTCCGCTAAGGACTTTTATACGGTCCTTTTCATTACGTGCGGTGACAATTGACGATTGGCCCGGCCGCCGCCGGTCAAGCTGATGCTGAACCGCATCGATGTCAATAGCTACGCCCGAAGGCATACCGTCGATAACTCCGCCTATAGCGGCGCCATGTGACTCACCGAAAGTGGTCAGGCGATATATCTGTCCAAATGTATTCATTTTTCGTCAGTTATAGGTGCGGCTATGTCAGCGACTACACCGCGTGTATATTTAATAAGGTCAGCCGGAGCTATTTTAAATTGAAGTCCTCTGACTCCCGCACTCACAAATACCCGGTCAAAATCATTGATTGAAGAATGGAAATAGGTCGGGAATGATTTTTTCATACCGATAGGCGAACATCCGCCGCGTATATAGCCGGTAAGCGGCAATAGTTCTTTCATAGGTATCATCTCGGCTTTTTTAGCCCCGGCTATCTTTGCCGCCGACTTCAGTTCGACCTCCATATTACCGGGAATGACACATACAAAGTAGCCGCATTTGTCGCCATGCAACACAAGCGTCTTGAACACCTGATTGATATCCTCACCAAGTTCGTCAGCCACATGCCCCGCGGCAAGATCATTCTCATCCACCGTATAAGGGATAAGCTCATAACTTATCTTTGCTTTGTCAAGCAAGCGTGCGGCATTTGTCTTTGCTATTCCTGCCATATAAAAATCGTTACTTTTCTGCAAAAGTAACGATTTATCGCCAAGTCACCGTCATATTACGGCGATTCATTTCCAAAATAGCTGAATTTTGCGTATAAAACAGGGTCAATGTAAAAACATGGTTGTTAAACGGCGATAATGCCGGTAGATAGTATGTTTGTGGTGCAATTCATTATGCAGATATAATTGCCATAAAGAATGGCATACAGTCAATAATGTCCGTATA